>JAYVNY010000291.1:0-20905 GCA_043758205.1 Akkermansia sp.
CGTACCGCTTGTATTTGGTCTTGCTCGTGTTGTTCATGTGCTTGCTGCCCAGCTCACACACTCACCCAACACCTGTCCACCAAATCGGGGCAAGGCCACTTCCCGTGTCGGACTCGAAGGAGATGCTTTGCCCGACGATGGCGCGACGCAAGGTGAGCGGCAAATATGGATTGAGCATCCAATTCCACCGCGTGATGGCCAAGGCCGGCATCGTACAGGAAACCGTAGCGGCGCGGGGCACGGCCGGACACAAGTTCAACAAGTTCACGTTTCACAGCTTGCGTCACAGTTTCGTGTCCGCGCTGGCCAACGCTGGAATCGCGCCGGATGTGCGGCAGTTGCTCGCAGGGCATTCGGATGACCGCTGCCACGCAGTTTACACGCACACGCAACTTGCTACGCTGCGGGCGGCAGTGACGAAACTTCCCAGCATCAACGCATGAAAAAGAAACCGGCACCGGTGCAAAAGGAAAAGCCAAACATTCAGCACGAAGAACAGGCGCAAGGCACGCCATACGCGCAACGTCTGCGTTCAGTGGGAATACCAGAAAACCCGATGGTGGCCGAGTTCAAACCCGTCGGGCAGTTTCGGTTGGCAATGCTCGCCGCGACGCTTGTGAAGAGCGGTGACGGTGCCGTGAGTCCAAGCGAGGTCGCAGGTAGAGCCCTCCAGATTTGGAACGCTTCGGGCCGTGCGCTCTTTGTCGAGCAACAGGCATCTGTCCTCGTGACGGGCGTTTTCTGTCTCGACCGCAAAGATTGGGTGAAGCACGCAGACGCATTGGTTGCTTCATGGAATGATCACCACGGTGCTGTTCCTGGGCACAACTCTTCTGAAGAGGCCCAAAAGTCACGCGCCAGTGCGCAGCAAAAGGCAGGTCGGGCAGTGAGTCAGCTCTGGAATCTCGGACCACCAACGGATGAAGCAGCGAAGCAATTATTCCGGGGAAAGGCTGGGACTAAGCTCAGTCGAGAAAAAGATCTCGTTGGTCTTTTGTCATTCGCGAAGCAGTCCGTCGAACACTCGCCCGACCTTGGCCTCCTGGCCGGCGACGGAGACTTCTTGAAAGCTTCGATGCTGGACGCCTGGAGTCCTCTTGGTACTTGGGATGAGGCATACTTATCTGAAGCGCTCACGCTGGCGCGCGCCTTCATCGACAATCCTGACGATGATCGCAGCAACTACATCATGGCAGCGTGCCCAATCGTGGCTCGCTGGCTTGTCGTGATGCGGTTCAATCAACTTGCCGCTGCAAAAACACGAACGTAGTCCAAGCGCCTTTTCTTCAAAAACCGTCAATAAATTTTTTGCGAAACTTGTTGAGGTAAAGTAGTTGGTCCGCCCGATCTTTGCGTCACGCAAATCCACGTTTGCGCATCCATTCTCCACGTTTGCGCACCGAAAACCACGCCGCCGATTTCTCGTAAAAACCATGCGCTACATCAGCGCAGGTTTTTATGAAGACGTTTGTCATTGAAGAAACGAGTCCGGTGGTCAGCCGAGTGGCGGACCGATGGACGCCGATCCCGCCTAATGGGCAACGCTGTCAGTTCACGGGGCTGAAGCACGCCAAGCTCTACAATCTGCTTGGGCCGGACGGCCTGGCTCGCGTGCAGGTGCGTGTCGTCAACCTGAAGACGCCGGGAGCGAATCGCGGCCAGACACTTTTCCACGTCGGCGACATGCTCCAGTTCCTCGACGGTCTTTCCAAGTCGCAAGGCGGCTTTGCCCACGAGCACGCGGAGGGCGCGCAATGAAAGGCCGCGTCCCAATTAAGCGCCACGCCCACGCCTCTCAAATGCCCGCGCTGCCGCCGGGGCAGATGTTTCTCACGAAGGCGCAAATGGCTGCGCTCCTCCAAGTCTCCATTCGCACGATCACCGCTATGATGGCAAAAAAAGAGATCCCTTTTTTGCGCCTGAAGGGGCGCTTGATCAGATTTTGCCTCGACGATGTTCACCGGCATTTGATCAAAACCGCACTCGTGTCCAGCGACGCACCGGCAAAGGAGGGCGCGTGAACAGTCGGGCGAAGGGCGCACGCGGCGAGCGGCAGTGGCGGGACGAATTGCGCGCCAATGGCTACGAGGCGCGGCGCGGTCAGCAGTTCTGTGGCTCGCCTGATTCTCCTGATGTGGTTTGCGACGGGCTGGGCTGGGCGCATTTCGAGGTCAAGGCCGTCGAGCGGTTGAACATCGAGGAGGCGATGGAGCAGGCGCGGCGCGATTGCGGCGGCAAGGTGCCGCTGGTGGCGCACAAGCGGAATCGCCGCCGCTGGCTGGTCACGCTGGATGCCGAAACACTTTTCCAATTTCTCCGCGGCGTGTTGCCGCCGGAGAGCATCACCAACAAATCAACGACCGAACAAACAAAACAAAAAGTATGAGTATGATCCTGCAATGTAACGAAGGCGGCGACTTTAAGCCGCATCCCGAAGGCATCCATCCCGGCGTGTGCATGGACGTGATCGACCTTGGCCTGGTCAAGACAGAGTATCAGGGACAAGAGCGCATCGTGTCGAAGGTGAAGCTCGTCTTTGAGTCGGAGCAGAAGACCGATGACGGGCGCAACTGCACGGTGTCGAAAAACTTCACGGCCTCGCTTCATCCGAAAGCGAAGTTGGCGGATTTCATCGGCAAGTGGCGTGGGCGTCCGGTGTTGCCGGGCGAGTCCATCGACTTGTCGAAGCTGATCGGCGCGTGCTGCACGCTGGTCATTTCGCATCAACAAAATCTCGTGGGCAAAACCTACGCGAGCATCGACGCGATCTCGAAGCCCACAAAGAAGCTCGCGCCGTCCGGTCATTATGATCCGGCGGCGGCGCGTCAGCGCATCGCTGAGTGGAAGGCGAAACAGGCGGCGACCGTTCCGGCGTCGGCTCCGCGTCCTGCGGCTCCGGCCCCGCGCCCGGTTCCGGTGCCTTCCAAAAGTCCCGCGCCGCTCGCGGCGCCCGCCGAGGACAACATCCCGTTCGATCCCGAAGTGGGTTTCTGATCCAAACGACATCCCAACATGAACACCATTGTCTTCGATATTGAGACTGCGCCTCTGCCGGAATCCGAACTGGCGGCCCTCGTGCCGCCATTCGATCCGGCGGAGGTCCGCACCGGGAATTTGAAAGACCCGGAAAAGATCGCGGCGAAGATCGCCGAGGCGGAAGTGAATCATCGGCGCGACTTCTATGAGAAGGCCGCGCTCGACCCACTCACCGGGCGCGTGCTCGCGATTGGGCTGATCGATTTCAGCGGCTTTCGTGTTCTCGACAACGAGAACGAGGCGGCGCTGCTCACCGAGTTTTGGGATGTGTGCCGGGGTGAGATGGGACGCATCAATGAAATGATCGGCTTCAACTCGCACTTGTTCGATTTGCCATTCCTGATTCGCCGTTCGTGGAAGCATCGTGTGCCGGTGCCTTCCGGCATTCGGCGCGGACGTTACTGGAGCGACGAGATGGTTGATCTTCGCGATGCCTGGCAACTCGGTGATCGGCAGGCGCGCGGTTCACTCGACGCCATCGCCAAACACTTCGGAGTTGGCGCGAAGAACGGCAGCGGCGCGGATTTTGCGAAATTCTGGCAGAGCGACCGCGCGATGGCGGTGGAGTATCTGCGGAACGATCTGGAACTCACCGCGAAGGTTGCCGACGTGCTCGGCTGTCTTTGACATGAGCGCACAAATCACAACTGGCTCGCGTCTGCCGCTGCGAACGGTGGAGCGGCTTCAGGCGTTGCTCGCGGGTGATCCCGTGACTGAGGAAATGGTGCTGACTTTTATCGCCGCTCAGTATGGCTCGCGGAACCTGTTCTTTCTGCCGGCGAAGGTCGCCGATCAAGAGTTGCAACGTCCGACGGATTTCATCCGCGCGGCGAAGCAGCACTGCGAGCCGCAACTCCCGTTCTAGTTCAAGTCGTGAACACCGCGAACGTGCATTTCTCTTCCGCCACTTGTGAGTGGGCGACGCCGCGATGGCTGTTCGATTCGCTGGCCCGTGAGTTCGCGTTCACGCTCGACCCGTGCGCGACGGCGGAGAATGCCAAGTGTCGGCACTTCTTTACCGTGGCCGATGATGGCCTCGTCCAAGACTGGCGCGGTGACGTGGTGTTCATGAATCCGCCCTACGGCACGGTGATCGGGCGCTGGATGCAGAAGGCATTCGAGTCAGCGCAAGCCGGGGCAACGGTGGTGTGCCTCGTGCCCGCGCGCACGGATACGGCTTGGTGGCATGACTTCGCTATGCGCGGCGAGATTCGTCTGCTGCGCGGTCGCCTCAAGTTCGGCAACGCCACGAACTGCGCGCCATTCCCCAGCGCAATCGTGATCTTTCGTCCAGCGGGCTTTGCGCTGCGAGCATTTGAATCGAAGGGCGGTGCATGACTGATCCCCGCACCATCGCCGCGCGTCTGCTCAGTTCCGTCGAGTGGCAATCGGAAGTCAGCGGTCATTGCCGTTGTCCCGGCGAGGCGCTGCACACGTCGCGCACTGGCGCGAAGGACTGCCGCGTAAACGTGGACGGTGCGCCGACGATCTTTTGTTTCCATGCCTCGTGCATCAGTGCGGTCGCGGAGGCGAATCGCCGCTTGCGTCGCGAAATTGGCGCGAGTCCGTGGGAGATGACGCTGCCCGGCGGGCACGTCTTGCGGAGCGGCGACATTCTGCAATCGAGCGGTGAGGTATTGCCGCGTGAAGTGATTCAGGCGACGGCCCGCGCACAAGGTTCTTCCGCTGATGAACGGCTCGTGCTCGAAACAGTGCGCGTGCTTGCGGAACGCTTTCGCGGCGAAATGCTCACACGCTTTTACTGGCCGGTGATCAAAATCCTTGGTGAGTCGCCGCTGCAAGTCAGTGAACGCGACCCCGAAGATCAATTTCGCACCTGGCTGAAGCTGTGGCCGGCGCATTGCCACCTGTGGGTCGGTGATGTGTTCAGTTCGGGCAAGCCGGAGCATCGCACGCATTTTCGTCCGGTGTCGGACTGGTATCAGATCGGGCCGGTGCTGGGGAACTACACCTGCGGCTCGTCGTTCAAGCCGGGCAGTTTTCAGCGGAGCAATGAGAATTTGAACGGCCATCGGTTCCTCGTCATCGAGAGCGACACGCTGGCGAAGGATGAATTCGGCGCGGTGTTCGCCTACCTACGTCACCGTCTTCGCTACCGCCTCCATTGCATCATCGACACCGCCGGCAAGTCGCTGCACGGCTGGTTTGACGCGCCACGCAACAAAGTCTTGGAGTCCAGGCTGAAGGCCGGACTCGTGGCCTTTGGTTGCGACCCGAAAGTATTCACCTATTCGCAACCCGTTCGCGTGCCGGGCGCATTCCGTGACGGGCGGCTGCAAAAACTCATCTGGCTCAACTCTTAGCAGAGGGCCACCTATGAACGAACAAATCGACATCGCCGAAGACTTGGGAGCCGTGCCGCCTGCGCTGCCGGAAATCATTTCGCTGCGGCAGTTCGCCGAGAACATGCCGACACCGCCGCCGCAAATCATCGAGGGCGTGTTGCATCAAGGCTGCAAAATGATTTTGGGCGGCACGTCGAAGTCGAACAAGTCATGGGGTTTGCTGGACCTAGCCATCAGCGTTGCGAGCGGACAGAAATGGTGGGGTCGGCAATGCACCAAGTTGCCGGTGGTCTATATCAATTTCGAATTGCACGGCTGGGCCATCGCGCAACGCATCAACGCGCTGTGCGCCGCGCGGCCTGAGTGCCAGGGCGTCGGCGACACGTTCCATCTTTGGAATCTGCGCGGTCACAACGCGGACCTGACGTTGCTACGTCCCAAGCTCGAAGAGCAACTGGCGAAGCATCAGTTCGGACTCATCATTCTTGATCCCGCCTACAAAGTCTTGGGCGACCGGGATGAGAACGCCAACGGGGAGATCGCCGGGCTGATGAATGAGTTGGAGCGACTCGCGCAATCTTCCGGCGCGGCCGTGGTCGTGGCGCATCACTTCGCGAAGGGAGACAGCACGAGCAAGGAGGCGGCGGATCGCATGAGTGGGGCGGGTGCTTGGGTGCGCGATCCCGACAGCATCATGGTGCTGACACCGCACGAGGAGCAGGACTGTTTCACGGTGAACACCATCCTGCGAAACCTGCCGCGCCTGCCTGAGTTCGTGGTGTCGTGGGAGTTCCCCTTGATGCGCGTCGCGCCAGAGTTGAATCCCGAAGCCCTCCGCCGGCCGCAATCGAAGAACAAGGTTTGCACCGACAAGGAGTTTGTGGAGCAAATCGTTGGAACTAAGGGCAAAAGCTTTACGAGTATCGTTAAAGATGCCGCCGAAAACCTTAAAATGAGCCGCCGGACGGCCACTCGCTACCTCGAACGTCTGACGGAGACGGGGACTATTGTTCAAGGTGGTGGTTTCTACTGGATGAAAGGAAGCGAGAAAACCCAATGAAAGGCCCGAAGTGTCAGGTGTCACATCCCTTAAAAGAAGAAGGCACCAAACAGGCAGGAGAAGGGAGAACCCTCCTTGGGGTCGGGTTCCCCTTCTCCCTGCCGTCCGCCTGCCCTGAATGAAAGAACCAATTGAATGAGACTGCCGTTTGAACAACAGGAAAAGGAAACTGACAAGGCGTTCTCGGCCTTTGCTCTCTACCTCAGCCTTGGGTCAGAACGATCCACGGCGAGTGTGGCAACAAAGTTAGCCAAGAGTGAACAGCTAGTGCGCCGTTGGTCGGCACGCTGGCGCTGGACAGAGCGCGTGGCCGCACACACTTCGCACCTGGCCGTCGTCGAGCGTGAGGCGACCGAAGCATTGGCGCGCGGCAAGGCTGCGGAATGGCTGACGCGCCAGCAACAAGTCCGCGAACGCGAATGGGAGATGCACGAGAAGTGCATCGCGGCTGCGAAGCGGGCGCTCGAAGCCTTCATGGCGAAGACCACCGTGTATGCCAACCTCGCCGACATCGCCCGCATCCTCGAAGTGGCGTCGAAGCTCGGACGATTGGCGTCCGGCATGGCGACGGAGAAAACCGAAGTCACCGGCGAGGATGGCGGGCCAATCCAAGTCGAGTTCAAGGCGGCGCTGGAGAAGATTTATGGTAAACCGTTGCCAGCGAACGTGATCGACGTGCAACCCATCGCGTTACCGGAGGCGAAATGAACGCCCTTGAACAATACGCGGCGGCGGGCCGGCGGGCGGGTTGCCCCGTGGAACAAATGGAGAACTTCATCCGCGCGCAAGTGGTGTTGCAGGCACGGCAACTCGCGGCGAGCGCGGCGGCGCGATCGTGCGACCGCACCGATGGACCGACGGCCATCGGGTATGGCGGCGCGCGTGGCGGCGGCAAGAGTCATTGGTTGCTCGCGCAAATGGGCGCTGAGGATTGTCAGCGCGTGCCAGGGCTGAAGTGCCTGCTGCTTCGCAAGGTCGGCAAGGCCAACGTCGAGAACTTTGAGGACTTGCGCCGCCGTCTCTTCCATCGCCTGCCGCACGAGTTTTCCGCTTACCGTGGCGTGCTCAATTTTGCGAACGGATCGCGGATCATCGCGGGTCACTTTCAAAACGAGAAGGACATCGACGCTTACCTCGGGCTGGAATACGACGTGATTGGGATCGAGGAGGCCACGACCCTCAGCTCGCGGAAGCATCAGGACATCACGACGTGCTGCCGCACGTCCAAACCAAACTGGCGCCCACGCATTTACTCCACGACGAATCCCGGTGGCGTCGGTCATGCCTGGTATCGACAGAAATTTATTGTGCCGTTTCAACGCGGCCAGGAGACGGAGACGCGATTCATCCCGGCGCGTGTCACGGACAACCGCTTCACGAATGCCGAATACGTCAAAGTTCTCTCAAATCTCACCGGCTGGCAGAAGCGGGCGTGGTTTGATGGCGATTGGGACATTGCGGCCGGGCAATTCTTCACGACTTGGAAGCGCGAGGTTCACGCCATCGAGGATTTCGACGACACGCGGGCGCGGGAATGGTTTTGTGCGCTCGACTACGGGTTCACGCATTACACCGTGGCGCTGCTCGGGTGCACTGATTCGGATGGTAATGTGTTCGTCGTGGACGAACACGCGGAACGGCTTTGGCTGCCGCAACGTCACGCGGCCGGGATCACGGCTATGCTCGCGCGGCACAAGAGCGGTGTTGGAACGAACCAGCGGCCGCTCGCGCTCACGGACTTGCGCCGCTTCGTGGCCGGCGCGGATGTGTTCTCACGTCAGAGCGACGGCACCACTGTCGCCGCGCAATACGCGAAGCTCGGCCTCCGCCTGACCGTCGCGAACATGGACCGCATCAACGGCTGGGCGGAGATCCTGCACCGCCTTGGCGATGTGGACGCGAGCATTGCGCCGCGACTATTCATTCACCGCCGCTGCGCGCGCCTGCTCGATGCTCTGCCCGCCATGCAACACGATCCAAATCGTCCCGAAGATGTGTTGAAAGTCGATGCCGACGAAGAAGGCATCGGCGGTGATGACGCGGCGGATGCGTTGCGATATTTAATTGCGACGAAGCCGCGAGAGGTCAGACAGCGGAAGCTGGCGGGGTTGTAAGCCTCAATATTCCCCGGAGTATTTCCAGCGCCCGATGCTTCCGCTTCCGCTCAATCTCGACGAATCCTCAGCATAGACGTGCCATCCTTGCAAAGCACCACTGACTACCAGCAGTCGATCGTAAGATCCCGAAGGAGTAAGTGAGCCAGGGGCTACGCCTGAACCCGCAACATCAAATGGAGCGGTCCCCAATGGAACTATCTCGAATACGCCCGCACTTTTCGGCTTACCAGTGTCTTCATAGTGGCGAATACTGTAGCTCCCGGACTTAATGAAGCGTTCCAAACTCGAAGAAGCTTCTGCTGAAAGAACTGTTCGGAAAGTTCCAAACGAAATTGAAAGAGATGACGGATCATGTTTCGCCGTGAGAAATGTGTCTGCATCGAGGGCGCTCGCCCACTCTGAGATGATGTCTTGTTTGGTCACCGGATTATTTTACGACCAACCGGCGCGGACACAATTGCTATGTGAGCGCAGCCCCTTGGATTCGCGGAAGGGGCGAGCAATGGGATGGGAGGGCCTCGCGCGCCTCGCTGCGAAGCGGCCATTCGCGGCGATCTGTGGAGTTCACGGAATAGATTGCCGCTCCGTTTGGCGCGCGAACATGATGGAGTCCAGAGGGCTTGCCCTCTGGCGCGGGTCTGGGCCGGCGCGAGGACCAGCCAAAGCAAAAAACGGCTGAGAGTTTGAATTTCAGCCGTCGTGCTTCCGCGTCAATCAATCTTCGTCCGGCAACATCACCGTGATCGAGGGCTGGGGATCGTCGATGTCGAGCGGGCCACACGTCGCAATCAACTTGATCAAGGTCGCGCGCCGGTTGTCGTTGCGAACGTAGAGCGCCACGGGAATGCGCTGCACTCCGGGCCGCGCTCGCATGATCGCAAAGCGCAGCATCCAAACGATGTCCCAAAGTCTCCCGGCTTCATCCTGCCCTGTCACTCGCTCCGGGACGGCGACGAACCTTTCAAAGACGCATCGCGTAATGAATACGGGAAAACAAATCCCGGCTTCGGCGGCGATCTTCGTGACTTCAACTTGCACGCCATCGGCAACAGCCTGAGCGCGTGTGTAACTGTAAATGACGGGGCCGAACTCGTCGGCGTTATGTGATGTATTCATGGGCGGTTCAGAATTGGAATTTCGGAGTTGGGAGAAATCCGCACGAGGGCGGGCTTGGGTTGAATGTGAACACGCACGCCAAAGAGCGTGGTGAAGTCGCGAGGCGGTCGCGTGATGGCAACCACCGCGCTTGAATCAGTGACGCGCAACACGCGGCACGGCTTCCCCTCGTATCGGATGAGGTCGCCCGCGCGCAGTCGAAATGAAAAGTTAGTCATGGGAATTTTCCTTTTGGTGAAAGAGAAGGTTTTGCTCGGAATCCGCGAGACGCCGGGCCTTTTCAGCCTCGGCGCGCTCGCGTGTGATCCGCTCACCGTCCGCCGCTGTGTCCTGCATCAAGCGGAACGTGTCCGGCGTGAAACCAAACTCGTGCTGCGGAATCGGAAGGCGTCGGCGTGAACTTCTCATGGTGGGTGTCTTCGGTGAATCAGGCCGCCTGTGAATCGGCGGCGAAACGGCTGCCGTATTTGGTGCGCGGGTCGCGTGGTGTGCTGGCGGTGAACTGCCCGCACGGGTGCTGCCAAGCCTGCCGCTTGTTGTTCCAATGGAAACCAAGCTGTGAAAGCTCGGCGGTGATCTCGCGCGGCTGCCGCTCGGAGAACGAAACCCAAACCCACTGGCCGACAATCTCCGCAAGCTCGAACGCCCGACGCAAACGACGCTGCAAGAGATCCAAAACCTGCTCGGTCGGCAACTGGCGATTGATCCGCCGCTGCTCGAAGTCGATGCGAAGCAAACCTGCCTGCTCGCTCTGCTCTGCTGCCGGTGTCGGCTCCGCTGCCGATTGATGATTGCTGGACTGGACCTGGAGCTCTGGCGCTGATTTCGATTTTAATGATTTAGTTTTCATGGCTTTTTTTTTGATGATTGCCGTCCTGTCCCATCGCCCTTCGCTTGAAGTAAGCGCCTCGTGGCTTCCGGCTGGGAGTAGTCTTCAGAGGGCACCAGCCAAGGACGCCGCGATGCCCGGCGCGCACAGAAGGGCGATGGAACTGGACGGCATTCGCTGCGAAGCAAAAACAGCCTGAAAACTTCTGCGTCTTTCTTCTCTCGCGAAGACCCCTTGGGGATGGAAGGGGTCAAGCATCGGGGATGGGTGGGGGCCACAGGGGATGCGATTCCACACTAACTGATCAACCGCGAAGAATCAGGCGGCTGGCATCAAGGCTGCCGGCGAGCCTGGTGCGGTGTCTGCCACGTCAGACGTGCCCGACGAGCGCGAGGTCGGGGAAGCAGGCACCGTGACAGGCTCGCCGTTTTCTTGGGCACAATCTGCTGTTATGTATCACTTAATCGGGCCGTCGGATGGGTCGGCGGGTTAGGCGGGAGACGGCGGGGACCCAACACCGGGGGTCCTGCGAAGCGGGTGCCGGTGTTGGGGCGAAAGTGAACATAACGGCGATTGTGCCTGAGAAATGGAGCAAGGCGGAGACACAGGCGCGGAAGAATGAGCACCGTAGTCGCAGCCGTGCCTTGATGCCAGCCGCCTCCCGGAGCGAAAGTTTTCCGTGGAGTCGCGGTTCCTCCGCTTCTGATCAACCTCCCACTCGATACGCCGTGCGTGCGAGTCCGCGAGCATCTTCCCCCGCCTGTCTCCGATGTTTCAACGAGTGGAACGGAACGAAGTGAAGCTGCAAGGCCGTGGAGCGGTTCGCGGCCCGGCGGCATAACGGAGTGGAGTGAAGCGAGTTGAAAGCTCGGAGTCAGGCTCACTCCCCGCCGACAGTCTGCGCGACACGACGAACGGTTCAGTGCAGGCCCAGACGCGCAAGCATGAGCATCGTAGCCGGAGCGACCGTTCGCCGTGGCGCGCTGTCTGTCGGCGCATCGTCCGGGCCCGTCGCGAAGCGCGGGCCAGGCGTTGCTTCGGGTGATGTCGCAGGAACGAGACGAAGCACGCGAAGCCAAACATCGTCCCTCGGAGTGAGGTCGGTGCCGCACCGTGCTCACGACGTTCCTGGCGCGCGAAGCGCGTTGTCTGCGAGGCGCGTTAGCGCCGAGCAGTTTCCCGCCGACCAGCGCGCGTGAACCATCCGCCAACCCGTGCAGGTTAATTGGAATGGCGACTCTCGAACTGGAGAAGACGCAATCCGCGCGCGCTGGTAGCGAAAGGGCGGCGGAGAGGGACTTTCTAACTAGGGAGACGCCGCCCGGTGCCGCGCTTGGTCGCGTTAGCGACCGCGCGCGGCGAGGACTCACTAACTGAGAGCGCGTGTGCCGGTTGCGCGTTCGTGAACTCTGAGCATCGCGAACTAACTTTGTCTTTGTGCGACGTGAATTGTCCAAGTGACGTTCGCTTCGCCTGACGCGCAATTGAATTACGAGAGACGTTCATCACGCCGCGCACTTTGAATTGAAGCGCATTCTCCTGCTGTTGAAATTTCCACGCGCAGAATTTGAAGAAGTGCCGCCACGATAAATTTAAGAGAGATGTGATCCCACGAGAAGATTTCCTGGCTGCGAGCGACGAATGGAAAGCAATTGGGAATTAAAAGATGCTGCACCTTCCCAGACGCGCACAAATTGAAACTCCGCAGCGAGCCGAGAAAGGAAGAAAGCAGCGACTTGAAACAATCCCGCACGAACGAAATTAAATACCACCGCGCCACGCACCAACCACCAACTGCCATCACTCATTCACAACCACGACAACCACCTTGATCACCACTTCTGCCACCACCCGCAAACCTCCTTCCTCCTCGCTCCTCCCCTGCAACCCACCCCCATACCCCCTAGGAGTCCCACAACCAAACACCACCTACCCCTTCTGTAACAGCCCGTGCCAAGGCCCGGAAGGAACCGAAACGTAGCCCACTCTGATCCTGTCAAACTCTTTCACCAAGCCGCCGATTCGCGGTCATTCGTCGAAAGCGCGCTGCTGTTCGCGTGTCTGCGCGATATGCCAATCGTCACGGCTCGGTTGAAAAATTCCCGTGCTACAAGTCAATCATGCCAGTGAATTCTTTGCATCCTGACTACCTTGAAAATCTCGTAGCCTGGTCCCGTGCCCGCGACGTGATTGCGGGCGAAGACGCAGTGAAAGCGGCGGGCGAGAAGTATCTGATGCGTCTCGACTCGCAGAGCGATGAGGAATACGCCGGTTACGTCGCCCGCGCTTCATTTTTCAATGCGACCGCGCGCACCGCTGATGGTTATATCGGCCAGATTTTTCGCCGACTGCCGTTCATCAAGCTGCCCGATGAAAGCACGGCGCTGGGCCGTGCGCTGAAGGCGTTCAACCACGACGCGGACATGCTCGGCACGACGCTGAAGGGTTACGCGAAGGACATTCTCGTGGAAGTCATCGCTGTGGGTCGCGCAGGCACACTCATTGATTGGGAGAGCGAAACAGAGAACCGCGTGTATGTGTCCACTTACGCGGCGGAGAACATTTTGAACTGGCGCATTGAACGCATCAATGGACGCAACATCCCGACTCTGGTTGTGCTCTACGAACCGCACGGTGCGGTAATGGACCGGAGTGATGATTTCGAGACCAAGGCGGGTGAACAGATCCGTGTGCTGCGTCTCGTCGGCGGGGCGGGTGCTGATGGGCAGATGACTCATTCGTGCCTGGTGGAACTCTGGCGACCCGAAGCTGTGAGCGGCGGCAAACGTAAATCGGAGAAATCGAAATGGAAGCTGATGGAAACGCGCACACCGCTGCGCCTCGGCAAACCGCTTCCTCTGCTGCCGTTCGTTTTTCACGGGCCACGACATTCGCGCCCCGATGTGGACAAGCTGCCGCTCGGCGACGTGATCGCCGTGAACCTCGACCACTATCGCCTCAACGCGGACTTCAAGCATGGCGTTCACTTCACGGCGTTGCCAACGGCGTGGGTGAGCGGTTTTGACAAGAGTGCGTCGCTGCGCATCGGCTCCAGCACGGCTTGGGTCACTGAGCAAACCGGCGCGACTGCCGGTTACTTGGAGTTCACCGGCCACGGCTTGAACACATTCGAGAAGGCGATGGATCGCGATGAGCGATTGATGGCCGTGCTTGGTTCACGTCTGCTCGAAAGCAACAAGAAGGTCGGTGAAACCGCCGACGCCATCGAACTGCGTCAGACCGGCGAGCATAGCATCCTGAGCAACATCGCCTTGAGCGTGAGTGAATCCATCTTTCATGTGTTGCGCTGGGCTTACTGGTGGAACTCGACCGAGGACTCACCGGAGTCCGTGACGACGGAACAAGTCACCCTCGAACTCAACACGGATTTCACGACCAAGGGACTTTCTGCGCATGAGATTCAATCCATCGTCTCGGCCTGGCAGGCCGGGGCGATCAGCCGCGAGACGATGACGGATTTGTTTCGGCGCGGTGAAGTGTTGCCGGAAGGGCGGACAACGGAGGAGGAAGCGGCGCTGGTGGACGGTGACGCTTCCGCTCTCGCGGGCGACCCGGTTCCGGGAGGCAACGCCCACGCAATTGAGCGGTGATTGAGAAATAAAAATCCCTTCTGCTCTTCGCGAGAAAAACAGAAGGGACGTGAACTTTTCAGCGATTACCAATTCCGGTAGTACGCCCCTCGGTTGTGTTCAGCATCGTGATGATACTGCTCGTGCGCGTGCTCCAGATCGTGATGCGACGCGTCGTGACGCTCGAACGAGTTGTCACGGTAGTACGCGTCACGATCGTGTTCAGCATCGTGATGATACTGTTCGTGCGCGTGCTCCCGATCGTGATGTGATGCTTCGTGACGCTCGAACGAGTTGTCACGATAGCTGTCGCGGTAAGCATACGGAGGCGCTGTAACGACTACGTGCGGCGGCGGCACGAAGACAACGCGTGGGGGCACTACGACTCGGTGATGGTCATGATGATGATCGTGGCCAATTGAAATCCCAACCCCAAACGCCCCGTCCGCCCTAGAGGTCGCAACCCCTGCACCCACTAATAACACGGCGGCTAACATGAGTTTTTTCATACTTACTTTTCTTTCTTCACGGCGTTGGTTGTTGCTTTTTGCGCCGTTGAGGAAAATAGACGTGTGCGTATCATCGCTATTCAAACGCGCGTTTGATACGCTCGCACCGCGCGATTTGCGCGTGCAGGCCGCAAGTTCACGTGAGGGAAGATGGAAGTGCGGCGTTTTGAAACGCGCTGTGTTGCGGTCCCAGTATGAGGTTGAAACGATTCGACCCGTTTGACAAACCCCCAAGGCTTCAGCATGGTTACGCCCGAGGGTCGTATGCATTCGCATGAAAAATCATTGAGTCCGTTGTTCCGCTCGGTTGCGGGAGGCGTGCTCGTGGCTTGGATCGCAGCGTTCAGTCTCTGCACGGCGCACTGTTCCGGTTTTCTTTCGGATGATGGACATGAGGATGGCGGTAAACCCTCCTGCCATGACACCGGCTCGACAAAAACCACGCACCACGACGATGGTGATTCCAAGGACTCAGAGCATTGTCCGTCTGCAACTCTCGGTTGTGCCGCTTTGCAATCGGCGTGGATGAGTGGCAAAGCCGTGACGGGGATTCAAGCTCCGACTCATGTTCTCTATCTGCTCGCTCCGCTAACGCTCGCGCTGAATGCGACGCCGGATGATTCTGTCACTCTCGCTTTCCGCCAGGCGACTCCACGCGATTGGGTGTTCACGCCCGAAGTGTGTCTTGGCCCGGCGTTCCGCAGCCTCGCTCCTCCTGTTCTCCTCTAAGCTGAATCCGTAGCGCGCCGCGCTGTTGATTCACTTCTCCCGTTCGTTCCGTGTCCTTTGCTGTCACGGAGGAATTCTGTTCATCGAGGAAAACTGAAATTACAAATATGAAAAAGTTTATCGCCATTGTCATAGCAGCCGCTTGGGGAGTGGTTACAGCCGTAGCTCACGAGCCGGGTGAGCACGCCAGCACAGCAGGAATTTTCGGGCTGAAGGCGGAATACGTGCATGTCCTAATCAATCCGCTGCCGGTCTATGGTCTGGCACTCGGCGCGGTTGCGTTAATCGCCGCGTGGCTGGCGCGAAGCCGGTCGGCACAAGTCATCGCGCTGCTGCTGATTGTTTTTTCTTCGGCGATGGCGTGGCCTGTCCTGTATTTCGGCCAGCACGGTTACAACCATCTTTATCCGCAACTCGATACCGAATCGCAGCAATGGCTCGCCACGCACATGAACCGGGCCGAGCGATTTATCTACGTCTTCTACGCGACGGCGATCCTCGGCGCTGCGGCACTCGCATCTTTCAAAAAATTTCCCAAAGCAGCCAGGGCGCTCAGCATCGTCACGCTGTTGGCCAGCTTTATTAGCGTGGGCATTGGCGGATGGATTTCGCGCGCAGGCGGTGAAGCAAGCCACTCGGAATTTCGCACAGGCGAGCCGCCGACCAACTCCATGCCTGCGCACGAACACGTTCACGAACAACAACAAAAAGAAAAGGAGACAAAATGAAAATGAAAACACTACTGGCGATGGCGCTTTGCGCGGCCATCGGTTCCTTGAGCAATCAAGCCTTCGCGGCTGAACAGGATCATAAAGATCACAAGGAAGGTCACGCGGCCGTCAAAGTTCCTGACACCGTCGATGGAATTCTTGCGGACATGCACAAGCATCAAAAAGAACTCGCTGCCACGGTGACGGCGAAAAAACTGAGTGACGTTCATCATCACGCATTCGCCATCCGGGACTTGGCAAAGGCACTGCCTGCCAAAGCGCATCCCGATCATAAGAAGATGGTCGAGAACGCTGTGAAGAAGGTTTCGCAACTCGCCGAAGACCTCGACAAATCCGGCGATGCGGGCGACCAGGCGAAGACCGAAGCCAATCTGAAGAAGATGGACGCTGCACTGAAGACGCTGGAAGAGCACGCGAAGATGTAATGAACGCTCTGAACTGCTCGACGGCCGGGACGTTCGTGAAGGAGTTACGCTCCTTTGGCAGCCCCGAACGTCCGCCTCCCGCAACGGCGTCGAGCAGTTCACCCGTAGAACTGAACCCATGATGAAACTGATTCCATTCTTATTCGTTGCGCTGGCCGGCTGCGTGAGCAGTCCATCGCAGCGACTTTCCAGCACACATCCGGCAAATGCTGACGCGCCGCAGACTCCGTATATGACTGAACACAACGGCCTGCTCGCCGCGACGAATTCGACCACTGTGGCAACGAATCCCGTAACCACATCGGACCACGAGCACGAACACGAGAAACCCAAAACGAAATGAGTATGATTGCACTGAAACCTGCTCTCGTCTTGCTGACCGCGACGCCGGTGCTGTTCATCGGCTGCACGAGCACGAATCCGCAACGCGCGTTTGATGACACTGCGGCGACAGTGGGCGCTCGAACCGGCCACCGCGTGCAATGGATGCGCGATGACGCGGCGCGCGAAGAAGTCGAGAAGGCTGTCGCGTCATTGTTGCAGACGAACCTCACCGCCAATCGCGCTGTTGCGATTGCGCTGTTGAACAACCGCAGCTTGCAAGCGGACTTCGAGGACATCGGCGTGTCGCAAGCGGCGCTCGCGCAAGCATCGCGATTGCGCAATCCACAGTTCGACGGACTGTGGCGCGTGCCGACTCGCGGCGGAGGCGCGGTGAATGCGGAATACTCACTTGCCCAGGATTTTCTCGATCTGCTGACGCTGCCTGCGCGCAAGAAAATCGCCGCACAAAATCTTGAAATCACGAAGCTCCGCATCGCGCACCAAATCCTCTCGCTCACCGAAGAAGTGCGCGCGGCGTTCTACGCGGTGCAAGCAGGCCAACAGCTAACGAACCGCCTGGTTCTGATTTTGGAAGTGAACGAAGCGGCAGCGGACCTTGCGAAGCGGCAACACGATGCCGGTAATATCAACGACCTCGATCTATTTAATCAGCAAGCTTCGTTTGCTCAAATCCGGCTCGATTTGACGGGTGCCTACACACAACTGCGCCTCGATCGCGAGAAGTTGAATCGCCTGCTCGGGCTGTGGGGTAATCAAGTGGGCTGGCAAATCGCTGACAACCTTCCGGCGCTGCCCGATAAAGAACTGCCGCTGGAAAATCTCGAAGCGATTGCGATTCGGCAGCGGCTCGATTTATCGGCGGCGCGTCAGAGCGCGGCGAATCTCGAAGCCGCACTTCGATTGAAGAAAAGCGTGCGCTGGGTGCCGGCGGTGAATGTCGGCGTGAATGCCGAACACGATCTCGATCACTCGTGGGTTGTTGGCCCGAGCCTCAGCTTGGAAATTCCGATCTTCGATCAAGGCCAGCCGGAGATTGCGCGGCTCGCCTCGGAGTATCGCCGCGCCGCGAGAACACTTGAAGCACTCGCCGTGAACATCCGTTCGGAGATTCGCCAGGCCCGCGATGCGTTCGTGGCCACGCGCAACACGGCCGAGTATCACCAAAAAGTTTTGCTCCCGCAGCGGCAACGGTTGTTGCGCGCAACGCTGCTGCAATACAACGCGATGCAGAAGAGTAATTTCGAGCTGCTGCTGGCGAAAGAGCGCGAACAGCAAGAGGAGCAATCAGCCATCAACGCGCTGCGTGATTACTGGACCGCGCGCGCACGGCTTGAGAGCGCCGTCGGCGGGCGGCTGGGCGGTGAATTACCCATGCCCGCGCCTGCAAAAGCGGATTCCAGCGAACATCAACACCATGAAAAATAAACGGCCGATCACGACTCAAAACATCCGCGCCTATGACCTCGTTTAACGAATATCTGGCTCACGGCAATGCCTGGCTTTTCATCCCGGGCGCAATTCTCCTGGGGGCGCTGCACGGTCTCGAACCCGGCCACAGTAAAACAATGATGGCGGCTTTCATCGTCGCCATTCGCGGCACGGTTTGGCAGGCCGTGTTGCTTGGCGTGTCAGCCACTGTTTCGCACACGGCGTTGATTTGGATTCTCGCTTTCGTTGGCCTTCATTACTCCGGCAAGTTCGCCGCCGAAGATGTCGAACCCTATTTGCAAGTCGCCACCGGCGTCATCGTCATAGCGATGGCGGCGTGGATGGTCTGGCGCATTCGGCGGATGCAACAACCCACGACGCATGGGCCGCACGGCGGGCCAGTGCTCAAAACTCAGGATGGTCTGGTGGAAGTCAGTGTGTTTGAAGAAGGCGTGCCGCCACGTTTTCGACTTTATTTTTTTGACCAAGCGCGACTTGCCATCGCGCCGCCGAGCGGCTCGGAAGTGACGTGTGAAACCATTCGTGCGAGAGAAGCTGGTGATGCCGAGCGCCAGGTTTTCCAATTCAAACCGCAAGGCGCGTATCTCGAAGCGACGGATGAATTGCCCGAGCCGCACGAGTTCGAATTGAAACTCACGCTGCGGAGCGCGGGCGTCACGAAGATGCTCGCGACACGCTTCGTCGAGGAGCATGACCATCATCACGGCCACGAACACAGCCACGCGGCGCACAGTCACGACCTGCAAGATCAGGACGAGCACGAACGCGCACACGCGCGCGACTGGCAGCAACGCTTCGCGAATCGCGACGTGACGACCGGGCAACTCGTCCTGTTTGGACTGACCGGCGGGCTGATCCCATGTCCCTCCGCGTTCGCGGTGCTGCTAATCTGCTTGCAGTTGAAACAATTCGCGCTCGGTTTCGCGCTGGTGCTGGCGTTCAGTCTCGGCCTCGCGCTCACCCTCGTCACTGTCGGTTCGCTCGCGGCGTTGTCCGTTAAGCACGCCACAAAACGTTTCGCCGGTTTGCACAAGCTCGCGGCGAAAATGCCTTACGCCAGCGCCGTCTTGATGACGGTGATTGGGTTATTCATCGCCCTGCAAGGTCTGCACACGCTTCTGCATTAACTCAGCACAAAAAAGAATCTATGAACACGTTCACTCGCCGAAACTTTTTCACCGGAGCCGCTGCCGCCGCAGGCGGGGCGTTGGTTGCCCGCATGGTGCCCACCGCCCGCGCCGCTGAACCCGGCATGAAGCCCACGAGCACCGGCACCACCGCGCCCTTCGTCCCGCCTGCGGACTGGAAGGGCTACAAACCTGTCATCACGCCGAACGGGCTGACGCTGCCGTTCAAGTTGGTCAATGGGGTGAAGGTATTTCATCTCGTCGCCGAGCCGGTGACGCACGAATTCGCGCCCGGACTCGTCGCGGAGTGCTGGGGCTACAACAACCGCGTCCACGGCCCGACCATCGAGGCGGTCGAAGGCGACCGCGTTCGCATCTACGTCACCAACCGGCTCAGCGCGCCGACGAGCGTTCACTGGCACGGAATTTTGTTGCCGAGCGGGATGGATGGCGTGGGCGGCGTTTCGCAGAAGGCGATTCAGCCGGGGGAGACGTTCAAATACGAATACACGCTCAAGCAGCACGGCACCTACATGTATCACTCGCATCACGACGAGATGACGCAAATGCAGCTTGGGATGATTGGCCTGTTCGTTATTCACCCGAAGAATCCCACGAAGGCACCGCCCGACCGTGACTACGCCATCATGTTGAGCGAGTGGAAAATCGAAGTCGGCGCTCGGCGTCCCGATCCGAACGAGATGACGGACTTCAACGTGTTCACGATGAACGCCCGAAGTTTTCCCGGCACCCAATCCCTCGTGGCGAAAGTCGGCGACCGCGTGCGTTTCCGGATCGGCAACCTGAGCACGATGAGCCATCACGCGATTCATCTGCACGGCTACAACTTCAAAGTGACGGAGACGGACGGTGGTGAAATTCCCGAAGCCGGCCAGTGGCCGGAGACGACCGTTCACATGCCAACCGGGAGCACGCGCACCGTCGAGTTCATTGCCAACGAGCCGGGCGATTGGGTGATGCACTGCCACATGCTTCATCATGTGATGACGCAGATGGGCCACACGTTCGGAAACCTCATTGGCATCAATACCGAGGGGTTGAACCAGAAAATCCGCAAGCTGGTGCCCGGCTACATGGTGATGGGTCAGGACGGCATGGGTGACATGGGCGACATGGGCATGCCCGTGCCGCCGAATTCGCTGCCGATGGTCGGCGCTCCGGGCCAGCACGACTACATCACGATGGGCGGCATGTTCACGATTCTGAAAGTGCGCGAAGAACTCCCCGCCGACGCTTCAGACCCCGGCTGGTATAAATCGCCGCCCGGCACGCTGGCCGAGGTCGCGCCCGAGGCGGATTTGAAACGCGACGGCATCGAGTTACCGAAAGACCTGCCGAAATCCGCCGCGCTTTCATCGCCAAAAAACGAAGCGTGGTGCGGCACGCCGCCAAAGAAACCGCTTCTGCTGGCGGACAGCAAAGTGAACGGGCGGGTACAATTGCACTGAAACCAAACACGAAAGGAACAACACAAAAATGAAAACGAAATGGATACTCGCGGGATTGATGGCCGTG
>JAYVNY010000292.1:0-6102 GCA_043758205.1 Akkermansia sp.
CGTACCGCTTGTATTTGGTCTTGCTCGTGTTGTTCATGTGCTTGCTGCCCAGCTCACACACTCACCCAACACCTGTCCACCAAATCGGGGCAAGGCCACGCTTTGCTGGGGCGACGCCTGGCGCGATCTGCGCCAAAAGTTTAGTTACCCGAACCGGTCAACCCGCTCCGGGTAACAAAACTTTTGGCGCAGATCGCTGAAGCGTGAAATCCAACTAATGGTTTGAACGTCCCCGCCTCACAACCCTAGCCTCGCCGCCCGTGACTTTTCGCCATCGCATCCTGCTCGACCGCCTGCTCGCGGTGCCGTTGTGCTTGGCGTGCGATCTGGCGGCGCGGCTGCTGGGGAAAATTCTCCACCGGGATCATTCTCTTTCCCCGGCGGGCACGCGCGAGATTATCGTGGGCAAACTCGTGGGCATGGGCAGCATTCTTCAAGCAACGCCCTTGCTGCGCGCCTTGAAGAAACAGTTTCCCGAAGCGCGGCTGACGTTCCTCACGCTGGAGAGCAATCGCGGGCTGGTGAGCCGCCTGGAGCATGTGGATGAACTGCTGTGCCTGGATGACCGGCGGCCCGGGATTTTTTTTTTAACCACCTTGCGGGCGCTCGCGCAAATCATCCGCCGGCGGCCGGATCACTATTTTGATTTGGAGGTTTATTCCGGTTTCACGTCGTTGCTGTCGCTGTTCAGTCTCGCGCGGAACCGGCTGGGCTTTTGCCGTCATTCGAGCCGGTTCAAGCGTGGGCTGTTCACGCACCTCGTTTATTTCAACACGCGCATGGCGGTGCGCCGCCTGTATCTGCAACTCGGTTGCGTGGCGGGCGTGCCGGCGGATGCGCCGGAGCAACTGGGCGGCATTCGCATCGAGCCGGCGGAGCGCGCCGCGGTGCGCGAAAAGCTGGCGCGGCTCGGCCTGCCGCCCGGCCGGCCGTTCGTGCTGGTGAATCCCAACGCCTCGGACTTGCTCATCGAGCGGCGCTGGCCGGAGGCGCATGTGGTCGGGGCCGTGACGCGGTTGGTGCGCGCGGGGCAAAGCGTGGTGCTGATGGGTGGCCCTTCGGAAACCGCGCATGTCCAAACCATCTGCGCGCAACTGCCCGCCGAGACGCAGGGCCGCGTGTTCAACGTGGCGGGGCAATTGTCCCTGGGCGAAGCCTTCGCGCTCATTGAAGCCGCGGCGTGCGTGCTCACGAATGACACCGGGCCGATGCACATGGCCTTCGCGCTGGAACGGCCGACGGTGTGCCTGTTCGGGCCCGTGGACCCGGCGCATTACGGCATGACGGCGGCGAACATCGTGACCTTGTCCGCGCCGGTGCCGTGCAGTCCGTGCGTGCATGAGATTGACGAGCCACCGTGCCGCGGCAACAACGTGTGCATGCAACGGCTGCAACCTGAGTTCGTGGTGAGCCATGTGCTCGCGCTGCTGGAGCGGCGCGCGGCCGGCTCCAATCCGCGCCTGCCGCTCGTATGGCAGGCGGAGAATGGTCCGCCGCTGGGCCTCGTGCAGCGGCATTTGTCGCAGGAAAACTAGATGAATACACCGGTTTGCGAAGTGTGCGGCGGCACCGATTTCCGCCACCTGTTCCGCAAGGACGGGCACGAATTTTATCGCTGCCTTTCCTGCCAGTTGATCCGCAGCCAGCCGCAGCCGACGGACGAGACGCTGGGGAACATTTACGGCGGAAAATATTACAACGCCTGGGGCGTACAGCACGACGCGGAGCGCGTGCTGGCCTTGAAGAAGGCGACCTTCCGGCAGCATGTCTTCAGCGCGGTGAACCTGCCGCCCGGCGCGCGGGTGCTCGATTGCGGCGCGGCCTTCGGCACGCTGATGACGGCGGCGCAGGAGATGGGATGGGAACCGTACGGCATCGAGCTGGCTGCCGAAGCAGCGGCGAAAATCGCGGAACGATTTGGCGCGGAGCGCGTGTTCTCCGGCCCCTTTGAGCAGGCGGTGTTTCCGCAACTGGGCGCGGCGGCGTTCGACGCGGTGTTCATGTGCGATTTCATCGAGCATGTGCGCGACCCGGTGGCGGTGTTGAAAAAGGCCGCGAGCCTGTTGCGTCCGGGCGGCTGTCTGGTGATGACCACGCCGGACGGCGGCTCGCTCTCGTGCCGCGCGCTGGGCGCGAGCTGGCCGCATTACAAGGTCGAGCACCTTTTCTATTTCAACCGCCGGAACGCCGCGGCGTTGCTGCAACGCGCCGGTTTCCAGCTCCAGCAGACGGGGGCGGCGCACAAGGTTTTGAGCTTCGACTACATCCAGCACCAGTTTAACACCTACCCGCGCGCGGTGGTCACTCCGGCGCTCAATGCGCTGGCGACCCTGAGCACCGCCGCCGCGCGGAGCCGTCCACGCTCCTTCTCGTTTGGAGAGATGATTGTCGTGGGGAAAAAATTGTGAGCGAAGCGGTCGGAAAAAAACCTTCCTCCGTCCCCGCCTCCTTCATCAGTGAGGCCGCCGCGCGCCGCCTGCTGTGGACGATCTTTGTTCTGTTCGCGCTGGTCCAGGTGTGGCGGCTCCATTCCCTCGGCAACGAGCTGGGGACGGACGTGCATTCGGAGTCCGACGCGCTGCGTTCGGCGGATGCGTATGCCCGCGAGGGGCTGGGGTCGCATCATGGGCTGCCGAGGATTTTGCACGGCGCGCTCTTTCCCCAGGTCGGCACGGTTCTCGACCACACGGACGCCAGCGGGCTGGTGCCGGAAAAATTTCGACAGGGTTTCCCGGCCGGCCTGGCCCATCGCGACGCGTGGGTGTACACCCATTATCCGCCGGGGCCGAACCTGCTCTGCGGACTGTGGGCGAAGATTTGCGGGCTGGATCGGCTTTGGGTGTTGCGGCTGTTTCCGTTGGTTTTCGGACTGGGCGCGGTCGCGTTTTTTTTCCGGGCGCTGGCGCGGGCTTTTGATCCAGCGCGGGCGCTGGTCCTGGCCGCGGCGTGCGCGGTGCTGCCCATGTTTGGCGCTTACTTGATCGGGCTGCACTATCAAGGCTACTCGCTGGCGCTGCTGCTGGTGCAACTGGCCTTGCTGCTGCTGATTTTCACGAGCCGGAACCGCTGCGGTGCCGGGCTGGGCGCGGCTTTTTTCACGCTCGGTTTTCTCCAGGGCTGGCTCTCGTTCGATCAATTTTTTGTGATCAGCCTGCTGGCCGTGCCGTTTTGGTGCCTGCGCCGCGAGGAGGGAGACGCGCCTTCGTTCCAACTGTTGCTGTGGCTCGTGGCGTTGCCGTCGGCGGGTTTTGTTCTGGCCCACGGCCTGCATTTTCTCCAGGTCGCGGCCGAACTGGGCGGACTGCGGGCGGCGCTGGGCGAGTTCCACGCCACCGCCGCCGAGCGTGCGGGGACGACCGGCGGCGAATTCACGCGTTATCATCAGTTCCTGGGCCGGGCCGTGTATCTTTATTTTCGCGACACGGTGAAACCCACGAACGCGCATTTTGGACCGCTGATCGTGCTCGCCGCCGGGTGGGTCGCGGTGCTGGCTGCTCGCGGACGGAGACTGCCCTGGCGCGCGCTGACGGCGGCGTTGGTCATCTCCGTTCTGTGGATGCTCTTCATGCCGCAGCATGCGGTGAGCAACCTGCACGTCTCCATCCGCCATCTGTTCGTGTTCTATTTTTTCCTGCTCCTGGTGGTGGCGGGCGGCGGGCCGGGGCGGGCTGCGTCCCCCCCACAGACAGATTTGTCCGTTCGTTCAACCGGTGGTTGAAGAGGCGGGCTGCAGCGAGAGCGTGCGGCGAAACACGACGGGTTGCGGGTTGCGGACGGCCTTGCGGCAGACGCCTTTGTTCAAGGCCACGCTCAGGGCGATCGTGCCGGTGAAGGTCGTGATCTCACCGCCGAAATCGCCGAAAGCCGTCATGAAGAACAGCGTGCGCCCGATAAAATACGCGAGCAGAAAACGGTTGATGGTCCGCAATTCCTCGTCGCCGTTCCGGTAATTGAAATAGAGAGAACGTATTGAGACTCCCAGGAAGATGAGGAACGCCACGCAGCCCGGGGCACCAAAAGGCACATACAAGGTCAGGGGACCGCTGTGATAGCTGCCCGACTGCAAGGCCACCTCGTGCTGGGAGACGCGATGCCGGCGCTGCGCCTCCTGGACGAGATACAAGTCGGTGGGGTTGAGCGTGTAGCCTTTGCCGAGCCAGAAATACTTCGGCAAATCCGGCAGCAAGGCCCGCCAGATTTGCAGACGCCACTCGATGGACGAGTCCGCGTTGGCCCGGACGGCCGGGTTGATGTCGAGGGGCAGGAAACTCAGCGAGCGCTGCATCGAGAAAGGCAGATTCGGAGCGAGAGGAATCAGCGCGGCGAAGCCCAGCAGCCCCAGCCCGCACAGCACGGGAAACAAACTGGAACGGAACAAACCTTCCAGATAAAACAAAATCAGAAAAATAAGGCCGACCAGCACGATTACGGAACGGTAACCGCCCATCAAGCCCAGGCCCAGCAGTCCGATTAGCAGCAACAAACGCCACCACCTTGAGAACACCCCCCGGATCCCATGCACGGACAGCATGTAAAAACAATACGCCACCGTCCCCGTGCTGAAACCCGCCACCCGCGAGATCGAGCCGGACGTTTCCGAGATGGCCTGCACGCTGGCGAAGCCGGCGGGGAAGATAAGATACAAAAAATAAAAGGACGGACCCGCAATATAGATGAGGCTGCTGACAATGCTGATCAGCGTGGACAGAAAAAACAGGCCCACATACAGCTTCGCCTTCCCGACCGGGATGCTCAGGCTGGTGATGCCAAAATACCCGACGATGCCGGCCAGCAGCAAAATGTACGTTTTCCCGCCCACCGTGGAACTGCCCATGATGTTCAGGCCGATGCCCCCGCGCAACCAGGCCGTGACCAATACGACGGTTCCGAGCAGCAGCAGGGAAAAAGTGATGGCAGGCGCTGAAATAAACGCCGGACGTTTAAGAATGATCCGGTGCAAAATCCCCACGCTCACCGCGATCAGAGACATGAACATCCACAGCGCCGGCTGACCCGGCAGAAAAAACAGCGTAATGAAAGACGACCAACTGAAAATCAGCACCGGGTGATGCCACTTGAGCAATAACGGCAGCAGCAGCACAAAAATGATCCCCGCGAAGACCGCGAAGGAAGTTTTGTCGAAGTCCGCCAGGTCCACCGTCATCCACCCCACCATCACTGCCAGCGGCAGGATGACGGCATAGATGACCAAGGTTCGGAGCAAGGTGCTGTTCACAAGGGGCCGAGATTAGCCGAGGAAAAGACCAGCGACAAAATTATTTTCCGCCCGCCCCGTCCGGGCCGTCAGTCCGCCCGCCCGCCGGACCCAGCACCCGGGCCGGGTTGCCCGCCGCCACCATGCCCGCCGGCACGTCCCGCACCACCACCGCGCCCGCGCCGATCACCGCACGGTCGCCGATGGTCACGCCCTTGAGGATGATGGCCCGCGCCCCGATGAAAACGCCGCGTCCTATGACGACCGGTTTGGCTCCGGTCACACAATCAAATTTCCAGCCCCAGTCCGGGTAGGGCTGGTGAAAGTCATTATCAATCACCATCGCGCCGGAGCCGAAGATGGTGCCTTCGCCCACGCGGATGGAACGTCCGGCGCACAAGACCGTGCCGCTCAAACCCACGTTGCGCTCCAATCGCAGTTCCGCGCCCGCCGCCAGTGTTCGCAACACGCAGGGCTGCGCGCACGCCAGCGGGTTGGCGCGCACCGCGCTGAACAGCGACACGCCGTCGCCGAGAAACAACTGCGAGCCATGCGCCACGCTGATGATGGGGCGGCCCGCGAGATCGAGCCGCCCGGCCACGGTCACGCCGCGCAGCCGCGCTTCCCACGTCCAGAGCTGGGAGATGCTCCGGCGCAGGCCGTTCACCACCAGGCCGGCGGATTCTGCGAGAGTGCGGCTGCTCATGCGCGGCAGGCGATAACATGGCACTTCCCCATTCGACAGTTTTTTCACCGGCGTGCGGACGGACTGTCAGGGGTGCATCTTGAGGACCTGTTGCCCAAATGATATTGGACCGCGGACCGCCGAGTCCGCGCGATCCTAGCCCGGCAAACCTTGGCCGTTTCGACAGCACTTGGAACACGCG
>JAYVNY010000293.1:0-8456 GCA_043758205.1 Akkermansia sp.
TCCGTCTGCCACGCCAACCCCTCGGCCTCGTTCAAGGCCAACCGGAGCAAATGCGCGTTCGTCCCCGCGCCGGGCGCATAAGCGCAAAGCATCTCGTTCTTCGCGCGCTGCACCGCGAGGCGCACGGCGTTCTTCGCCGCGGCCTGTTTGGTTTGCCTGGTCCGATTCACTTTTGTTCCCTGATTCACCCTCTGGCCGTGCGTGGTCATAATCATGTCTCAATCCTCATTTCCAACTTAGTAGTTGTCCATCTAGTCAAATTGACTTCCAAAAAAATTAAGCCGCTTTTAGCGTGGCTGACTTCGCGCCCAGAATCCCCATGACGCCATCCGCCATCTCGCGCAGCACTTCCGCGTCGTTCAAAATGCGCGCCTGCGTCAGCAGTCCCTCCGAGTAGGCGAAGATCGTCCGTGCCTTGATCGCCGCGTCCGGCGCGTGAATCAGCCCCTGCGTGTGCGCGTCGCGAATGGCCGACTCGATGTAGGTGTGGTACTGTCCGAGAATCTCCTTAATCTTGGTGTGCAGCTTCTCTTCCCGATTGCACACCTCGGCGCCCAAAGTGAAAAGCGGACAGCCCAGCACGCATCCGCAGTGACATTTCATCTCCTTCTGCATCTCGTAACCGCGATGGCAAAAGTTCCGCAACCGCTCCAGCGGCGCGACCCTCGGGGAGAACAGCGCGTCGAGTTCCGGCTGCTTCTGCAACCACGTCGCGTCCAGCGCCGCGACCGCCACATCCGACTTCGACTCAAAGAAATAGTAGAAGCTCCCCTTCTTCACGCCCGCCTTCTCGCAAATCTGATCAATGGTCGTCCCGCCGTAGCTGCCGTGCCAGATCAACTCTGTCACCGCATCCATCAACTTCTGCTTTGCATCACTGACTCGTCCCATGTTGGGCAGAGGTTAACTTAGTTGACTGGATGGTCAACTACTTATTTGTCAGTGTTTCAGGGGCAGCTTGGCCCTGTTGTTTGGTAGTGGGACAGCCGCCCCCGGCTGTCTGAGTCGCGCGGGCGCCCCCGCCCGCAGAACGACCGGCGGGGGTGCCTGTGCGACTCCTGACCGGCGGGGGCGCCGGTCCCACGACCAAGCAACCGTGCCAAGAGGCTCCCCCACTGGTCGGGGCACGCGGCTGCGGTTGGAAAAGCCGCGCTCCAAAAAACAAAAAAAACTCAAAGCCGCCCGGCACGGCCTTGAGTCCTGGTGAGTTTTTTCCGACCGCTTACATCGCCATGTGCGAGACCGGATCACTCCAGTCGCTGTAGTCTACAAAATGCGTTGCGTTTATCTGGAGCGTGCAATGGCACGAAGAATTGAATTATCTGTTTCTGGTGTGCGAGCAATAGTTCGCGGCAGCCGAAAGTCATTTCCGATTGTTCCCGCCGTGCTTTTGGAGAATGCCATTAAGTACGGGCGACAACAAATCGCGGTTAGGGCAAGTGTAGTTGCTGAAAGAGGCCGAATGATACTCACGGTTGAGAATTTGACTGATTTCCCAATCGATCCGGAAACGTGTTTTAACAGATGAACTCGGTTCGCAGGCGAGGCGGTCGAGGGAGGTGGCTTCGGTTTATTCTTAGCAAAAGAAATTGTCCTTGCCCATGAAGGAACAATCCGCTGCGAGAAGACGGGCGCAATGGTTAGGATGGTTGTGGAACTGCCCTTGGAGAAAATAATTTCATGATTAACCCGACCGCTCTCATTCACCGAATTCCTAAATTCCGGTCCACTGGATTCTACCTGAAACGCGTAGTCCGTTATGCAGTTGGCTTGTGGTCCTCCATCACGAATTCAAACTGGGGTGCTCCAGCCGAAAATGCGTAATTGGTGCGTTGCAGTTGTTGCCAGCGTGGGCTGAGTCCGGCTTCGTTGGCGATGGTCGCGAGGTTGAGCCGTTGGAGGAGGTCCACGGTGAAGGGACGTTTGGAGTCGGGGAAGACCAGGGCGGCGAGAAACCGCTGGCACAGGGGCGAGTTCAAAATATTCGCCACCAGTCGCGCCTCTTCTTCGCGCGCGAACGGGAGATAGTAAGAGGCGTCGTCGAAAAACATGGGCTGACCGTGCATGGGGCCAACGACTTGAAAGCGGCCCGAGCGGTGCAGGCCGGAGACGGCCACTTTCCACGGGGCAAACGCGTAGTCGCCAATGCCAAACAGAGCGAAAGGCACGCGGCCTTTGTAAATGGAACTTTTACGCGCTTGGAATCGCTCGCGGTGCGTCTGCAAGTAATCCCAAGTGCGGGGCGCGCGTTCGGCAATGACCCCGGTGTCGTCGCCCACAAAACGCTGCGTCACGATGACGAGGCGTTTCGCCACGGTGCGTCCGTTCGCCAGATCGCTGCACTTGAGGAGCGGAAAGACATAGTCACTCTCCAAATCGAGGGGTTGCCCCTCGGCATTCTCCACGCCGCCGTCCGGTGTTCGCACCAGTTCCATAACGGCGGCGCAGTCGTGTTTCACACCGGAGCGCCAGCGAAAAGGGGATTGTCCCTCCAAGTGCCGCAACTCGCGATAGGCGCGGAGGTCCGCCACCAGTTCCTCACCGGCCAGGCCAATTTGCGTGACCGGTTCGCGCGCGGAGAGACTGGGATAAATGTCCGCCTCCTGCGGCCCGGTGGAGCCGGTGCGCAGGAAAAGCAAGCAGGCGTCCACCGAAGCATCGAAGTGCTCGGCGGCATCAATGCGGTAGAGCGCGGCAGAAGCAATCTGCCCGTCGTTTTGCCACGCATAGCGGAGGAACTTTCGCGCGGTGGCGGATTTGCACAACATGGCCAGCGTGGCCGGACGCCGGTGCAGCGCGCGCAACAGACGGATGAGCATCCACTCGGAGATGTCGAAGTTAGCCTTGCCGGTACGCGCCGCAATGCCGCGCAGGCCCATGAAGTTTTCCTTCACCGGCACGTTCGTGCCCTCGATGGCGGCCACGCCAGCGTTCGTGACCCACGGCGGATTTCCGAGGATGAGAAGTCGTCCACTCTGCGCGGCCAAGACGGCTTCCCAATCGCAAGTGAAGAAATCCTGACGGACGACAGATGAACTGGACGGAGAATTGGCCGCAGTGAGCGCGGTGTTGGCTTCCGCTACGTATTCGGGATTGATCTCCCAACCGCGCAGCGTGGCCTTAGGAAAGTGTTCCGCAGCGGCAAGGAGAAAGGCCCCACGGCCAGCGGTCGGTTCCACCACTGCATCCGGGTCTTCGCCTAACCGACGGATCAATGCGCAGACTTCATGCGCCAGTGCGATGGGAGTCTGAAAGTCACCGAACTCAACTTGGCTGGCCGCTTTCATTTCAAGCGCAGCAGTCCCGAGATGGCTCCGGCTTGCTCAATGGCCCGGCTGTATTGAAGCCGCCATTGCAGCGCATTCGAGATGGTCAAATAGCCGAGCTTGGGCGGAGTGCGAAGAACTTCATCCGCAAGAAGACCAGCAGCAATGTCGTCGAGAGGAAGCATTCGATCCGCGAAGAAGCCGAGAACATCATCGCGATTGGCTTGGTTCTCCAAAAGCCGAATCAATCCCGAAGTCGTTTGAAAATCCGCCGTGCGCTCTTTCTCGATGAAAATGGTGTGCAGGATGTTGAGCCGCGCGGCTTTCGTGGCGGCGTCATCGGATTTTTCGTAAACGAAAACGAGCAGCGAATAGCCCAGCCCGTAAATCTTTTGCCGCGCGCTTTTGAAAGGGCAGGAAGATTGCGGCTGGCGGACGCTGGTCACTTTGATGTCCACGTCCAAGCCCGGAAAATCAATGCCCTTGGCCGAACTGCCTCGCGGATAGGCGTAGCGGTCGAGAAGGTCCGTCTGAAATTTGTGTTCGAGATAAGTGCCAACCGCTTTTCCATCCGTCACCCCGAACAAGCTTGGCTCCGCGTGGGACGATTCAGCGATGGCAAATGTGCGCGCTTCCTTTTTGAGTTTCTCAACGGTGAGTGGCGGAAGTGTTGCAGGCATTGTTTCTAATTCAGCGTAGTGAAAGCTGAGGTGGAGGCAAATCGGAAAGATTTGCGAATGGGCCAAGCTCCTCCGTTTGACAAAGGGCGGCAGTGGACGAAAATGGCAGTGGCTGGTGAGGCAGTTTGGAACCCGGGATAAAAGATACGGAAATCTAAAGGTCACATCAGCCATTTGCTTTCCGGTGGGGTGAGATTCCGTCGAGCCGTGGAACCAGCCAGAGCCTCGTCACTTCGCCTGCTGCGCGGGGTCAGTCCTCACAATCGACACTCGAACGCTTCTTACGGGACAGCTTTTTTCTTACGTTGGTTCGATACGGTGGCGGAGTCTCCGCCAGCACGGCCCCGGCTTCCACCGCCGCCTTCGACTTAAACTCGATTTGAAAGCGGGCGTTGCCAAAGAGAGAACTGTTCTCATTCATCAACCGCGAAGCGGCCATCTTGCAGGAGCGCGATGGGCCAGTTCACGTTGCCGAGGGACTTGTGCTTGAGCGCGCCAATGATGGCCGTGGGAATGATGACGATGAGCGAGGTGCCCACGGCCTGCTGCGTGTCACGCATGGCTAGCACCGTGAAGGCGAGCATGGCCGGCACCATGACCACCCCGCCGCCCACGCCGAACAGTCCGCTGCACACTCCCCCGACCAAGCCGATGCAGGCCGCGGTCAAATAATTCTTGCGCGCGTCTCTGGCAGAAGCGCGGGCGGGGGAGAAAGCAGGAATGTGAGCCAGTCAGTCAGTGAGTGAGAGGCGGCCGCTTCATCATCACTGACTTACTGACTTACTGACTCACTCACCCATTCTGTTTTCCCCCTTGCCCTCGCTACCCGCCCGCGCACACTTCGCGCCATGCACAAATTTCTCCCCGCTCTGATGTCGTGGTTCGCCTGCGCATCATCGCTCGCCGTCGCCGCCGACGTGAAGCCGCTCCGCGCGCTCATGGTCGCGGGCGGTTGCTGCCATGATTACGCGAAGCAGAAGACGATCATCAGCGAAGGGATCGCCGCCCGCGCGAACGTGGAATTCACCGTGGTGCATGAAGGGAATGATCGCACCAACCGTGTGTCCATTTACGAGAAGCCGAACTGGTGGCGCGGTTACGACGTGGTGTTGCACAACGAGTGCTTCGGTTACATGGACGACACGAACTTGATCCAGAACATCACCGCCGCGCACGACGCGGGCGTGCCGGGCGTCTTCCTCCATTGCTCCGCGCACAGCTACCGCATGGGCGCGACCGATGCGTGGCGTGCGACCCTCGGCCTCCGCTCGATGAGCCACGACAAGAGCCGCGACTTGACGGTGAAGAACGTGAGCGCCCAACACCCCGTGATGATGAGTTTCCCGACTGCGTGGTTAGACCCCAAGGACGAACTGTATCGCAACGAGAAGCTCTGGCCCACCGTCACGCCCCTCGCCACCGCCTTCAGCGAAGAGTCGAAGAAAGACCACGTCGTGATCTGGGTGAACGAGTCCGCGAAGACCCGCGTCTTCGCCACGACCCTCGGCCACGGCAACGACACGATGCAAAGCCCGGTGTATTTGGACCTCGTGACCCGCGGCCTGCTCTGGTCGTGCGGCAAGCTCGACGCGGCGGGGAAGCCGCGTCCGGGTTATGCCGCGAAGAAATAACCCTCATCACGCGGGCGGAATTGGAAATTGACCGGCGCGTGCGCGTACCCCACAGTCCGGCAGTTAAAGGAAAGTATTTAATCATGAAAACTGCTTCAACATTCCTGGCCCTGACCGCCGTTCTCGCCCTCCCCGTGTTGGCCGACGAGGCGCGCGTGGCAAATTACACCGCCCGGTTGCGCACCGTGCGCGTCACTGAAATCGCGCGGGAAACCGCCAAGCTCGTCGCGGACAAGGCGGACGCCTCGGACGCCGTGACCGCAGCGGTGACGTTGAACGGTCCGTCCGCACCGCTCGTCGTCGGTGCCGTCGCGAAATCGTCGCCCGCTTCCGCCGCCTCAGCGGCCGCCGCCGCAGTGAAGTTGCAGCCCAAACTCGCCGGCGTCATCGCCAAGGCCGCCGTAAGCGCCGCCCCGGCGGAACTCGACGCCATCGTCCGCGCCATGTGCCAGGCCCGGCCGACGTCCTACGCCACCATCGGCATCAACGCCGCCGCTGCCGCGCCCAAGTCCGGCGACAAGGTTTTGCCCGCCACCACCACGGCGCTCCCTGGTCTCAAGCCGCTCGTCGCGCGCTCGCAGGCCCAGTTCGCCGCCGCCAAGCGCGTGGCCACGCTCAAGCAAATCCTGCAGCACACGGAAGACATGGTTTCCGCCCTCTCCCGCAGCACCAAGGAATCGTCCGAGTCCCTGCTCACCTCACCCGCCTCGGTGGTGGAAGTGAAGTATGCGTCGCTCGCGAAGGCCGCGCCGGTGCAATTGCCGCCCTTCGTCCCCGGCGGCGGCACGCCCGGAGAAATCAACGCCGGCGACACGGCGGAAGTCTCGCCCAGCGGCCGTACGTATTCTGGCCCGTAGTTTTCTTCACTTTCATCATCACGCCGCGCTAACCGCGCGGCGTTTTTATTTGGTGGGAAGGCCGGGATGATTTTCTTCCCGATGGAGGCCGCTCGCGGCTGCAACTTTCTCTTGCCTCGTTCACGCGCGCGACAATGATTCGCGCCGATGTTTTCCAAAGAGATTTGTTCCGTGCATTTCGTCGGCATCTGCGGCACCGCGATGGCCTCCGCCGCCGTGGCCATGAAGGAGAAGGGTTACCACGTCACGGGCAGCGACACCAACGTGTATCCGCCCATGTCCACCTTCCTCGCCGAGCGCAAGATTGACGTGATGCCCGCCTACGCGCAGCAGAACCTCGCCCACAAGCCCGACCTCGTCGTCGTCGGCAACGCCATGTCGCGCGGCAATCCCGAAGTCGAGGCGGTGCTGGAACACAAGCTGCGCTATTGCTCGCTGCCCGAGTTGCTCAAGGAATTTTTCATGCGCGGCAAACGCGTGCTCGTGGTCAGCGGCACGCATGGCAAGACGACCACGACCTCGCTGCTCACCTGGGTCTTCGAGCACAACAAGCTGAACCCGTCGTATCTCATCGGCGGCCTTCCGAACAATCTCGGGCAGGGCGCGCGCTTCACGGACAGCGAGTGGTTCATCATCGAGGGCGACGAGTACGACACGGCGTTCTTCGACAAGCGCAGCAAGTTCGTCCACTACCTGCCGGAGGTCGCGATCATCAACAACCTGGAGTTTGATCACGCGGATATTTTCGCTGACCTCGCGGCGATTCAGAAATCCTTCAGCCACTTCGTCCGCCTCGTGCCGCAGAATGGTTTGCTCCTGGCGAATGGCGACGACGCGAACATCGCGCCGCTGCTCAACGTGAATTTCTGTCCGGTGAAACGCTTCGGCCTCGGCGAGAACAACGCGGTGCGCGCGTTCAACCTGCGCTACGGCCCGACGGCGAGCGAGTTCGAGATTCCCAGCTTCAAGTTCCACCTCAACATGGTCGGCGAATTGAACGTGCGGAACGCCCTCGCAGTCGTGGCGGCGGCGAAGCATTGCGGGCTGAAGAACCAGCAGATTCAGGACGCGTTCAGCACCTTCCAGGGCATCAAGCGCCGCATGGAAGTGAAGGGCATCTCGGGCGGCGTGACCGTGGTGGACGACTTCGGGCATCACCCGACGGCGATTCGCGAGACGCTGAAAGCGTTGCGGCTGAAATTTCCCTCGCAGAAAATCTGGGCCATCTTCGAGCCGCGCAGCAACACCACGCGCCGGAATGTTTTTCAAACCGAGCTGGTGGACGCGCTCCTCGGCGCCGACGCAATCGTGGTCGCGGAAATTGCCAAGCTCGAACAAGTGCCCGTGGAACAACGGCTCGACCCGGCGAAGCTGATGCGAGACATCAAGGCCAGCGGCAAGTCCGCCGAGTATCTGCCCGGCGTGGATGCCATCGTGGATCACCTGAAGAAGAGCGCGGGCGGCGGCGACGTGGTCTGCGTGTTCAGCAACGGCGGCTTCGGCGGCATTCATCAGAAACTGTTGAGCGCGTTCCAGTACCGCCGCTGATCCGGCGCGTTAGGAACGCATCGCCCTACCGCCGCACCGCGCGCGTCACCCGCACCGCCACGCGGTAATCAATTCGCACCAGCAAATCTCCGCGCCCGCCGCGCGCCCGGGGCAGCCCCTCGCCGGAGATGCGGATGATTTCCCCGCGTCCCACGCCGCGCGGAATCGTGACGCGTAACGACGCCCCGCCCACGCCCGCCACCATCTCCACGCCACCTTGCGCCGCGCGCTCGGGCTTGATTTTCAAATCACACCGCACATCCGAGCCGCGCGCCTTGAAACGAAAATCCGGGCGCACCCGCACGCGCACCGTCACGAAGCCGCCCGCGAACGCCCCATCGCGCGCCACGCGGAACTTCGCCCCCGGCGCGGTGGCGGGCGGAATCGTCAGCTCATAAATTTCCGCGCCCTGCGGATTCGCCGGATCGTTCACGCGCACTTCCAGCGTGGTGCCGCGCAGAAATTCTTCCACGC
>JAYVNY010000294.1:0-35352 GCA_043758205.1 Akkermansia sp.
CGTACCGCTTGTATTTGGTCTTGCTCGTGTTGTTCATGTGCTTGCTGCCCAGCTCACACACTCACCCAACACCTGTCCACCAAATCGGGGCAAGGCCAAATCTCTTTCCGAATGGCAGCGACATCAGTGGGCAAACCCACTGGAGTGGTGGCAGCGGGTGTGGCTTTACTTGTAGCGGACGGGGCCGCGCTGGACTTCGGCGATTTGTTCGATGGCATAGTTTTCGATCCACACTGGGGTCAGATAGTTGTCAGCAATCCATTTGATGACGGGGACGCAGACCGCATCGCCAAACCCAAACAACGCCTGATTGGAAGGCGCATTGATCTTGAAGTTATCCGCCCCCATGAGCCGCGCGCACTCGCGCGGCGTTAGCAAGCGGACAAAGAAATGTCCCCGGCCAGCGGCAAAAAGAATTTGACGCCCACTCCCGCCGCGAGGCGTGCGAAGACACCCGGCGATACCATCCACGCGCAGTTCGGCCATTGATTTGCCGTAGCGCACTCGACGAAAAACGGTGCCGTAGGTGAGGGACTTGCCGTGCATCATGGCTTCCGCAGTGGCGCGATGCTTCGGACTCATCTGGTTCAGCAAGTAATCCGCGCGCTCACGGCTCCACCAGAGCTTTGAGTTTGGAGAAATCTGTTCGAGAACATCGGACAGATGAACATTCGCAGTAGGCAGAGGTGGCAACCGCCGAATGCTCCAGTTGATGTCTCCATGCCAGAGAATGAAATCACAGAGGGCTGGAGGGCGGCAGTCGCTTTCGTGAAAATGCATCGGTGAATCATTCAGGGCGTCGGTCTCAGATGTTTTTTTCCCCACCACAAACAATCGTTGGCGGCTTTGGGGCACGAAGTGCTTCGCATCAATGATGAAAGCATCTACGGAGTATCCAAGTTCGTTCAAGGCGAGCAGCGCGTCCTCGAAATCTTGGCCGTCGTGCGAGGTCAAGAATCCGACCACATTCTCCAGCAATACAAGCGGAGGGCGGCGTTTGCCCATCTTCTTCAAAACCTCGATGAACCCCCAGAATGCAGATGAATGCGCCCCAGCCAAACCTTCACGGGAACCGGCGAGCGATAGGTCGTTGCATGGAAAAGATGCAGTGGCCAACGCAACGGTTGGCAAAGCCTTCGCATCCAGATGGTGGATGTCACCTAGGTTGAACTCGCCATTGTTTCCAAAGTGATGTCGGTACATCGCCCACTTCTTTTCATCAATGTCGTTGGCGAATTCGGTCTGCCATCCACCTTCTTCCAAGCCCATTCGCATCAAGCCGATGCCTGCAAAGAATTCTGCAAACGCAGGTTTGGCGAATTTTGGTGGTGGCAAGGTCATGGTGTCTTGTTGCAAGCGAGTGTGCCTGCCTACTTTCAAACTTCAAGGTTCCGCTCGTTTTACGCCAACAACCCCTTCACCACCTCACCATGCACATCCGTCAGGCGGTAGTCGCGGCCTTGGAATTTGTAGGTGAGCTTGGTGTGTTCGAGGCCGAGGCAGTGCAGGATCGTGGCCTGCAAATCGTGGACGTGGACCTTGTCCTTCGCGACGTGGTAGCCGAGTTCGTCCGTCTCGCCGTAGGTCACGCCGCGTTTGATGCCGCCGCCCGCCATCAGCATCGTGAAGCAGTGCGGATGATGATCGCGTCCGAGGAACTTGGAGCCGTTGCGTTCCTCATTCATCGGCGTGCGGCCAAATTCTCCGCCCCAGATCACGAGCGTGTCATCGAGGAGTCCGCGTTGCTTCAAATCTTTGATCAGCGCGGCACTGGCCTGGTCGGTGTCCTTGCATTGTTTGCCGAGGCCGTCGAAGAGGTCGTTGTCCTTGGAGTTGCCGTGCTGATCCCAGCCCCAATGGTAAATCTGCACGAAGCGCACGCCGCGTTCGACGAGGCGGCGGGCGAGCAGGCAGTTGTTCGCGAAGGAAGTCTTGCCGGGCTGCGTGCCATACATCTCGTGGATGGCTTTCGGCTCTTTGTCGATCTCCATCAGCTCCGGCACGGTGGTCTGCATCCGGTAGGCGAGTTCGTATTGCGCGATGCGGGTGAGGGTTTCGGGGTCGCCGAATTCTTTCAACTGCATCTCGTTCAACGTGCGCAAGGTGTCGAGCGAATCGCGGCGCACCTCGCTGCTCAGGCCGGGCGGATTGGAAACGTAGAGCACGGGATCGCCGGAGGAACGGCATTGCACGCCTTGATAAACCGTGGGCAAAAAGCCGCTGCCCCAGAGCGACGCGCCGCCGTCGGGCGTCTTGCCGCCGCTGGTCAGGACGATGAAGCCAGGAAGATTCTGCGATTCGCTGCCAAGTCCGTACGTGACCCACGAACCCATGCCGGGACGACCGAGGCGCGGCGAGCCGGTGTGGAGAAAGAGTTGCGCGGGCGCGTGATTGAACTGGTCGGTGAACATGGACTTCACCACGCAGAGGTCGTCGGCGACTTCCGAGAGGCGGGGAATCATCGTCGAGAACTCCGCGCCGCTCTGGCCGAACTTCGCGAACTTGTGCGGCGTGCCGAGCATCTTGGGCACGCCTTTGATGAAGGCGAAACGTTCCTTCTTGAACAGCGAGTCAGGGCAGGGCTGGCCGCTCATCTCGATGAGCTTCGGCTTGTAGTCGAACAGGTCGAGCTGCGACGGCGAGCCGGCCATGTGGATGTAGATGACGCGCTTGGCTTTGGCGGCGAAATGCGGCGGGCGCGGGGCGAAGGAATTGAGGATTGAGGATTGAGGATTGGGGATTGGGGATTGGGCGGCGAGCAATTGGTCATTCAGCAATGACGTGAGCGCGAGTCCGCCGAGGCCGACACCGCACTGGCGGAAAAAATGGCGGCGCGTGGTGGCGCGCAGGGCTTCCTCGAAAATGAATTGCTGCTTGTTCATGTGACTCAGTGCTGACGTTGGTGACGGGGAAGATGTTCGCAGGATGGCGGCGGTGTGGCGAGAGGGGAATGCCTGTTCACGCAGCGCGGACTTTCCACTCCGCAGCAACGCGCTCCGGACGAGAGCGCAAGAACTTGCTCGCACCCATCTCGGCTTCACGTTGCTGCGGGTTGGAAAACACGCGCTCCGTGAGCTTCGCGAGACTTTGACTCGCCCCTCGCCTTTGCTACGGTGCGCGCCGCTTTTAATTCATGACGACATCACCAAACGATTCCGCCGCGACGCCCGCGCCTGAGCCTGCGCCCACCCCTTCTGACTTCATCCGCGACGTCGTGGCGGCGGATTTGCAGTCGGGGAAACACGCGAAAATCGTGACGCGCTTTCCGCCCGAGCCGAACGGCTACCTGCACATCGGTCACGCCAAATCCATCTGTTTGAACTTCGGCATCGCCCGCGAGTTCGGCGGCGTGTGCAACCTGCGCATGGACGACACGAACCCGACGAAGGAAGACGTCGAATACGTGGAGTCGATCCAGCATGACGTGACGTGGCTGATCAGCGGGTGGGCGGATGACAAGCTGGGGTTGAAGGAGAAAGCGAAGCCAGTCGAGGCGCAAAGGGTGGAGGGAAAGAGTGAATTTTTCGTGCCCCCTGCGGTGAGTGAGGCGACGACCAACACCAGCGGGACGCCGGCGGCACGCTCGGAACCTTTCTACGCCAGCGATTACTTCGATCAGATTTACGAATTCGCCGTGCAACTGATCCGCAAGGGCCGGGCGTACGTGTGCGACTTGTCGGCGGAGGACACGGACAAGTATCGCGGCACGCCGGATCAGCCGGGCACGGACTCGCCGTTCCGCACGCGTCCGGTGGAGGAAAGTCTCGACCTGTTCGCGCGCATGAAGGCGGGCGAGTTCCCCGATGGCACGCGTTCGTTGCGCGCGAAAATTGACATGGCGTCGCCCAACATCTGGCTGCGTGACCCGCTCATTTATCGCATCCGCCACGCGTCGCATCATCAGACCGGCGACAAGTGGTGCATCTATCCGCTCTACGATTTCGCGCACTGCCTGAGCGATTACATCGAAGGCGTGACGCACTCGATCTGCACGCTGGAGTTTGAAGTGCATCGCCCGCTTTACGATTGGATTCTGGCGAGCCTCGATTTGCCCCGCGCGTTGCCGCATCAGTACGAGTTCGCGAAGTTGATCCCGACTTACATGATCGTTTCCAAGCGCAAGCTCATCTCGCTGGTGAACGACGGCGTGGTCACGGGCTGGGACGATCCGCGTCTGCCCACGATCTCGGGCCTGCGTCGTCGCGGCGTGACGGCGGAAGCGTTGCGCGCGTTCGCCTATCACATCGGCGTGACAAAATACGTGAGCGTCACGGACATCGCGGTGTTGGAACACGCCATTCGCGAAGACTTGAACAAGCGCGCGTTGCGACGACTCGCGGTGTTGCGGCCCATCAAGGTGGTCATCACAAATTACCCCGAAGGCCAGACCGAAGATCTGGACGCCGTGAACAATCCCGAGGACGAGAACGCGGGCAAGCGGAAGATTCCGTTCAGCCGCGAACTGTTCATCGAGCAGGATGATTTCATGGAAGTCGCACCGCCGAAATTCTTTCGCCTCAAGCCGGGCGGCGAGGTGCGGCTGAAGTACGGTTACATCATCAAGTGCGAGGAAGTGATCAAGGATGCCGACGGGAAGATCACCGAACTGCGCTGCACCGCCGACCTCGACAGCAAGACGGGCGGGGCGACTTCCGCACGCAAGGTCAAAGGCACAATTCACTGGGTGAGCGCCGCGCACGCGGTGGACGCTGAGGTGCGGCTCTACGAACGGCTGTTCACCGTGGCGGAGCCGGATGCGGACGGGGATTTCAAGAAGCACCTGAACCCGCATTCGCTGGAAGTGGTGACGGCGAAACTGGAGCCGTCGTTGCAGGAGGCCAACGTGGAGTTTCGCTATCAGTTCGAGCGGTTGGGATATTTCTGTGTGGATTGGAGCGCCACGGTTTCCCGCAGCGCGCTGGTCTTCAACCGAACCATCACTCTCAAGGACGCGTGGGCGAAAGAAGCGCAGAAAAAGTAGCGGCTGCATTCTCGCCGAGGGCAGGACCGCGCCACCATCAGCCTGCCGGAGCGAGACCTCGTGCGCGTTCCGTTATTCCCACGCGCACAACGACTCGACATGCGCCGCCGAGCCGTCGCGCAGCCAGCCGTCGAGCTGCGCCTGATCCTTGAGCTGCTGTCCGCGCACGCGGGGCACGACGAAGTAGCGGCAGTTGATTTCCGGCAGGCGCGTCAGATCGCTCCACAGTTTTTCCCACTGCGCCACGGGGAAGACGTCCTCCTGGCCGTGACCCCAGCGCTTCTTCACTTCTTTGAGCGTGATGTAAGTCGGCATCTTCGCCGCGAGATCGCGGATGGCCGCGGCCACTTTCTCCTGGTTCTCCAGATCACCGCGCGTCAGCCCGAACGCCGCGAGCAGTTGATCGAGGTGAATCCACGTCGTCATCGAGTTGTAGTAGGAGAGCGCAAATTCGTCCTCCTCGCGCGGCAGGGCCAGACCTTCGAGGATGCGCGGGCGGCCGTTCACACGCGCCAGTCCGCCACCGCGATCTTCGAGCCGCCGCGTGATGACTTCGAAGCTGAGCGTGGCCCCGTCTTCGATGTGCAGGCCGAGCAGCGCGGGGTCCACGTCGGTGCCCACGGTGTCGATGTTGTGCAGCAACAGGTATTGCAACTGCGGCCGCTCCGCGAGCAGACGGTGCAACGTGCCGTTGCGAAAGAGATTCGAGATTTCATACCAGTGGCCGACGGGATGCAGGCACTGGAGCGGAAGATTGTCCGTGTAGTCGCTGGCTTCGCCGGTCGTGCGCGCCCAGTTGAGCAGCGCGGCGCGCAAACTTTCGCGGACTTTCTGCTGCTGTTGATCGAGCCTCTGCTGCGGCATTTCCTCCCACGCAAAACGCAAATCGCGCGTCATCGGCACGAGCCGTAGCCCGATGGATTTGCCGGGCGAGAGGAGCAGGGGACCGTCGTAGCCGTAATTGTTTTGCCGCCCGAGAAAATCCGCCGTCGGCTGATGCGTGAGATAACTCGTTGAGAAAATGTGCGGCAACGGCGTGCCGCACTCGCGCCCCACGCGCCGACTCTTCGCGAGATGCGTCTCGATGAACGTGCGATGCTTCCCGCCGAGCTTGCAGAAGGGATGCAACGCCTTCACCACGCCCGCACCTTGCGTCCAGCGGCTGCCCGCGCCTGCCGCGAGTGTGACGACGGCGACTTCACCGGCGCGCAGGGCGGCAAGACCAATTTTTGAGAGCCGCGCCTCTGCGGAAGCCGTGGACGCTTCAGCGCCCACGCTAGTGGTAGTGGGACAGGCGCCCCCGCCTGTCGCTAGTCCTGCAAGCGCCCCCGCTTGCAGTCCCGCCGTCCCCATCCCCAATCGAAATCCCGAACTCAACCGCGCCATGCCCGGATTCTCCTGAATGTATCTGGCAAATTTTTCCAACTGCCCTCCGTCGCGCACTATGTGATCGAATGATTCATCCTGCCACGCCAGGGTGGCCTTTCCTTGGGCGCGCTTGATGTTGTGGGCGCTGACCGATTTCCAAGCCTGCACCGTTTCAGAAAGAGAATGATCCATCAACGGACGCACCAGCGCGTGAACGTGGTTCGGCATGATGACGTAGCTGCCGAGCGCGTAACGCTGGCCGTCGAAATGTTTCAGACAGCGTTCCACTTCGTCGGCCACGGGCGCGTCGCGCAGCACGCAGGCTCCGTGGCCGCGATCCAGTTCATCCTCGAAGCGTGCGCTGAACAACGCGATGGCCTCCTCGCGGGAGGTCTCGGAATCTTTTCCCTCCAGTTCACGCAGGCGCGCGGTGCGTTCCTTCCACCAACGGTCGCGGAAAGAATCCGGCACGGAATCTCCGATGCGGAACGTGACGAAATAGGTGCAGCCCTCCTGCCGCCAATGCGGGAGCAGGCGGTGGGTGATGGTCGCGGGGCGCTTGGGATCGAACGGGTTGAATGGCGGGACGGGACTGCAAGCGGGGGCGCTTGCAGGACTAACGACAGGCGGGGGCGCCTGTCCCACTAACGGGGCGGCTGGCGCCGCCCCTGTCTGCGCGCTCACGCTATTCCATCCTGTCGTGTCTATGACATCCTCCGCGCGCACGTCTTCGATCACGGAGCTGGACGGTAGGCGGTTTTGCGCGAGGCCGATCCGGGACTCGCGCAGGTCCTGGCGAATCTGTTCGTGCTGCGCGCGGTCGAAGCCGAATTCATCGAGTAGTGTGCCGAGCGTTTGCTGGGCGTCATCGCCGCTTTTGCCGCGCGGGAGCATTTGATCGAACAGCGACTGCATCATGCCGCGCAATTCGGCGCGTGTGCGGCAGGCGGCGGCGAATTGATCGAGTTCCGCGCGGCGCAACGGCGAGAGTGTGCGGAGTTCCTGACGCAACAGGCGCGGAACAATCAGGGAGTAGTAACCGGCGGGCAGCAGCGCGGCGTCGCCCGTGAGCCAGTCGGCGAAGGTACCGTTTTCGTTGATGGCGAAATCGTAAACCACCGGCTCCATCGCGAAGGGCAGGGCAGAGGACAGTTCGCGCTTGGTCGCCGACATGATTTCCTGCATTCGCGCCTGGGCCTCGGCTTTGCGCGCGGGCGTGAACATGAAGCCCATGCCGCCGCCGCTCATGCCGCCGAGCATCCAGAAACCGAGAAAATCTTTTCCAAACGCTTCGCGCGCGCGCGCGATCAACAACTCCGTGTAGTAGGTGCTGGCCCACGGAATAATCGTTTGAATCGGCTGGGTGAAGTTGCGTGTGGTGGCGGCCCCGATGGCGGGAACATCGCCACGTTTCAATGCGCCGAGAATTTCATCGAGCAGTCCGAGCGCCTGCTGGCGGCCCTGCCACTCGGCTTCGGTACGCAGAAGATATTTCTCCGTCACCATTTCCAGAATCGGCCCGACGTTCTGCGCCATGCCGCCGTGGACGAGGACGAGCGAGTCCTGAAGTTTTTGCCGCGCGGCGTCGGAAATTTCTTCGGAGGAAAAAACTTTGTGCTGCGGCATCAGTCGTCCGCGGCTCACGCCGGACTCCGGATCGCCTGCGCCCGCGAGCACGCCTTCGATCAGTTTGATGCCCGGCCACACGCCGCCGCTGTCCTGCCAGCCGCCGCCCGAGCCACCGATCCATTCGCCGAGAATGGCGCGTGCGAGGACCAGCCGGCGTTCCGACTCGGCCAGTTGTCCGGTGAGTCCCGGAATCTGCGAGCCGGTTAGTGGGGCAGCCGTCCCGGCTGCCGCCAGTCCACTGGCCGTCCCGGCTGGTGGACATTTTTCTCCCTTTTCATCAACAGGCGGGACGCCCGTTGGACTAATGGCAGCCGGGACGGCTGCCCCACTAATGCTGGCGGAGCCAGCACCGCTCGTTTGTCCCGTCGCCCTCATGCACGCCGCGATCAAACACGCGAGCAAATTGGTCGAGACCGCGAGGCGCGAGCCTTTGGGGATGCTGTTGACGTGACTGACAATTTCCAGACCGCGCCCCGGCCCGACGATGCGTTCCAGCAACGCGCCGAGACTCTGCCCCGAACCTTCAATGCCCGGCGGCACGAGGCCCGACGCGATGACGGCGGCTTTGAGCAGGCCGAGATAATCTTTCGCGAAGTCGAAGACCTCGGAGAGTTCCGTGATGTCCGCCGTCGCGCCGAGATCAACACTCGTCAGCCGCAAGACCGGTTCCTCGATCACGCGCAGATACGCTTCGACAGGCGGGCGCGGTGCGGCGTCGCGGCCATGCACGCCGAGATCCACGGACACGTTCAGCACGCGCGCGCCCTCGGGGAAATCCATGCCGAGGAAAAAGATGTCGCTCCATGCGCTGTGCGTGAGGTCCATGCGCACCGGCGTGCGTTCGCGGAGAATCGGATACGCGCCGTCCGTCGCTCGCTGAAGTAGCTCGGGACGAATCCGTAGCGGCTGATCGCTCGGATGCCCCATGCGGAACATCCACTGATTACCACGCACGGTGCGGACGCTGCGGCGGACTTGATCCGCGAGCGTTTGGAAGGCGAGCCGGTGGTACGCCGCTGCCAGCGCGCTGGAGATCGCGTCGCTCGGGCCGTCGCGTTTTTGCAGCGCAAGGAACTCATCAATGGCCTCCTCGAAACGGCGTTGCAGCAAGTGCTCGTAGCCGTGGAAAGGAATCAGCCCGCGCCGGTTCAACTCAGCGACGTACGGAATGTGGAAGCGGTGAATGGCGTAGAGAAAAAACAGCGCGCGCACGCGCTGGTAGAGATTGCCGCTCTCACGACGGAAGGCATCCAGCGCGTTGCACTCCGTGAGCAAAGCGTCGAGCGACAAATCACGGCACACGGCGTCGAGCGATTGATCGCGTACGGACGCATCTTGAGCGGTGATGATTTCGATGAGCCGACTGCTCATTTCATTCCCTTCACGGCGAGCAGTTCCACGAGACCGGTCAGCACTTCATCGCGATGCGGGCCGTCGAGGGCGAGCGCGAGTTGCGCGGTGAGCAATCCGTAGCGATGACCGATGTCGTAGCGGCGGCCCGCGACTTCGTAGGCGAGATAGCGTTCGTGCGCGGCCAGTTCCGCGAGCGCGGGCGTGAGATGGACGTTGCCGCTTTTTTTCGCGAACTGCGCTTCGAGCAAATCCATGACCGCCGGCGTGAGGACGTGCATTCCGAAGAAGCAGAGGTAATGACCCGCGCGCAAGCCGGGCACGATGATGCGCTGCTCGGCCTCGGTGGGCGTGGGTTTCTCCAGCATATCGCTGATTTCGTAAAGCGTCTGCGATCCGGGCGCGAGCCGTCCGCCAATCGCACCGTAGTAGGGGAGCTTGCTTTCGTGCGTGGCCTGCACGGCGGAGACGGCGCACTTCTGCTCGCGCGCGGTTTCCACGAGCTGCGACGCGCAACGTTTCGCGACGCGACTGACGTAAAGATGATCGCCGACGAGCAGGAGAAACGGACTGCGCCCGATGAAAGATTTCGCGCAATGCACCGCGTGCCCATAGCCGCGCGGCTGGGTCTGCTCCACGAATTGCAGCCGCGACGCGTGTGCGCCCGCCGCCATTTGATAAGCCTGTTGATCGCCCGGCTGAATGACCACGGCGATTTCATCAATGCCGGCCTCCAGCACTTCCTCAATGATGATGCGCAGCGCGGTCTTGCTGTGGCCGTCGCGGTCCACGAGCGACTGGAGTGGCAGTGTGCGCTGGTTCTGTCCGGCGGCGGTGATGACCGCTTTCTTGATTTCCATAAAAGCGACGCGAGCGTCACAAAATGCGGTCGGGCCGTCAAATTGCGCGTGCGCGCTCAGGGTTCGGCGGTATCGGTTCACGGTTTTTCGCCCCGGAGATTGGCTATCTAGTACCGACGGTCGCCACGAGGTGCGCAGAGGCATCTACCCTCGACATGCACCCTCCAACAATTTCCCCGTTGACTCTCTCTATTTTGTTCGTATCTTCGTATCCAGATACGTCGATATTTAAGTTTCGGCGTCGGAATTGTCGGCAAATTAAATCATGAGCAATCGATTCATCTTTTCATCGGAGTCCGTGGGCGAAGGCCATCCGGACAAGGTCGCAGACACCATTTCGGACGCCGTGCTGGACGCCTGCCTGACGCAGGACAAGAACAGCCGGGTGGCTTGCGAGACGTACGTGAAGTCGAACATCGCCATCGTGGGCGGTGAAATCACCACCAAGGCGAAGCTCGACGTGCCGGCCATCACGCGCGCGGCGATTCGCGAGATCGGCTACACGAACGATGACGACGTGTTTCACGCGGACAAGGTGTTCGTGAACGTGATTCTCACGCAGCAGTCGCCGGACATTTCGCAGGGCGTGGATGCGAAGGCGGCGAAGGGCAAGAAGAAGGCGGAGCAAGGCGCGGGCGACCAGGGCCTGATGTTCGGCTACGCGAGCGACGAGACGGATGAGTTGATGCCGGCGCCGATCATGTTCGCGCATCGCCTCGGCCGGAAGCTGACGCAGATTCGCAAGAGCGGAAAAGTTCATTGGCTGCGGCCGGATGCGAAGTCGCAGGTGTCGGTCGTTTATGAAAATGACGAGCCGGTTTCCATTTCCAACGTCGTGATTTCGACTCAGCACACCGCGGACGTGGAGCACAAGCAGATCGAGGAATTTTGCATCGAAGAGATTGTGAAGAAGGTGCTGCCGAAGAATTTGCTCACGGCGGACACGCTGTATCTCATCAATCCCACGGGGCGTTTCGTGGTCGGCGGGCCGCAGGGCGACACGGGGCTGACGGGGCGCAAGATCATCGTGGACACCTACGGTGGCTACGGGCGTCATGGCGGCGGCGCGTTCTCGGGCAAGGATCCGAGCAAGGTGGATCGCAGCGCGGCCTACATGGGTCGTTACGTGGCGAAGAACATCGTGGCGGCGGGACTCGCGAAGCGCGCGGAGATTCAGTTCGCCTACGCGATTGGCTATCCCGAACCGGTGAGCGTGTATGTGAACACCTTCGGCACCGCGCAGGGCGGCATCTCGGATGCGGCCATCACGAAGGCGGTCGAGCAGGTGTTCAGCTTCAAGCCGGCGGACATCGTGAAGCAGCTTAACTTGCTGCGTCCGATTTATTCGAAGACGACCAACTACGGTCACTTCGGCAAGGAGGACAAAGATTTGACCTGGGAAAAGACTGACAAGGCGGCCGCGCTGAAGAAGGCGATCCGCTGAGTCTCGACACTGAAACTCAACTGAAACTGAACTGAATTATGGCTACTGTGAAACTGCCCCCGTCCCGCGCGAAGCTTGCCAAGAATGGCAACGGCGCTCCGAAACAAGACTTTAAAGTCAAAGACCTGAGCCTCGCTGATTGGGGCCGCAAGACCATCGACGTTTCCGAACAGGAAATGCCGGGCCTGATGTCCATCCGCAAGAAGTACGCCCCGAGCAAGCCGCTCAAGGGCGTGCGTGTCACCGGCTCGCTGCACATGACCACCGAGACGGCGATTCTCATCGAGACGCTCGTGGACCTCGGCGCGAACGTGCGGTGGGCGAGCTGCAACATCTTCTCCACCCAAGACCAGGCGGCTGCGGCCATTGCGAAGGCAGGCATCCCGGTGTTCGCGTGGAAGGGCGAGACGCTCGAAGAGTATTGGGACTGCACGCTCGACGCGGTGACGTTCCCCGGCGGCAAAGGCCCGGAGCTCGTCGTTGACGACGGCGGCGACGTGACGCTGCTCATCCACAAAGGTTTCCAACAAGAGAACGGCGACAACTGGGTCAACAGCCCGAGCGGTTCGCACGAGGAACAGGTCATCAAGAACCTGCTCAAGCGTGTGGCCAAGGAACGCCCCGGCTTCTGGCACAACGTGGTGAAGGAATGGCGCGGCGTCTCGGAAGAGACGACCACCGGCGTGCATCGCCTCTACCAGATGCTCGAACAGGGCAAGCTGCTCGTGCCGTGCATCAACGTGAACGACTCGGTCACGAAGTCGAAGTTCGACAACCTCTACGGCTGCCGCGAATCGCTGGCGGACGGCATCAAGCGCGCCACGGACGTGATGATTGCCGGCAAAGTTGCCTGCGTCTGCGGCTACGGCGACGTGGGCAAAGGCTCGGCCTTTTCACTGCGCGGTTTCGGCGCGCGCGTCATCGTCACCGAGATTGATCCCATCAACGCGCTCCAGGCCGCGATGGAAGGCTTCGAAGTCAACACGCTGGAAAGCACGCTGGGTACGGCGGACTTGTACGTCACCACCACCGGCAACTGCGACATCATCACCTTCGAGCACATGCAGAAGATGAAGGACCAGGCCATCGTGTGTAACATCGGCCACTTCGACAACGAGATCCAAATGGACCGCCTCAACACCGCCAAGGGCGTGAAGCGGCTGAACATCAAACCGCAGTATGACAAGTACACCTTCGCCAACGGCAAGGCCATCTTCGTGCTCGCGGAAGGCCGCCTCGTCAACCTCGGCTGCGCGACGGGCCATCCGAGCTTCGTGATGTCGAACTCGTTCTCCAATCAGGTGCTCGCGCAACTCGACCTCTGGCGGAACAAGGGGACTTACAAAGTCGGCGTCTATCGTCTGCCCAAGAAGCTCGACGAAGAAGTGGCCCGCCTCCACCTCGAAAAGATCGGTGTGGTGCTGACCAAGCTCTCGAAGAAGCAGGCCGAGTATCTCGGCGTATCGGCAGATGGCCCCTACAAGCCGGAGCATTACCGCTACTGAAAATCTGCGGTGTTTTGTAACCGCCTCACTTTTTCAGCGACGCTCGTACAGCTCTACTCGAAACATGCGGATGCCTACGGGCCGAGTCGGGCGCGGTAGAAGCGTTTGGGCAAGGAGGCATTCGTATCCGTAAATGTGAGGATGCCGCCGCTCGCGCGGTTCGTCAGAATGGGTGCCCAATTTGGCAACGTCGTAGCGGCTTCGATAACGTAGTTGCTATTGCAAGGACCAAACACGGGGACCACGAAGCTGCCGTTCACGCCGCGCACCGCGATGCCGAAGTTGAGTGGCGGCGTGGGAATGAGATCATTGTTGCGTCCCGCGGTCGGTGCGGCCGCAGTCCAGTTTATCACCTCATTTCCGTAAGAGCGCGCCGCGATGCGTTGCAGCGAAGTCCCGCCGCCATTCGCGTTGGTCGGCCACGGCGGCAAGTAAGAGTACGAGACCGCATCGACGAGGATGTAAGGCACGAAACCGGCGTCGGGATGCGGGGGTTGCTGCACTGCATCCGGCCGCGAGAGTTCCACTGTTTCGCCGAAGTTACTGAACTTCCCGCTCCACGGACCAAAGACAGAAACATTCGTACCTACAGAGTACCGGGTCCGAAACGCGGCGAGTTGTGCCAGATTCGCGATTGGATCGAACGGGACGATAACAATGTAATCGCCGGCCGCGATGTAGGTGTTCGTGGGAAAGGCGTAATCAAGCGCCGAACCCAGCTTCCACGTGTTCGTGGGATAAGCCGGATCGAAGAGCGCCACGGCCGCGCACGTCACGTTGTGCAACTCGACGAATTCGTCGAGCAGGTTCTCGTTGGTGCCAGTCGGGTCGAACGGATGGTACATGATTTCGTTGATGACCAGCGGCCCGACGATCGGGCCTGAGTTTAGAAGGCCCGTGCCGGTGCGGAATTGCGTAACGCTGACTGGCTGATCCATACCAAACGTTCGCGCCGCCATGGCGGTGAAGTCAGAACCGCCGGTGCGGTTCTGGCGACCAAAGGAAACTCCGTTCGCTGCCGCACCAAACGCTACGGACGCACGGTAGCCGGTGAGCGCGCCATTCGGGAGCGCCTCAGAGACGTGCGCTTCGCCACCGTGCGCGGAATTGAACGTGAATGGAACGGTGCCGTTGTTGGTGCTGTTGAAGGCGTTTTCGTAAATGACTTTGAAGCCATTCGCCGGCACGACAGAGTTCGCCGGGAATTTGTATTTCTTCAAGTTATCAAGCGAATCACTAAGAAACCAACCGCTGATGTCCACCGGTGAGGCGGTCGGATTGGACAATTCAATGGCATCCTCGAGCGGCGGGTCGGTGTGGCTGAGCAGTTCGTTGATTAAAACATTTGGGATCGGCAGATAATTTGCGGACGCTGGCGATGGCGTCATCAGAAAATCAACAATCGTCGCGCTGCCATCCGGGAAACGCCCGACCGATGCGTCGAGATTTGTCTGCGCGCCATAAGCGATCTCGTCGATGATCGTTACCCCATCGGGCTGGGTCAGCGCGAATGTGCCACCGGCTGACGATAGTCCGAATGACACATGGTCCGCGCCTTTCGTGGTATTCTTGTCTGCCCAAAAACGGACGTACCCGCCGGAGCCGGCACCGATGTAGCAAAGGTTGGGAATCAAATAATCCGTCGGCGTACCGGCGGGATTTTTGATCAAATGAAGACCCGACAGCACGACCGGATTTGTGGCTGGGTTGTAAAGTTCGAACCAGTCATTGTTGCCCGAAGAGTGCGTCAGCCACTCGTTGATTTTCAGCGATGTCGCCGAATCGGTCGCCGCGACAACATTTGTGGCGCGCAGCGTGGGCTTCGTGAGCGTCCATGCTCCGGTTCCATCCGGCACCCGCCCGATTGAGTAGTCCACCGCCTGAATTCCAAAGTTCACAGAATCAACGAGCAAACCTCCGTTTGCCGGTCGCTCATACAGAAAGGCAGCGTCGCTGCCGGCTTTGAGCGTGAACCCGGTATTAGTCGCGGATGCCGGAAAATTGTTGTCGAAAGCGAGAACGTAAAAGCCTTTGGCGGGAATAATCGTCCCCGCAGGAAAAACAAACGCGCGCGGGTTGGCCGGGTCGGTAGATACACTCATGTCCGCCAGGCTCACCGCCGTGTTGGATGGGTTGTAGATTTCGAGCAGGTCGGGCGTGAAGCCGTTCCCGTTGGTGAGGGTGTGGTTGTTCGCCAAAACTTCATTGATGCGCAGCGCCATCTGAAGTGAGTTGGTGTAGGTAATGGTGGCGGTGAGCGACCAACCGAACACGGCATCCGTAGTCCCGTTCGTCTGATGCAATTCTGCCCCGACGACATTGCGGCCCAAAATAAACGGTGCCGCGGTGATATTCGACGGACCTTCGTAAACGGCCGTGCCGACGTTTCGACTCGCAAAGGTGGAGGAAGTGATGGTTCCGACTGGCATGCCCACGCGCAATACCTCGTTGCTGTTGACGTAAACCACCACGCCATCGTCGATGACGTTCGTGCTCTGAAAGCTGCAGACGGATGGGTTCGCGTTCAGGACACACTCGGTGCGGAAGTAGTAAGTGTTCGGTCCGAGGGTCAGCAGCGTGTTCTTCGGAAGGGGACCGGTGCCCACGTAGAACAAACCGATTCCTTTGCTCCAGGCGGAATCGTCGTAATTCACTCCGCGCCAAGCGGTGTTGAGATTCGTCCCGGTCTGGTTGAAACGCCAAAAATTGGTGATGTTGACGAGAACGACATTCGTGGTGAGCGCGAATGATTGAGCTGCGGTGAGCAGCAAGGCGACAGCCCCGAAAAGCCCAAAGGGGCGAAGCACGAACTTTGTAGGATTCATAAGACTATTTTTGGATATGACACAAACAATTAACCCACTTGTGACTCACTTGGCGTTTTTTCTTTGTGTAAAGCATCGGCTCACTTCGCAGTCGCCTGAAGTTTGACCTTTGACGAGAGCACGCTCGTCGTCGCGGATAAAATTGGTTTTCTGCTCAAACCCTCACCCCGGCTTCGCCACCCTCTCCCGCTGCCGCGGGCGAAAATGCACTAAACATTACCACGACGGGATCGTGTGAAGTCGGCCCTCGACAACGAGATCCAAATGGACCGTTTGAACACCGCCAAGGGCGTGAAGCGGCTGAACATCAAACCGCAGTTCGACAAATACACTTTCGCCAACGGCAATGCCATCTTCGTGCTGGCAGAAGGTCGTCTCGGAACCTTGGCTGCGCCACGGGCCATCCGAGCTTCGTGATGTCGAACTCGTTCTCCAACCAGGTGCTCGCGCAACTCGACCTGTGGCGGAACAAGGGCACTTACAAAGTCGGCGTCTATCGTCTGCCCAAGAAGCTCGACGAGGAACTGGCCCGGCTGCACCTCGAGAAGATCGGCGTGGTGCTGACGAAACTTTCCAAGAAGCAGGCGGAGTATCTCGGCGTGTCGGCGGACGGCCCTAACAAGCCGGAGCATTACCGCTACTGAGAAATCTGCCGCGCTTTCACAAGCGCGGCTACGGGACGCGAAAGGCGAACGGGCAACCGTTCGCTTTTTTCGCATCCATAATTTCAGGAAAATTGGACTCGCGCCGGTTCGCTGTTGTGATTTGATGTGGTTGAAAAGGGAAACCGACTTATGAGTGACCAACCAATCAATCCTGCGGACAGCACGGTCCTTCACCTCAACCAGTTCGCGCCCGGCGCGGCAGGAAAGCCCGCGTCTCCGGCCGAGCCAGGCGCGACCGTGATGGTCAAGATGGCCGCGGCGGAAACCGTCGAGAAAACCGGCGCGCCGTTGGTCCCCAAGGACGGCGGCGCGATGTCTGGCCAGCAGATGCTTGGAGCCGTCAGCTACTGCTACGCGAAGGGCGTCTATGAGTCCGAGGAGATTGAGCGCAAGATGATGAAAGACCCGGTGCTGCGCGCGTCGGTGCGGGGCGATGTCCCGGACGCCAAATCCATCCGCCGCTTCCGCCTGCTCAATCGTGGAGCGATCCAGACAACCCTGGAGAAGGCGTTTGGTTTTATGCGCCGCAAGGAGAAGGCCGAAATGATGAAGCCGTTGCTGGGACAGCCCGCTGCCGCGCCCATCACCGGGTCGGCGGGAGAAAGCACCGTGCTTTACGCCCGCGATCAAGCCAAAGAGCGTGTCCAGCAGGCGGCGTTCGTGGATAACATGTCGAAGGATTGAGCACAGGTGGACGCCTTAAGAATTTTCCAAAGACGGTGTTGACAGTGCCGAGCGAAAATGTTCTTTTGAGGGCGGATTACGGCAGCAAGATTTCCGGGCGAAGAAAAAATTGTTCTTTGATGAGTCGCCCAAAAGCTTTCGGTCAGGCCCCAATACAGGTCAGACCGGAATTCCACGTAGTCCTACTAAGTATTGATTCGAAATTCCCCGGGCCCGGACGGTCACCCACTGACTGACGGGCCCGGTTTTTTGTACATTTTTATCGAGCACCGCCCGAACGCAAAAACTAGGCCTTTAGCAGCAGCGAATGGATGCGGGTGAAATGTTCCGGCGGAAAACCCATCGCCATTTTCAACTGATAGTCCTTCTCCAGCACGTTCCCCAAGGCTTCACAGCGGCGGAAGTTCTTCCAGTCCACGAAGCGTTGGAACCAGGCCCAGTGGCCGAAGATGGGCACGGGATAATCGCTGCCGTGAACGAGCCGCGAGGCGAACGGCTCGCGCAGGCAGGCGCGGACGTTTCGTCCGCGCATCGGCGTGTTGAACGCGCTGGTGTCGGCGTAGAGGTTCGGATGCTGCGCAAACATCTCGCCGAGGATGTGAAAATAATCTGGATCGGTCAGTCCGCTTTTCGTCGCGCAGTGCGCCGCGATGACGGTGACGCCGCATTCCAGCGGCAGGCGCAGCACGCGCGGGTCGGCGAGTTTCTTGTCGAAGACCGGCACCGTGTGCTCGCCGCCGGTGTGCGCGAGCAGCGGGAGTTTTGCCTCCGCCATGCGTTCCCAGAATTTTTTGTAGCGCACGTCCGAGCAATCCACGTTGTGGCAGTTCGGCAACAGCTTGAGCATGACGGCACCGGCGGCGAGGCAGCGTTCCAGTTCCTCCAGCGCATCGGCGCGCGCAGGGTGAATCGAGGCGGCGGGCAGGAACTCCGGGTGTTCGCGCGCGAGCTTGAAAATGTAATCGTTGGGAACGTGGAACGAGCCGAAGTCCAATTTGCGCCCGCTCGCGTCATAGACTTCGTCCTGGGCGAGAATCACCGCCGCCGCGAGCGAGGACTCGCGCACCAGCTTCGCGAGGTGTTTCACATACGCCTCGTCAAACTCCGCCACGCCCGTGCTCACGCCCACGCCGATGTGCCGCAGCATGAAGCCCGCGAGCGGACGATGCAGCGCCCCGACTTTCAGCCAGCAACCGCTGCCGCGCAGCCCGTTGCCGACGATGTGGACGTGCATGTCGATGGGCGCGTCGGAGCGCGGACCGCCGAGTCCGCGTGTTTCTTGTTCATGTTCGCGCGGACATGGCTGTCCGCGCTCCTTTGAATGTTCCATGTTCCCTTGCGCGTCCATTGCTGCGAACAATTCCAGAAACCAGAGAAAGCTGAATGAAATTCGCCACGCACTTTTTGCCCGCGCTCGCCGCCGTCAACCTTTTCGCCGCCGCCGATCCGTTCGCCGAAGGCGTCCGTACCACCGAGCCGCTCACGGCCGAGGAGCAGCAAAAAACCTTCAAGCTCCCGCCCGGCTTCACCGTGCAACTCGTCGCCGCCGAGCCGCAGCTGCGCAAGCCGATGAACATGCAGTTCGATGGCGCGGGGCGGCTGTGGTTCACCGAGTCGCGCGAATATCCGTGGCCCACGAACGCCAGCCCGCGCGACACCATCCGCATCCTTTCCGACTTCGACGCGAATGGCCGGGCGCAAAAAGTCACGACCTTCGCCACGAACCTGAACATCCCCATCGGCCTCTACCCGTTTCAAAGTCTGTCGAGCGATGGTAGCGGCAAGCTGACTTGGAAGTGCGTAGGCTGGAGCATTCCGAACATCTGGCTCTTTGAAGATTTGGACAACGACGGCGTGGCGGACAAAAAGGAAATCATCCTCGGCCCGTTCGATCACACGCGTGACACGCACGGCAACCAGGCCAGCTTCCGTCGGGGCAACGACGGATGGATTTACGCCACACACGGCTTCAACAACCGATCGCGCGTGGCCGGCAAGGATGGCCACGAAGTGTTCTTCCCGAGCGGCAACACCTACCGCTTCCGCATGGACGGCTCGCGCATCGAGCACTGGACGCACGGGCAGGTGAATCCTTTCGGCCTCACCTTCGACGCGATGGGCAATCTCTACTCCGCCGACTGCCACAGCTCGCCTATCTACCAACTGCTGCGCGGCGGCTCTTATCCCAGCTTCGGCGCACCCGATGACGGACTCGGTTTCGCGCCCACCACGATTCAACACACGCACGGCAGCACCGCGATCTGCGGCATCACCGTGCTTGATGATCCGTCCTGGCCGGAGGAATTCCGCGACAATCTCATCATCGGCAACGTCATGCCCAGCCGCATCAATCGCGACCGCGTCGAATGGCGCGGCAGCACCAGCGTGGGCCATGAAATGCCCGACCTCGTGAGCGTGACCGACCCGTGGTTTCGTCCGGTGGATTTGCAACTCGGTCCCGATGGCGCGCTCTGGGTCGCGGATTTCTACAACCGCATCATCGGCCACTACGAAGTGCCGCTCGTGCATCCGGGCCGCGACCGCGAGCGCGGAAGAATCTGGCGCATTGTGCCGCCCGCCCAACGTGCCGCCAGCGTCCCGCTGGCGATTTCCCTCTCGTTGCCAAACACGCTTGACGGACTCGTGACTGAACTTGCTTCGTCCAACCGCACGCGCCGGGTGCTGGCGATGAATGCCATCCAAGATCGTTTTGGAAAATCTGCCGCCGCTTCCCTACACAAGTCAGTAGCACAGCCAGCCAATCCGTTTCAGCAGGTGCATGCACTTTGGTTGCTTCACCGTTTTGAATCCATGCAGCCCAAGGAACTGACCGCCGCGATTCATTCCCCAGACAAACTGCTTCGCGTGCAGGCCCAGCGCGTCATCGCGGAAATGTTTGCCAGTGACCGGCTGCCGAAAAATTTAGAAGGGACCGAAGAATACAACGGCCAGTTATTTTTGACCGCCGCCAACGGTGCGATAGACGGGGCGAAAGATTCTGATGCGTTGGTGCAACGCTGCGCCGCCGAGGCTCTCGGGCTTCAGGGCGACTTGAGCAGCGGCCCCGCCGTGCATTTGCTGGCGCTGCTTCGGCGCGTGCCCGCTGCTGACAATCATCTGAGCTACGCCGTGCGCGGCGCGCTGCGTGATCAGCTTCAGGACGAGCGCGTGTTCCAAATAGTTCTGGCAGAAAAACTGAGCGAGCCGAACCACCGCGCGCTCGCCGACATTGCGCCTGCCATCACCAACTCCGCCGCCGCCTCCTTCCTCGTCGCCCATTTGCAGAAATACTCAGAGTCGCGCAGCACGGCGACCAAGTATCTGAAACACGCCGCGCGCTTCCTGCCCGAGAACCGCATTGACGATCTCGCCACGCTCGCTCGCGACAAGTTTCGCGACGACGTGGACCTGCAATCCGCGCTCTTCAAGTCCGTGCAGGACGGACTGAGCCAGCGCGGTGTCGCGCTTAGTTCGCAGATGAAACAGTGGGGCACGGCGCTCGCCGGTGATTTGTTGAAGTCTGTCCAGCGCAACGACTCCGGCTGGACTTCGCTGCCGGTGGAATCGAATCCAGCCAGCGCGAATCCGTGGGCCGTGCAAAACCGCAAAAGCAGCGATGGCCGCGACGCGGATTTCCTCTGCACACTGCCCGCCGGTGAAACGCTGACCGGCGTGCTGCGCTCAAAGAATTTTGCCGCGCCCGCGAAGCTCACGTTCTGGATGTCCGGTCACGACGGGTCTCCCGACAAGCCGTTGCAGAAGAAAAATTTCGTCCGCCTGCGCGACGCCAAAACTTCCGACGCGCTGATGACTGCGCCCGCCCCGCGCAATGACGTGGCGAAATCCACGACATGGGATTTGAGCGCACACGCCGGGAAACAAGTCTTCCTCGAACTCGTGGACGGCGACACGGCAGGCGCGTACGCGTGGCTGGCCGTGGGACGTTTCGAGCCAGCAGTCGTCGCCTTGCCGAAGACCACGCCGAAGCTGATTGATGAGCGTCTGGCTGGCGCGGCGCAAATCGCGCTCGCGACCCGCGACGCTTCGCTGGAAACGCCGCTGATGGCGGCGTTGAAAATTCCTGCCGGCGTCGAGGCGCGCGGCTCCGTGGCCGCCACGTTGCTGGCCTTGAACACGAAGCGGCATCTTCCGGCGGTCGGCGAAATCATGAACGACGCCAGTGCGCCCGACGCCTTGCGCCAGCGCATTGCCCAGGCCATCGCCGAGTCGAACACCGATGATGGGCGCGCGCTCGTGGTGTCGGTGTTGCAACGCACGCCGGAGCGTGCGCAGCCGAAGTTCGCGCTCGCGCTGTCCGGCACGAAGCCCGGAGCCGAGTCGTTGCTCAAAGCAGTCGAGGCGGGTCGCGTCTCCGCGCGGCTGTTGCAGAATCAGGCGTTGAAAGAAAAACTCGTCGCGTCGAAGGCCGACAATGTGCCGGCCCGCCTCACGAAACTCACCGCGAACCTCACGCCGCTGAACGAGCAGTTGCAGAAGCTCATTGATCAGCGCGCGAAAGCATTTGGTTCCGCGAAAGGTACCGCTGCGAATGGTTTCGCCGTCTTCGAGAAGAATTGCGCGGTGTGTCATCAGCTCGACGGCAAGGGCGCGCTCGTCGGTCCGCAGCTCGATGGCGTGGGCGCGCGCGGCGTGGAGCGCATCATGGAGGACGTGATTGATCCGAACCGCAACGTGGACGGCGCGTTTCGAGCGACGCTGTTTGAGTTGAAGGACGGCGAGACGGCGTCCGGCCTGTTCCGGCGCGAGGAAGGCGAGCTGCTCATTTACGCGGACACCGCAGGCAAGGAACATTCGCTCGCGCGCAAGGACATCAAGGAGCGCCGTCAGTCCGAGTTGTCGCTGATGCCGGAAGGTTTGGCCGAGGCGATGACGGCCGCGGAGTTTAATGACTTGATGGCTTTTCTGATCATCAAGACGGCGGCGAAGCACTGACGATTTCTCAGAGCGTCAGTGTCGCGCAAGGCGTGTCCTGGCGGGCGGTGGTGACGTGGACGTGCGCGGCCCCGAGGCGGGTGAGTCGTTCGCTCACGGTGCGATGCGCGAGTTCGGGGCTGTTGCAGTCGCCGCTGAGGTGGCCGAGGTAAAGCTGGCGCAAGTCGGCGGTGACAATTTGCTCGGCCGCATCGGCGGCGGCGGCGTTGGAGAGATGGCCGTGACGGCTGAGGATGCGCTGCTTGATGCTCCACGGGCGGCGCGTGTCGTCCTGGAGCAACTTCATGTCGTGGTTCGCTTCCAGCACGAGAGCATTCGCGGTTTTCACCCGTTCAATCACAAGTTTTGTCGCGTGGCCGAGATCCGTGAGGAAGCCGATTCGTCCTGCGCTGGTGTGCAGCATGAAGCCCACGGGGTCATACGCATCGTGCGGCACGCTGAAGGTGTCCACGCGCACGTCATTCACGTCGAAGCTGCCGCCGGTGGTGAACAGGTGGCAGCGCACCGGAGCGCCGACAAACAGTTCGATGGCCTCCTTGGTCAGCCGGTTGCAATAAATCGGGACGTTCAACTTCGCCGCCAGCACCGCGAGTCCCTGGATGTGATCGTGATGCTCGTGGGTGATGAGGATGCCGGTGAGGTTCTCGGGCGTGCGCGCGATGGAGAGCAGGCGCTGGCGGATCTGCCGCCCGCTCAGGCCGGCGTCAATGAGCAGTCGCGCCTCGGGGGTTTCGAGGTAGGCGCAATTGCCGCTGGAGCCGCTGCCGAGAATGGTGAACTGCACGGACACGTGGAGGACGGTAGGGAAATTTCGGGAGAAGAAAAATATATTCCTTGGGCCTTCCGCCGATTCAGAGCGACCGCAGATACTATTCATCTATGACCGCCCTGAATCGGCGGGATCGAATCGTGGCTTTGATGCAACCGGCTGACATGGGATAATTTTTTTACCGCAGAGGCGCAGAGAGGCAGAGGCACAGAGGGAAAATTTTGGCGCTGGAATTTCGTGAAGGCTAATCGTCATTCATTCCTTCTTCTCTTCCCCTCTGCGTCGCTGCGCCTCTGCGGTAAAACTTTCTTCTCTCGACGGCAGGCTGCCTTGAACCAACACACCGATTTGGAAACCGGCGATCCGACGACCGCGTCCTGTGCCAGACAATTCTCCCAAATTATTTCGCCCACCTTTCTTCAGTCTAGCAACGTCCATGCCGAATGGGTTCTTGAGCAATTTAGAAACCGACATAGAATCCGGAACGAAATGGCACAAGGCTTGTTTTTATCGCAGAAGATGGCGCTGTCCCAGGTGCTGGCCCCCCAGCTCCAGCAGTCGCTGGCCCTGCTCCAGGCACCGACGCTGGAACTGCAAGCCCTCGTCCAGCAGGAGATGGAGCAAAACCCGCTCCTCGAAGAAGCCACCGACAGCGAACTCCAGCAGGAGAGGGCCGAGAGCGAAGGCGGCCCGCAGTCCGAGTCGGTCATCGCCGCCGACCCCACCGAGCCACCGGACGATGTGAAGTTCGACCCCGCCACGGAGAAGGACAGCAAAGAACCGGTGGATGATTTTCAGGCCCAGTTCGATCAGCTCACGCAGATGGACCAGGACTGGCGCGACCATTTCGCCGCCGCGAACGTCGGCCAGCGCAGCACGCCCGAGGACGAGGAGAAGCGCGAGTTCATGTTCAACTCGCTCACGCAGGCCACATCACTTCAGGAAAATTTGATCGAGCAGGTCCGGCTCTCCGAATTGAACAACGGCGCGATCTCCATCGCCGAAATGCTCATCGGGAACATTGATGACTACGGCTACCTCAAGTCCTCCGTCGAGGAACTCGCCGCCACCACCAGCGTCGAACCGAACCGCATCGAGGACGTGCTGAAAGTCATCCAGTCGTTTCACCCGCCCGGCGTGGGCTGCCGCGACTTGCGCGAATGCCTCCTGCTCCAGCTCGAACGCAAGAACCTCAAGCACACCATCGAGTACAAAATCGTCAGCGAATGCTTCGATGCGCTGAGCAAGCGCCGCATCCCCGAGATTGCCCGCGTGCTCGGCCGCGACCTGGACGACATTCAGGAATCCCTCGCCCGCATCGCGAATCTCGAACCGCGCCCCGGCCGCCAGTTCCTCCCGGACAATGACGTGTATGTGATGCCCGAAGTTTTCGTGGTCAAGGGCGACGACGGCGAATTCATCGTCACCACGAACAACGATCACCTCCCGCAGCTTCGCATCAGCAACCACTACAAAGACCTCATGGCCCAGGCCAGTTCCTCCGCCGAGGTCCGCGAATACATCCGCGAAAAGATTCGCGCCGGAAAATTTCTCATCAAGAGCCTGCACCAGCGCCAGTCCACCATCCTGAACATCGGGAAGGAGATTGTGAAACGGCAGCGTGAGTTCATGGTCAAGGGACCGGCGCACCTCAAGCCGCTGACGATGGCGATGATCGCCGATGTCGTGGGCGTCCATGAGACCACGGTGAGCCGCGCCGTCTCCGGCAAGTACATGCAGACCCCGCACGGCATGTTCGAGATGAAATACTTCTTCACCTCCGGCCTCCAGACGAACGACGGCGAGTCCATGTCGAACACGAGCGTGAAGGGGATGATTGACGAAATCTTCAAGGCCGAGAACACCACCAAGCCGCTCTCCGATCAGGAAGTGGTGAAGATGCTCCTAGCCAAGGGCATCCAGATCGCCCGCCGCACCGTGGCCAAGTACCGCATGGAGCTGGGCATCCTTCCGTCGAACCTGCGCAAGGTGTATTAACCGGGGCCGGGTTTGCTGCCTTGTGGCTGGGGCGCACAAGCTGGCGCGGATTATCCGGGCGATGGTGGTAAGCGGCCAACCCTACGACGAAGCCAAAGCCTTCGACAGCACTCCGGCCAGCACCGCCCGCCGACTCAAGAACCCCGCCGCCGCCCTGAACTACCAACTCGTCCCCACCCCATGAAATCAAGGGCTTATGCGGCTAGTTTGTCAGGAGACGGCGTTGGATTTTTTCTTCTCATGCCAAATCGAAACAACCTGCCCTCTGAACGGCGAAGTCTCGACGAACTGCTCAATCATCCGAATAGTCTCTCGGCGAAACTCAATCATGCGCTGCGCCATCTCTCTGTCTTCGGGACGGTAGCTCGAAGCCATGCCCTCATCCAGCCCAAGCTGCTGATGCTCGCCCGATACGGCCGAAATCAAAAGACTCTGGTCGTCCATCTTAGCGGTGAGCCGCTCCAAATCTCGTAATGCCTGCTGGGCGTCGCTATCGAACTCGTCAAGAAACCGCTGCTGCCGCTTGGTGTTGCGAAAGGGCTTCCCGGTCCTCGCCTCTCGATTGCGGACGATGCTCTCCAAGAACTCGTCCTGCATCCGGGCGTAAGTCTCTGCCCTGCTCGCGAGCTGCTCGAATAATCTGGCAACCTCCGGCGACTTTGCTTGCTTTGCGGAGAGTGCGGCAGATTGGTCTGGTCGAGTAGGCATAGTGTGCGCGAGCCGTCTAACATGTGACTAGCCAGAACGTCTTGTGGCGTAGGTTCTGGGTTTTCCGGGGCGGCATGGGGGGAGTAGAACCTTTTTCCAGAATCGCCCGCAAGTTTCTCTTGGCCCCGGCTCCCGGCTCCGTCGCGGCCCGTGTGGACGCCGTTGCGGACCTTCGCTCCATCAACCCCCTCTGTGAGGTAAGCCGACTGCGGACAGGGCTGTCCGCTGCTCCGACCGGCTCAGGCGGGACCAGGATGGACTGGGACGGGGGCGGGATACAGTCCGGCGGCACCGGGATGAACTCAGGCACCACCGGGATGAACTCCGTCGGGGGCGGGACGCGTTGGGATTGGGCCGGGATGCACTGGGGAAGCACCGGGAATTTGTTCCCGGTGCTTCCCCAGTGCATCCCATCCTCTTCCCAGCTCGTCCCGAAGTCTTCCCAATGCATCCCGGTCCCGACGGAGCGGGGGGGTTGGCTTTCTAAGCCGCCTGACCGCAGTAACTTGTAACAAAGTAAGCCGTTTCATGAGGGCTGAGTCCGAAAAATGGTGAGGGCCAATTGCATTTTGCACTCTGGAAAGGGTTTGGCCGTCTTGGTGAGCGCGGCTGGAAGGGGGGAACTTTGAACTTTGAACTCCGAACTTGAAAGCGGTTAGTCCTCACAAACAACAGTCCTTCGATGAATTCTGGGTGGCGGGCTTGGCGCTCGCTTTTTATCCCCATCCAACAGGCCTACAGTGACGCGTGCTTATCCGGTTGGTTGACAAAAGCAGCCCGCGCTGGAGCGCCGAGCATTGCTCGGCCTGATAACACGGCGTTGCCAAAAGAGCCGAGCAATGCTCGGCGCTCCTACCGTGACCGGCACCACAGGCGAGCCGGGAAGTTCACGGATTGGGAGTAAGGCCGATGGGGAAATCGGCGCTCCGCTTACGCCGTCATGAAGGCCTCTTGCGGCTGATTCCACGAAAGCGGCAGCAGGAGGTCGTGCAGTTCGGGGCGGTGGAAGTGGACTACGATCTGCGCGTCGCTCAGACCGTGGGCGCGCGAGTAGAGGAAGGCGGCGTGGGTGGTGACGAAGTCGCGGGCCTGCGCCGGGTCGCTCGTCCAGTCGCTGTTGCGGACGTAGTAGAGGCGGGTGCGGGCGTGCTGCAAGAGCAGGTGACGGTTTTCAGAAGCAGTCTTCATGGTTGTGCGTGGCGATTGTTTCCGACTCGGAACGGACCGTTTGTAACGGGACGGCGGGGACGCGGACAATTCGTAGGACTACGGGGCCGGGGCTAGGGGCCGTTCGGGAAGGATGGGCGCTCCGCAGCGTTCCGAATGGTCAGAGGATCAGATTATTTTGGCGGACTTCCCGGCGCGGACACGCATTCTCCCACGGACGACTCAATACTCTATGGAACTTGCACTCGAATTATCCCGTGGCGCCCGGCGCACCACGGCTCAGGCTGGCCCCCGTTCCTCCAAGCTGCGGTCCAAAGTTTTTTCCCAACCCACACCTGACTCACTCATGATCAATCCAGCCCTTCGTTGGTTTCGTTTTAACTCGGTCACGGTGCTGCTGCTGGCGTTGCTGTGGAATGTGGGCGCACATGCGGCCAGCGTGGGTCCGGCGGGTTACACAAATGATTTCACCACGCAGCCGGCGGCGTCGGACTGGGGGACGGTGGGCATTCGCGGCGGGCCGAGCGACGTGTATGACCTCGATAACGACGTGGTCACGAACGCGATGTATTCCGCCGCCGTGTTCACGTTTCAGCCGCTGGCCTTCCCCACGAATTTGCCGGCGCAACTGACCAACGCGACCTGGAGTTCCACGGGCGGCTTCCTGCAGACGCGCCCAAACGCCGTCCGCGCCACCGCGCTCATGGGGAAGTTCATCAACAACACCGGCACCAACGCCGCCGAAATCCGCCTCGCCTACCAGTTGCAGATGGCCGGCACTGCGGTGGTCGAGGACGCGGGCAAAGGCACGCATGTCTATTACAGTTTGAGCGGCGTGGCTGGAAGCTGGGTGCCGCTGCCCACGTTGAACAACCTGACCAACACCGGCACGTTCAACCTGAGCACCAATCTCCCGCTCGCGTGGGCGGACGGCGCGAACCTGTTTGTGCTTTGGGTGGACGACAACACGGCGGTCGGCGTGGACGCGGCGAACCAGTTGGACGGCTTCTCGCTCACGCTCCCGGCGGGCGCGGCGCCTGCACTTGGCGTCAACGTGACCGCGCCGACGAATGGTGTGCTCATTTTGTCCGGCCCGCCCACGACGCTTTCGGCCGCCGTCGCTTACGGCACGCCACCGCACACCGTCCAATACTTCACCAACTCCGGCGCGGGGAACACGGTGTTCGCTTCCGCAGGAACGGTCGGCGCTCCGTTTAACCTGAGCCTCGGCGTCCTTCCGGCCGCGACGTATCATGTCTATGCGGTCGTCACGGACAGTTCCGGCGGGCCGGCCATCGCCGGTTCGGTCACGAACACGTTCACCATCGTGGACACCATCAGCATCACGCTCGCCTCCCCGGCGAACGGCGCGTCCATCGAGACCTCCGTACCGGTGAGCGCCACGGCGGGCGTCATGGGCGGCACCACGCCGTATGCGGTGCAATTTTTCCTCGATGGCGCGAGCAACGGCCCGGCCCTGACCACGCCGCCCTTCACGCGCAACTTCGGCCCGCTCAACATCGCCGACCACACCATCAGCGCGACGGTCACCGACGCGCGCGGCTGGGTGAGCAACTCGCCGGTCCACACCGTTCACATCACCGGCCCGCTCTCCGTCTCGCTCGCGCCCACGAACGGCGCGACGGTCACGCTCGGCCAGCCGCTGGTGTTCACGGCCTCGCCCGTCGGCGGGACTGCGCCGTACACGATCACGTTTTACACAAACGGCCAGGTCGCGGGCGTGCGCTCCTCCGCGCCGTACACGCTCGACCTCGGCGTGCTGCCGCAAGGGAGTTACACCAGCACCGTTCATGCGGTGGACAGCACCGCGCCCACGCCGCAACAAACTGACTCATCCGTGAACGTGATCACGGTCAGCGCACCGCCGCTGCTCGCCGCGCTCACCGCCCCCGCCGCCGGGCAGGTGGTGAACGCCGGACAATCCTTTAACGTCACGGCCACGGCCTCCGTCGGCACGCCGTTCTCGGTCAGCAACGTGCAGTTCTTTGTGGATGGCGTGGCGGTGGGCACGGACAGTTCCGCGCCGTATTCTGCTCCGGCCACGGTGGCGGTGGGCAGCCACACGGCTTACGCCGTCGCCTTGGACAACATCGGACGACAGACCTTCACGGCCACCAATGCTTTCACCGCCATCATTCCGCCGAATGCTTCCCTCGTCGGGCCGGCGGGCTACACGAATGATTTCAGCACGCAGCCGGCGGCGGTCGAGTGGAGCACGATCAGTGTCGCGGGCGCGGCCGGGGACACCTACGTCATGGACACGGAGGTCAACGCCGTCATCTCGCAACTCACCGTGACCAACCGGCCCGCGTCCGTGACCGGCGACCCGGCGGCGGCGGCGGCGCTCGCGGTGTGGAACTCCGCCGGGCTGCATTTGCAAATGCGGCCCACCGGCAACCGTTACTCGCTGCTGCTCGCGCGTTTCCTTAACCAGTCCGGCACCAACGCCTCGCAGGTGCGCGTCTCGTATCTCTTCACCATCGCCGCCGGCGGCGTCACGGAAGAAACCGGCGCGCGCGGCTACTACAGCCTGAGCGGACTGCCCGGCACTTGGACGAACATCACCGAGTTCAACACGCTCTCCTCCACCGCCGGCAGCACCGCGCCTGCCGCCACGCTCTCCGTGAACTGGACCAACGGCGGCAACCTTTACTTCGCCTGGGCGGATGACAACGCCAGCGGGCAGGGCACGGACTCGGCGAATCAGTTCGACAATTTCTCGCTGCTCGTCACGGCGGGCGAGCCGCCGGCCTTCGGCACGCGCGTCACGGCTCCGGCGGCGAACGCGCTGTTCGTCTCCGGCAATTCCATCGAAGCCACCGCGACGGTCGCGAGCGGCACCAGTCCTTACACCGTGGAATTTTTCCTCAACAATGGTGGCGGCTTCACCTCGGCGGGCGTCAGCGCCACGGGGCCTTACACCGTCTCGCTCGGCGCGCTGACGGCGGGTGACTACAACATTTATTCCGTGGCGACGGACAGTTCGCTCGCGACGACGAATTCGCTGACCAACACCTTCCGCGTCGCGAATGTCATCGCCTTCAACCTCACCGCCCCGGCGGACAACACTACGGTGGACAATCTTACGCCCGTGACCGGCAGGGCCACGGTGGCCGGCGGCACGCCGCCGTACGCGGTGCAATTTTTCCTCGATAACAACCCAAGCGGCGCGGCGGACACGAGCGCGCCCTACGAGCGCAACTTCGGTGCGCTGCTTGCGGGCGATCACCTCATCCGCGCCACCGTCACCGACGCGCGCGGCTGGGCGAGCAACACGCTGGTCAGCACCGTCCACGTCACCGGGCCGCTCGGCGCGGCGCTGCTGCCAGTGGATGGCGCGAGCTTCCTTTTCGGCTCGTCCATCACGCTCACCGGCGTGCTCGGCGGCGGCAGCGCGCCCTACACGGCGGAGTTTTTCCTGAACTCAATTTCGGCGGGTGTGGTCAGCGCGCCGCCGTATTTTGTGCCACTGGGAATTTTGTCGGAAGGCAGTTACGCGGGACACATTGTGGCCACGGACAGTTCCGCGCCCACCCCGCAGCACTACACCTCGGCCACGAACGTCTTCACCATTCTCCCGAACCCGCTGACTGTGGCGCTGACCGCGCCCACGAACGGCGCGTCGGGCGTGGTCGGCGTGCCGGTGGCCCTCACGGCCACGGCCGGAGTCAGCGCGCCGCTCACGGTGACGGCGATGGAATTTTATCTCGATGGCGCGCTGGCCGTGACCGACGCATCCGCGCCCTTCGGTGGCTCTGTGACGGTGGCGACAGCCGGGGCGCACACCTTCGCGGCGGTGGCGGTGGACAACCTGGGCCGGCGCGCGACCTCGGCGGTCAACACGGTCACATTCATCGTTGATCCGCTGGTCAACAACGATTTCGCCAACGCCATCCTGCTCGGCACGCCCGCAAATCTGGCGGGCAACAACACGGGCGCGAACACGCAGCAGGGCGAGCCGACGTTCCAGTCCGGCAGCGGCCAGACCACGATCCTTTGGGGCGCCACGCTCTGGTACCGCTGGGTCGCGCCGTTCAACGGCACGGTCACGATGGCCACGCTGGGCAGCACGCTCAACACCGTGTTGAGTGTGTACACTGGTGCGGCGGTCAACGGTCTCACGCTCGTGCAACGCAATGACGACACGGCGGACGGCGGCACGGCCAGCCTCGTCTCGTTCGCGGCGGTGGCGGGCACGACGTACCAAATTCAAGTCGGCGGATTTCAAACCGGCTTTGGCCGCGGGGCCGTGGTCGCGCTGGGGCCGTTTCAATTGAACCTCACCATGCCCGCCTTCGTCAGCATCACCAATCCCGTCGCGGGCGCCGCCTTCACCATCGGCACGCCGATCCCCGTCGATGTCATCGCCTCGTCCACCATCGGCACGGTCACGAACGTGAGCCTGTATCGCGGCAACGTCTTCATCGGCTCGGATGACACGGCGCCCTACGCCTTCGTGGTCAATGGCGCTCCGGCTGGTTCCAATGCGCTTTATGCCGTGGCCCAGGACAGCAACGGCCAGAGCAGCACCTCGGGCGTGGTCCGCGTCTTCGTCGCGAACATCGGTCTCACTTTCACCGCGCCCACGGACGGGGCCGTGCTCACGGGCACCAATCCCGTCACCGCCAGCGTCTTCACCGCGCCGATCTCCGGCGCGATCACGAACGTGAACTTTTTCATTGATGGAATTTTCCTCGCCTCGGACACCGTCGCGCCCTTCAGCGCGACGTGGACGAACGTGACCGGCGGTTCGCACCGCTTCGCCGCCACGGGCCGGGACGATGCGGGCAACAGTTACGTGGCCACGCCGGTCAACTTCGGCGTCGCCTTCACGCTCATCGCCTCGAACTCGAACTGGCGCTACCTGGACAACGGCAGTGATCAAGGCACGAACTGGATGCAACTCGCCTTCGACGACAGCGGCTGGAGCAACGGACTCGCGGAACTCGGCTACGGCGACGGCGACGAGGCCACCGTCGTCCAGGACAACGGCACGCCCGGCTACGTCGCAGGCGACACCGACCGCTACACCACCACCTACTTCCGCCGCCGTTTCACGGTCGCCAACCCGCTGGCCTTCACCGCGCTGAACTTCGCGCTCGAACGCGACGACGCCGCCGTGGTCCATCTGAACGGGCGCGAAATTTTCCGCGTCAACCTGCCCGCCGCGCCTGTGGTCATCAACTACACCACGCTCGGCTTGAGCGGCATCGAGGACACGCTCGACACTTTTTCGATCAACCCGACGAACCTCGTCGCGGGCGACAACATCCTGGCCGTGGAAATTCACCAGCAGTCGGCGAACAGCTCGGACATCAGCTTCAACCTCGATCTCCAGGGCCAGCCGGTGATCATCTACAACCTCCTGCCCGCCGTCGCGTTCAGCGCGCCCACGAACACGCAATCCTTCCTCGCCCCGGCGAGCATCGCGCTCGCCGCCACCGCCTCGGACGATGATGGCGTGGTGACGAACGTCGCGTTCTTCGTGGATGGCGTGAAACTCGGCGACGACACGACCACGCCCTACGAGTTCACTTGGAACTCGCCGACCGTCGCCGCGCACGTCCTCACTGCGGTCGCCACGGACGACCTCGGCGGCACGAAAGTTTCCGCATCGGTCAATGTCGTCGTGTATGACGCGCTCGGCACGCCTGTCGCCGCCGTGACCAGTCCCGCGAACGGCGCAGTCATGGAAGGCCCGACCAATTTGCTCATCACCGCCACCGCGAACGCGCTCAACGGCGTGACCAACGTGGAGTTTCTTGCGAACGGAACTTTGTTCGGCACGGACGCGACGCCGCCTTACTCGGCGGTCTGGTCCTCGACCTTCCTGCTTAACCAGTTGCAAGCCGTGGCCGTGGATGCGAACGGTGTGCGCGGCACGTCGCCCGTGGTCAGCATCACCATCACCATTCCGCCGACGAACGTGCTTGCGCCGACCATCGTCACGCAGATTCCGCTGGCCTACGCCACGATCACGAACCTGACGAACCTCACGATTCGTTTCTCCGAGCGCGTGCAGGGCGTGGATGCGTCCGACCTCTTAATCAACGGACTGCCCGCGAGCAGCGTTTTCGCCCCGCCAAACGGCTCGAACTACGTCTTTGCCTTCCCGCATCCGCCGTATGGCCCCGTGGACATCTCGTTCGCCAGCGGCCACGGCATCACCGACTTCGGCTTCCCGTCGAACCTCGCTTTCAACGCCGCCGCGCCCGAGGCGTCCTGGAGCTACACGCTGATTGATCAGACGCCGCCGCGCGTTTCCGCCCGCACGCCCGTTGCCGGGGCCACGGTGACGAACCTCTCCGAAATCGCCGTGACCTTCAGCGAGAACGTGATCGGCGTGAGCGCCGACGACCTGCTGCTCAACGGCGTGCCGGCCTTCGCCTTCAGCGGCAGCGGCTCGAACTACACCTTCAACGTCGAGCAACCCGCGTCGGGCACGATGAACGTGACTTGGGCCACGAACCACAACATCGCGGACTTCGCGGACCTTCCGAACAGCTTCGTCCGCACGGCCACGGGCAACCCGTGGAGCTTCACGCTCGACACGCGCACGACCTTCATCTCGTCGAACTCGCTCTGGCGTTTCATCAAGGGCACGGCCGAGGCCTCTGACCCGACGAACGCGTGGCGGCAACTGGGCTACAACGATTCGGGCTGGAGCAATTCCGCCGCGCCGTTCTTCTACGGCGATCCCTACACGAATTTCGCGCGCGGCATTTTCGGCACGCACCTCACCGACATGCGCTCGAACTACAGCAGCATTTATTTGCGCCGCGAGTTCACCGTGCTGAACGCGGGCGCGGTGACGAACCTGCTGCTCAACGCGCAGAGCGACGACGGTTTCATCGCGTGCCTGAACGGCGTGGAAGTGCTGCGCGTGAACGTGGCGGGCGGCAGCACGCCCTTCAACGGCATCGCCGTCGGCGCGTCCGCCGAGCCGGGCAACGTCGGCGCGGGCTATGTCGTTTATACGCTCACGAACAACGCGGCGCAGCATCTCGTCAGCGGCGTGAACGTCCTCTCCGTCCACGCGCTGAATGAAAACCTCAGCACGAGCAGCGACTTCGGTTTCAACGCGCAGTTGTATTCCTTCCTCGCGGATTTCGCGGTCGTCGCGCCGCGTCTTGCCAATGCCGTACCTGCGCCGGGCGATGTGTTCTACCTGACGAACATTGTCATCACCTTCAGCGAAAGCGTGACCAACGTGGACGCCGCCGACCTGCTCGTGAACGGCGTGCCGGCCAGCAGCGTGACCAGCGACACGAACACGACCTACTCGTTCAGCTTCGCGCAGCCGCCCTACGGCGCGGTCGCCATCACCTGGGCCACGAACAATGGCATCGTAGATTTCGACGCCACGCCGAAATCGTTCGACGGCACAGCGGTCAGTGCGCGCCCGAATTACCTCCTCGTGAATCCGAGCGCGCCGCTTGTCGCCGCGCGCGCGCCCATCGCCAGCATCTCGATCACGGGCCTGACCTCGATCACCGTGACGTTCACCGAGCCGGTCACGGGCGTGGACGCGGGCGACCTGTTGATCAATGGCGCGGGTGCGAGCGGCGTCTCGGCGAACTCCACCAGCGAGTATGTTTTCACTTTCGCGCAGCCGGGCTACGGCGCGGTGAGCGTGCGCTTCGCGACGAACAGCGGGATCACGGATTTGGAAGTCCCGGCCACGCCGCTCGATGCCACGCGCCCGGCGAACCAGTGGAGCTACACGCTCGTGAATCCCCGCCCGACGGTGGTGATGACCGCGCCGGTCACGGACAGCTACGTGCTGGTCGGCGCGAACGTGCCGCTCGCCGCCACGACCTCGGACAACGACGGCTTCATCGTCTCGGTGCAATACTTTGAGTCCAACGATGGACAGGTCATCGGCCTCGCGACCAACGCGCCGTTCGGCCTCACCTTCTCAAATGTCCAGTTGGGCACGTATGTCTTCCGCGCCATCGCCACGGACAACACCGGACTCACCGCCACGTCCGCGCCGGTGGTCCTGAACGTCGTGACCTCGCTGCCCATCGCGCTGCTGCGCGGGCCGTATCTGCAAGGCGGCTCGCCGACCGGCGGCGTGGTGCGCTGGCGCACGGACCTGTTCTCCGACGCTGTGCTGCGCTACGGCACGGATCGCAACTTCCTCACGAACGTCGCGACCGAGTCCGCGCTGACGAACAACCACCTCGTGCGGATCATCGGGCTGGAGCCGGCGACGAAGTATTTTTATGCGTTCGGCAGTTCCGCCTTCACGCTCGCGGGCGGCACGAACGCCACGGGTTCCAACTATTGGTTCAACACCGCGCCCGTCATCGGCTCCAAAGCGGACACCCGCTTCTGGGTGCTGGGCGATCCCGGCACGGCCAACGCCAACCAGCGCGCCGTGCGCGACGCCTACTACAACATGGTCACCAACGGCGGAAAG
>JAYVNY010000295.1:0-7012 GCA_043758205.1 Akkermansia sp.
GAACTCAGCGACGGCTTCATCGCACTGCCCGGCGGCTTCGGGACCTTCGAGGAATTTTTTGAAGTGCTGACCTGGTCGCAACTCGGTTTGCACGCGAAGCCTTGTGGTGTGTTAAACGTCGCGAGCTTCTTCACGCCGCTGTTGCAACTGATCGATCACGCGGTCACGGAAGGTTTCATCCGCCCGGCGCACCGCGAACTGATGCTGGTGGATGATTCTTTGGAGCGATTGTTGGAACGGATGAAACGGTTCGAGCCGCCGACGGTTCACAAGTGGATCGACCGCGACGAGGCGTAGCTTCAGCGCTCGCGGGTGACGACGCCTTCGATCACGATGACTTGCCCTTCGGCCAGTTGCGCCGTCGCGCCGTCGCGTTTGATGATTTTCCCGTCGCTGAAAACTTTCGTGCCGTCGTTCATCATGATGGTGCGACCGGATTCCACCGTGAGCAGCGAGCCGTCCTTCTGCACTTTCACTTTGCCATCTTGCAGCGTGATGGTGTCACGTGCGGGAAGTGCGCCGCCTTTGAGCTGAAAAACTTCACCATCGAGCAGTCGGCGCGGGGAGCCGGCCGCTGGAGTCACTTTGCCATCAGGATAAACAATTGTTCCGTCGCTGATTTTCACCGGCTCGCGGGCGGGCGCGGCCTCGCCGTCCTGCACGAGCATGACCTGGCCGCGGGTGCGCGTGACGTGGTTGACGACGGGCTGGACGGTGCCATCAGGCTTGTTCAACCTGCCTTCCTTGGTGATGGATTCGCCTTCGCGCAGCGTGCGCAGCGTGCCGCCTTGCACGGTGAAGGTGCCGTTGGTCTTCACGATGACCTCGAAGGGCAGGGTGGCCTCATTCGGCGCGAGCAGTTCTTTCGCGTCCGGCCAGGTGAGAACTTTGCCGCCTTGAAACTGAACTTTGTCAAAGCTGTTGGCCGTCGCCGCGAACGAGGCGGCGGCGAAAGAGAGAAATGCGAGGCTCAAAACGATAACTTTCATAACAGTAGATACGCTCCCTGTTCAGCGGCAGCAAGCGGGCGCGGCTTGACCCCGGAGCGCGGACTTTCCAGTCCGCAGCAAGCCACGAAAGCCGGGACGTGCTGATAAATGCAAACGTCTCCTCCCTACGTTGCTTGCTGCGGACTGGAAAGTCCGCGCGCCGGGAAATCATCTTCCCAAATTCATCCGCTCCTTTACGTTCGCGCGCGATGATTTCTGTGGTTGCCAATCCTGCGCTCGAAGCCCTGGTCGCGTGTGTCGCGCCGGCCTTTGTGTTCGGGCAGGTCTGGCTGCAACGCCGCGGGGGAGAATTTATTTTGCAGCACGAAGCGGATCGGGATGCGGAGAATTTGCGCGCCATATCAGTGTCGGAGCTTCGTGAACTCGCGCAGTTCACCGAGCGCGGAGCGTTTCGTCCGCTCAAGAGCGCGCCCACCTTGCGGCGTGGGTGGCGGTGCATGGCGCGGGACGCGGCGGAACTCGACGCGGCGCTGCGTCACCTCTACCCCGGCGGCGTGGCGGACTGGTTTGCGGCGCGTCAGGAGCCGCCGCCCGCCATCAGCTACCGCGCCTTCACCGCTCGCCAGACCGGCATGTATCGCATTACCGCGATGCTGGACGACGGGCCAGCCGCGTTGGTCGCGCGCGCGGGCTGTCATCGGAACTTTTGCCTGAAACGCCGACTCTGGACTTTGGAAGGTCTGCCGTCGGAAGGCGTGGCAGAAAAATCTGAACTCGCCTGCTTGGAGCCGTGCGCGGTCTTGATGGAGTTCGCCCGTGCCGTGATGCGAATCGAACAAAAAGGCGGCGAAGCAGTCTCAGTGTCAGGTTCCGCTGCGCCGTCCGACCAAGCCGGGGGAGCCGAAGTGCGCGAGGGAGATTTTTCGTCCCCTTCGAATCCGCGCTTCCAACAGTGGCGGCTGGAAAAAGCCCAGTCCGCCTCGGTGTCGAAAGTAAATTGATGAAAACAAACTTGTTCAAACGTGTGGCCATCGTGGCCGTGGCTTGTGTGCTCGCCCTGTCCTGGGCGGCCGACAACGAGCCGAAGAAGGACGACGCCGCCGACACCGCGTGGCAGGAGGCGGTGAAAGCCCTGCGCCCGCCGCCGACGCCCCCCGAGTGGCGCACGAAGGAGCCGAGCCAGTCGGAAGTCGAGGCGTGGGAGAAGAGGAACGGCGCGCTCGCTGCTGGCGCCGCCGACCTGATGAAAATTTTCTACACGAAGTATCCCGCGCACGCGAAAGCGTCCGACGCGCGCCGACGCGAGGTCGAACTGCTCGGCGCGGCGGTGCAACTGGGCCAGACGAATCTGAACGCGCGCTTCGAGGATTTGCAGGAGAAGCGCCTGAGCGACCCCACGGTGCCGGAGGCGGAGAAGTTTGATCTTCGCACGCAGCGCATTCTCCGCACGCTCTCCGAGGCGGACGCGACGAAGACCGCCGGCGCGCTCGCGAAGGCGGAGAAGGCCACGCGCGATTTGCAGTCGGACTTTCCGAAGCGCGACGAAGTGTTCGAGCTGTTCACCATGATCGCGCAAGGCCACCTCGACGCGGGCGATCTCACGAAGGCCCGGGCCATTTTGGAGGAGATCGCGAAGAAGGCGTCCGACGAGGCCAAGGCATCCGCGCAAACGCAGTTACGGAAACTTGACCGCGTGGGCAAACCGCTCGACCTCAGCTTCACGGATGTGAACGGCAAGCCGGTGAGCCTGAAAGACTACGCCGGCAAGGTCGTGCTCGTGGATTTCTGGGCGACCTGGTGCGGCCCGTGCCGCGCCGCGCTCCCCGAGGTGAAGGAGACTTACGCGAAGTATCGCGCGAAAGGTTTCGAGATCATTGCGATCAGTTTCGACAAGGAGAAAAGCGACCTCACAAAATTCATTGCCGAGGAAAAGATGACCTGGCCGCAATACTTCGACGGCCTGGGCTGGGAAAATAAGCTGGGGCAGAAGTTCGAGATTAGCAGCATCCCCACCGTCTGGCTCGTGGACAAGAAGGGGAATCTCCGCGAACTGAATGCGGGCAGCGGCCTCGTGGGCAAGGTGGAAAAGCTGCTGGCGGAGAAGTAAGTTTTCAAAGGGCGGGCGGGCCGGGCCGAGCCGCACTCGCCGTGGAGCACCCGCAGACGGGCCGCAAAAAAGACCCCGAGGGCAAATTCCCGCCGCCACGGAGCAACGCCCTGCCGGCATCCGGGAGAAACATACCCCCGTTGCGCAAAAGCTTACCGCCAGGGGACAAAAACCTAGCTCCAACTGGCGAAAGTTAGACGCGCGCAGGCAAAACCATGGCGCAAGGTCGTAATTCCATAACCCCGTAAGCCGATTTCCTGCCTCAGTGGGGCAAAAAATTGCGCTGGCTGCCCGGGATGAAACGAGGGTTTCCAACCTGTCGCAGCGCGAAGGGCAGGAAGCGGTTCGGCAGTCCCGGCGCCTTCCGCTTGCGCAGGCTGCTGCGGGCGGAAAGCCCGTGGGCCGTGGATTTCGTCAAAAGCGGACACGCCACGCGGTCAAAAATTTTACCACACACCACGCCTCGCGTGGTTTTCAAGCACGCACCGTGTGCTTTGCTTCCGGCATGTCCAGTGGGAAGGAATTCATCAGCGGCGAAACGGCCGACCTCCGCATCATGATGGCGGAAAACCTCAAGAAGATGCGCGAGGCCAAAGGATTCGCCCAGGCGGAGATGGCCGAGATCGCACACGTCGAGACCAACACCTACCAGCGGTATGAATATGCAAACCTGAACGTTCCCATGAGCAAGATCTATCGCCTCAGCCGGGCACTGGACTGCACGGTGGATGAGCTGCTCGTTTCCTCGCGCCTCCGGGGCGTTCCACGTCCGGCCGCGCGCCCGGAGTCGGCGCGCGTCAGTCCGTCCCCGCCGCCTCGCCGCAGCTTGGGCGGGTGGATTCGACAGGGCGTAATGCAAACGCTCCGCCGCCCGCCTCGGAAAACCTCGCCGAAATAAAATTTCCTCCGCCGCTTCATGCCCTGACCCATCACCATCAACAGGAAAAAACTTATGCCTGACGAATCCTCCAGTTCCTCCAGTTCCAGCGTGCTGTTTTTTGACTCCTCATCTTCGTCCGGCCAGTCTGGTGGCGGGGGCGGGCGCCCGCGCCGGAATCCTGCGCTGCCGAACCAAGCCATTCTCGATGAATTGCTCAAGGCCGAGAGCATCTGCATCAAAGCGCAGAAGCCCGGCTATGCCCTCTTGCTGATTGAGCGGGAGATCACGGCGGCTTTTCTCTCGGACTGTTTTGCCAAGATTGTCCAGGCGCGGGCGCAAAGCGCCCTGGCCACGGACAAGACCACGGACAAATTCGGCCAGACCGATCTGGATCGCGAGACCAAGGCAGCGCTGCTGAAGTGCCTCAAGGAAATGCAAAAGGCCGCCAAGCAGAAGTTCCGCACCGTGCCCGCGCGCCTGCAAGATTATTACATTGGCGAGCGCATCGAGCAGAACCGCGCGCGGCTGGAGCAATTGGGCGAACAAATCATTGCCAAGGCGGCGGCGGACGCGCTCCCCGGCATCAAGCCTGCGAAGATCACAGCGGCGAACGGGGCGCTCGCGGCCTACAAGGCCTCCGAAGGCGGCCAGAGCGACGCGCAGTCCATGGCCACCGGCACGCGCGGCAGCCTGATGAATCTGATGCGCGAGATCACCAACGGGCGCATCACCATCCATCTCGCAGTGGATGCGGAATGGCCGCACGACAACGGGGCGAACGCCGGCGTGCGACAGGAATTCCAACTGCCTGCGGACCGGGCGTTCAAAGGATAAATGCAAACCTAGGCAGGGCCGCGCTGCCACGCGGCTGGCGACCAAGACTTGAGCCATCACTAAAATCCCAACGAATTTCCGACCAAACACGCCGACAATAATCAACTGCCCGTCATCCAAATAATTTTATGCCTTCTTCCAGTTCCAGTTCCAGTTCCGTGCCGCCCGGGTCTTCTTCTTCGTCATCCAGCAGCGTGTCGCCGCCGTCCTCATCCTCGTCGTCCAGTGTGTCGCCATCCTCTTCCAGTAGCAGCGGCCTGTCACCGACCATCACGCCTCCTCCCACAACTACACAGTGTCCCGATCCTGCTGCTTGCCCCAATACCTGCGTGGAGGAAGAGCAATTTTCCGACGGGAGCCCCTCTGGAGGCGGCGCGGGTGGTGGTGCTGGTGGCGGAGGTGCCGGTGGTGGGGGTGTTGGCAGTGGAGGTTTTGGCGGTGGATGCAGAGGCCGTCCTGGCGGAGGCGGAGGCGGGCGTGGATGTCCGGCTACAACGCCAACGCAGACGAACTGCCCGCCAGAAAATGATGAGTGCCTGACCGAGTATAGTGAGCAGCCGATCCGCTACGCCACGGGGGAAATTCGCATCGTGGTCACTGACCTGTCGTCGAATGCATTTGGAAAACCATGGGGCTACACGCGTAGTTGGAGCAACCGGCTGGGCATAGACTATGACGGACCGTACGGCGTCAATTGGTTTCTGAAAGAGGTGCCATTGCTGGTGCAGAACGGGCCGAACACCCTGGCGCTCATCGGAGTGGTGCCGAGCACGCTGTGGTTTGATCTGACGGCTGGCGTGTGGAAGTCCCGCTTTCAGAACCGGGGAACGCTGGTCGCGAACAGCGCAGGGCACCAGTTCATCCACACGGACCTCCGGGGCAAACGGACGGTGTTCCATGATTTCACGGTGGCAACAGGGTTGCAGGGGAAATTTCTCCGCTCCATGGACCCGCACGGCGGCACCGCGCACACGGTGGAGGCGCAATACGACACGTCCAGCCGGCTGGAAAAACTGACGCAAAGCGCGACCGGGATCGGCACGGTCAGTTACGAGTACGCCTACCACAACAGCGGCGCGCAGATTAACCGCCTGATCTCGGCCACACTCGTGGTCAACACCGCGAACGTCCGGCGGGCGTTGTTCGAGTATCACGATAACGGATCGGCCAACGGCGTGATTAGCGACCTCAAGCAGGTGGCCGTGGAAACGTGGCAGTCGCCGTGCGGCGGCGGGGCGGCGGCGTGGTCGCCGGTGCAGAAAACCTATTATCGCTACTATACAGCGGCTTCGGCGACAGGCTATGCGCGCGGCCTGAAATACGTGGTTAATCCCGACGCCTTGGCGCGGATGACGGCGGCGAGCTTGAATCCGGACACGGCCACGGACACGCAGGTGGCGGCGTATGCGGACCATTATTTCGAGTACGACAGCACGCGGCGCGTGACGAAGGAAGTGACCAACGGCGGTTTGATCACAACCGTGTACGAGCGCACTTGGTTCAGCGACACCCAGCAAGTCGAGGAACTTACCATCAAGCTGCCTCCGGTGCCGGTCGCGCAGAACGGCGCGAACGTGACCGACACGCGCCGAAAGAAGTTCAGCGCCTACGGCCAGTTGTTATGGGAACAGGACGAGCGCGGGTACATCACCGGCTACAGCTACGATCAATTGAACGGCGCGCTCACCCAGCGCATTGATGACGCGGGCAGCAGCGCCAGCCCGCCGTGGACGCCGGTCAGCGGCACGCGCTTGAACCTGGTGACGAGTTACACCAATGACGCGCTCGGCCGACAGGTGCAGGAACTCGGGCCGGAGCATGAGATAGATTTAAGCGGTACCGCCACGACCATCCGCCGCGCGCGCTGGACGGTCTTTCAAGACGACACGCATGAAGTGTGGCAGGCCGGCGGCTCCGCGAGCGGCAGCGGATTCAGCACCTTCATGCTGATGCAGCCGGTGAACGTGTTGAAGCTGGACCCTGCCGGGCGCACCACCGCGAGCATCCAAGCCGTGCGCGGCAGCGGCACAAGCGGCAAGCTGGACCGTTGTGACACGTTCCCGCAGACCTCATGGTCCCGCTGGACGCAGTTTAACTATGACCAAAACAGCCGCTTGGAATGGCAGCGTGTGTATTTCGACACTGGATCAAGCAAGGCAGCGAGACCCCGACCGACGGTGGAGATCAATACACCGGCTGGGATCGCTTTGGCCGGGCGATTGACCTGCGGTGGATCAAGGC
>JAYVNY010000296.1:0-39149 GCA_043758205.1 Akkermansia sp.
TCTCCCTCACCCCGGCCCTCTCAACTGCTGTTGGTTTTTGCACAGTTCTTCAGAAGTAGGGAGATAGCTGAACATGATGTCAATCTCGCCTTCGCCGATGACGATTTTCTCGACCAGTGCCTCGGCAATCTTGCGCTTGTCGTCGGTGGGCATCTTCGGCCAACGGTCGTAGAGAGCCTCGGCTTCGGCAAGGACAGCTTCGCCGTTCACGTCGGTCATGCGTAGCTGGTCGGCCTCGGCCTGCATCTTGGGGAATGCTGCCTGTAGCTGGTTCAGCCGTTCCTCGGCGGGTTTGTAGATGGCGCTCAAGGCCTGGGCGCTGACATGGCCGTCGAGGTAGAGCCGGTGGGTGCGAGTCATTTCGTCTTTCACCTTGGTAATCTCCCGCTCGTGGGATGCGAGGGCGGTTTCCTTGTCGTTCAAGTTCCGTTTGGCTTCGGCCAAGTGCTGGGTGATGCGGTCGTGGTTGGCAAAGAAGCCCTTCAATTCTTCATGAAAAATCCCGTCCAAATCCACGATCGGTATCTTGTTCGCACAGGTCCGGCAGACATATTTTGGCGTGCCCGAACGGACATACATTTTGTGACCGCAGTGGCACTGCGCGAGGTTGCCAAAGACCTGCACGGGCAAGGGTCCGGGCCGTTTCCAGCCTTTCAACTGTTCCTCGATCAACTGGTTGACCTGATTCCAAATCTGCTCCGTCACGATGGGTTCGCACTCCACGCGCCCCCATTCGCTTTCCGGCTTGGCGACGCTTTGCCAATTGCCGTGCTTGCGGGTGCGGTTGAAAAAGTAAATGCCTTTGGCACTTGTCTCGATTAAGACGCGCGTCACCTGCATGTCGCGCCATGCCTTGCCGTCACGCGTGCGATAGCCCTGCGCGTTCAGAAGTTTCGCCACCGTGCCTTTGCGGCGGTATTGCAAAAACAGTTCGTAAGCCTTGCGGCGAATGGGCGCTTCGTCAGGATGGGGAATCAATTTCTTGTCCTTCCACTGGTAGCCGTAGGGTGCGCGTCCATTGATGGACTTGCCGAGCTTGGCACGGGTCACAACTGACGCTGCCACCCGTTCGCCGATTTCCTCCCGTTCCCATTGGGCGAACACGCCCAAGAGATGAAAGAACATCCGCCCGCCCGCCGTGGTGGTGTCAATGGATTCGCTCAACGAGAACAAGTCGGCCTCTTGCTCGCGAAAGAAATCACCGAAGTCTTGCACCTCGCGAAGATTGCGGGAAAGGCGGGCCAGCTTGCTGAAAACCAGCAGGGTGATGTGACCGCGCTTCACGTCCTGCATCATTCGCTTCGCTTCCGGGTGTTGCATGACCGCTTTGCCGCTCTGCCCGGCGAGATTGTAGATTTCCTTCACCGTCCACTGGCGCTGCGCGCAATACGCCTTGGCGCGCTCCAGATGATGCTCGGGGCTGTCGCCCTGTGCCTGTTCCTCGGTGGAAACGCGAATCCAGATGCCCACATTTTTGGTGACACCGGACAGTTCGGGTGGATTTTTCATGGCGAACAAACGTAATTGTATTGATTACTTTCGGCAAGAAAATCATCGCCGTTCTCACACTTATTTTTCAAACTGCAGGCATGGCAAAACAGCAGTTTGTTTCCGAAGCGGAACTGGCCGCGCTCGCGCAAAAATACCGGCTCGCCTCCGGCAAAAACCGGGCGGAAGCCGCGCGCGAATTGGGCGTCGCCCGCCAGGCCATCATCTACGCCGAGGATCAGCCGGACAAATCTTTCACTAAACTCCGTTGTCGGATGATTGCGACCTGGTCGCCTTACAAAATCGTGGGGCCGGTTTTTCTCGTGGAAAAGAAATGATGTTCACTCTTTTCGTTTAATCGCCTGGTCCACCATTTTGAAAGCCAGTGCTTCCTTGGCTTTGCGTTCCGCATCGGAAAGTTCGGGGCCGTGCCGCCGGACTTTGAACCCGCGCGTGACTCTCTCCTTTGTTGCTTCCGGTTTAATCTCCACCACTTGCTCGGCAGCGAGCTTCCGCAGTTCCGCAATCAAATCGTCGGGCGAGTAATAGCTCACTTGGGCAGCAGCTTCCGCACCCAAGCCGGCGCGTGCGGCGGCTTCGATGGCGCGCAACTTTTCCGGCTGTGACGACACAACGGCAACACGATTGAATCCTGCGGCCAAACATTTCCTGATGTTACCAAACTCGTGGTCGGTCGTGGTGGTGATGGCGATTTCCACCGCGATGGAAACGGTTCCGCATTGCAGGGCCAAATCTGCGGCAAGATTCTTTCCTTCGACGAGGGCTTTCTCGGGATTGGCTGCGAATCCCAACGAATGCGCCTCAGCCTGTAACCTCGCGTAAATTGCTTTGTGCTGTTCTCCACCACGGCCTAAGTCACGCGGAGCGGCTGGCTCGCGAATGATCTCCGGTGGCGGTGGTGCGGATACGACCGGAGCTTCCTTCTTTTCCGAAACCGTTTCCTTCGGAACTTCGGCAGTGACCGGGGCGGGGCTTGGTTCAACTACGCTCGGCGTTGGCGCGGTGACGGATTTGCGTCTGAGCTTTTCCGGTTCCGCAACCGTGCTTGCTTGCAGCAACACCGCCTCAATCTCTGCACGCGGCGTGGCATACTTTTCTCTCGAAGCCGTGATGGCTTGGTGCCGTGTTTTCGAAGCCTGCGTCGGATCAATTTTCTCCGGCAGAGGAATGCTCAGGTTGAAATCAAAATCACTTCGTTCGATGCGACAGATCGCTTCTCCGATTTCGAGATTCTGCAAATCGCGGGCTTCAAACGAAGCGAAGCCTTTTTCCAGTGCGCGGGCGTCAGCATCGCCGACGCGGAAAGCAATGCGCGTGTAGGGATGGGACATGACCGCGCTCGCCACGTCGGGGTCGCGCTGTAATTGCTGCAACTCGTGATGCGCCAAAATCAATCCCAGCCGATATTTGCGCGCACCTTCCAAAATTTCCGCCATCGACGGCGTGATGAAATAATGGAACTCGTCAATATAGAGCCAAAAGTCGCGTCGCAACTCCTGGCTCATGCGCTGGCGGCTCATGGCGAGTTGTTGGAATTTGGAGACGAGAAGTGAGCCCAAGAGAAATGAATTCTCTTTCCCGATCTGTCCTTGCGGCAGCTTCGCGAGAAAGATTTTTCCCGTGTCGAGAATGTCCGCGAAGTCGAGGCGGTTCGTGGGCTGCGATACCATGTAGCGAATCGGCTTGGGACTGAGGAACGTGTCCAGCCGCGTCAACACGGGGCCGATGGATTTGTTTCCGCCAAGCTGCGGAAACGCCTTGCGCCAGTAGAACACGATGTCGGGATCGCGAACCGTTTCCAAAAATCGGTTCCGAAATTCCGCATCGAGAAGAAACCGCCGCAAGTCGGCGAGTGTCCCGCCCTCGCTGCTTTCCAAAAACGCGAGAATCGCATTGTTCAACACCGAGTTGAGTTGATCGCCCCAAGACGTGCTGAGTCGCCGGAAAACCGAAACCAAATCCGACGCCAGCAAGTTCTTCTCAAAATCCGAGTGCGCCGAAAGAATGTTGAAACCAATCGAGAACTGCTCGTCCGTGGGGTCGAGCAACACCACATCCTGCACGCGCTCGGGCGGAATGATGCCGAGCACTCGGTCAACCAAATCGCCGTGCGGATCGAGAACCGCCACACCTTCACCATTCGCGATGTCCTGCTGGATGAGATTAAAAAGCAGCGTGGATTTGCCCTGACCGGTCGCACCAAGGATGTGGGTGTGCCGCACGCGTTGCTCGCTGGTCATCCGCACTTCGGCACTGCGTCCGCCGTGTTCGTTACGACCAAACAGGATGCCGGTGGGGGAGAGAACAGAACTCGGCGCGGCCTTGGTGCGTGTCGTCTGCCGGCGCAACTTGGGCGACCGCACCTCGTCACCCGGCAGATGCACGAAGCCGCAAAGTTCTTCGCGATTGAGCAGCATTCCGCTGCGGCGCGATTGCCGGTTCAGTAAATCTTCTTCGTGCGCCTCGAACGGATAATCATCGTTGGTGAGCGGGATGAGAGCGTTGTTCTCGGGGCGCGCAAACACGCGCAACGCCCGCGCCATGTTCTGCACGATGACGGCAGCGCGCTCGAAAGTTTCGGCCTGGGCAGCGGCGCGAATCACCACGCCAAAAAGTGGCGAAGCGAGTTTCTCTTTCGTGCCGGGGATGAGCGGCACGGAGTTGGTGAACAGCATCTTGCCGTTCTTGTCGGTGACGGAATTCCAAACACTCGCGGGCCATGGATGCTGCACGGGCTGAAAAATAATTTGGAACGCCGCTGTCTCGCCCCGGCGCAACTCGCTCATGGCCGCAACCAAACCCACGAACGGATCAACGGATTGCTGGACTTGCAACGGCAGCATGAACTCGTTCGCCAATGCGAAATCTACGATGAAGCCGACGCCTGCCGCCTGAGTCCACGCGCCGGAAAGCGCATTCTGGGACTGGACGAATGGCACATCAGGGACGAAGGCGGTGAGTTGCTGCTGAAGCGCATTCGCGTCGTGTGGGCTGGCAGCGAATTGCAAACTGATGCGATCCTCTTTGCCGAACAATTCAAAGGCGACGGGGCCGGCGCAGACATGAAGCGAATCCAAAAACGCCCGCCACGCCTCATCACGCACGGCAATTTTTGCGGGCAACGCGGCGATCAATTCCGCCGTGAGCGGATGTTCACTTCGCTCAGGTTCGGGGTCTTCTACTTCCTCAACGATGACGGCCGGTTTGGGTGGAGCAGCCTTCGCTTGCAGGGAATCAAAGAGGGAAGCGAGAAATCCCGGCTTGCGCCCATCATCAACAATTTCCGTCGGGGCCAGCCGGTAGCCCGTGAACTCTTGGAACGGCGGCTCGGGCGACACAGGTTCGGGCCACACTTGCCAGCCCCGTCCACGCACCTCCCACGCGCCAAACTGCTCACTGATGCGTTCGTCAATGCGGCCCATGATTCATTTCTTGTCGTCGCCTTCAGTCGGGCGCTCCGTGATTTCGTAAAAGTCTTGGAAGATTGGCCGATGCTCGAAACACGAAAGCAGCTTCACGCCCTTGGCGGACGTTTCCTCGTCCACCTGCTCTTTCATGAGGTCATCCACGAGCTTCAAAAACACCATGCGCGTGTCGTGCTGGAAGTAGGTGGTGCTGTGGCGAAAGAAAGTCTCGTAGATGGGGCCGATGACCGGCCAGCGCATCAAGAGTCCGTCGAGCCGCGTGAGGCCCATGCGTAGCGCATTCCACATGAGAAAACATCCGATGACCATCCACATGAAGAAATAGATGAGGCCGGCGATGAAACCAAAGCTGCTCACGCTCCATGAAAACAGAAGAAACAACCCGAGCAGGAAAATGATGACGGTGGCAAAGGAGAGCGGTGGTTTGATTTCCGCCTCCCGCAACGTGAAGAAGTAATCTTTGCCAAAGGTGGACGCGCAGAGGTCAAAGACCTGGCGGTGGCGCACGACGCGAAGATATTCGCGCTTTTGGGAGAGTAACCCCGCCTCGCTGTGCAACACGCGGAGCATCTCCACGCCCGGCCACTCCCGCGCGCGAATGGCGAGTTCAACTTTGGCGTAAAACTCCTGCGCCGAAAAATGCAGGCTCTCCAAGGTCGTGCCCCAATGGCTCGACACCTCCGCCTTCTGTGAATTAAGCCGCTTCATGGCGAAGTCCGTGGCCTGAATCACGGCCGGCTTCGCGGAAAGAACGAGCATTCCGAGCGAGAACAAACGGGCCAGTTGTCCGCCGTAGCCCGTGGCTCCGCCCATGCTGACCAAAGTGAGGCTGGTGCAAAGAACCGCAAAGATGCCCGTCCACGGGCGGACGGTGGGGAAGCGCACGGTGAGCGGTGCGGCGCAAATTCCAAAAAACAGGAACCACCACAGCCAGCGGTCGGGACGATTGGAAAAGAGGAAATCACCGGGTGCCTGCCCGTCGCGCCACGGCAGCGCGAACGAAGTGGCGAGCAAGAGGCCGCAGAAAATGAAAAGCTCCTGCTGCAAGTTTAGCACCGTAGGTTTCTGTGGGTTGGCTTCCATGTCAGGGCAACTCCAGGCGTTTCTTGAACTGGTCAATCTCGTTCTGCCGGCGGCGATCCATCATCGCCCCACCGAAAGCCGTGGCATGGGAGGAATGCAGTGGCTTGTAACTGCTATCAGAGATGCCGGAGAGGCTGAGCGAAATGTTCCCGCTCCAGACAAACATCCAGAGTTTCCAATGCACGACGACTTCGTTCTCCGCCGTCTGGCCGATGACCAGGACGGCGTTGTGCCGTGAGCCGAGACTCTTGATGTCAGCCTGGATGACGACAACTTCGTCTTCCTGCTTGTTCAAGCGCGTGACATTCCACTCGGGACTGCGCGCGAGCGCGGCCATGATTTTCGCGCGCACCTCGCTCACCTGGCCGGTGAACTTGGATTCGTGTGCCGGGAACAGGTCATGGTGGGGCAGGCGTTGCACCGCGTCCTCGAACACCTGACGAGGCCGTTCACGCCTGACTTTGGCCTGTGCTTCGGCAACGGTCTGTTGTTCTTTCTCAAGTTCCCGTTTTAACGCCAGTGCATCTGCGTCCGTGGCTTTCAGTTTCAAAGCATTTCCAATCTCATCAAGCGCGCGGCCAATTTCCCGGCTGCGGCGAAACTCCCGCGCGTCGCGCAGATGCCGCTGGAAAGTGATGCTTTGCTTCAGCACTCCCGCCGCCTCGTCACCGGACTTCGCTTGCAACGCGGCGTTCACCGCTGCAAGTGCCTGTTCCAAATCAGCAAAGAAACCGGAGGAACTATTGCGCGCCCTTTCCATAGCCGAGACGTAAGCCTCACTGAGCAAGCTCAACTCGACGATGCGATCCTCATTCGCAGAAAGGGAGAGCGCGACATTCGTTGTAAAGAAACCCTCCTTCGCCACGGCCAAGCGATACAGTCCTGTCGGCAGCGTGAGCGACACGGGCGTGGTGCCGAGAAGTTTTTTCCCGTCGCGAATGGTCGCACCCGATGGCTCGGACTTGATGGTAATTTTCGCGTAATCGAATTCGACGTGGAGGTCGTTCGTGCCGGAGGCGATCAACTTCACCGGCACGGTTTTCTCGTAATCCTCACGCCAGATGCGGAGGTGGTATTCGCCGGCAGGCAAGTCGGTGATCGTGACCGGCGTGTTGCTTCGCACTGTCACGCCAGCGGGGGAGAGAGATTGCAACTCGAACTCCGCATTCGTCGGGTTGGAACGCAGCGCCAATTTTGTCAGGCCGGGATCAAGGGTGAGGGCGCGTGTTCGGTTGGCGGCAATATCAATTTCCCGCTCCGTTGTGAGACGCGCGAACTGCGCTCGGACTTTGTAGCGTCCAGTTGGCAGGGAAATGGACTGGCTGGAAACCTGAGTGATGATGTGGTTGGTTTCCGCCCCTTCGATGACGACACGTTCAGCCATCGGGACGGCCTTCAAATCTAAATTGCCCCGGCTGCGAGAGAGTCGGATGTGACCCAAATTCTTCCCGCCGTAGCCCACGAACACATTCGTCACGAACGGCTCGGCATCCTGCGCTTCGATGCGAAGCTGCTTGCGCCCGAGTCCGCTGTGTGAGCCTGCCAAGAAAGAGAGGCTGTTCAACTCCGCCTGGTAGAACGGACGCCCGGCCCGGCCTTCAAGCGAGAGCGCGAATTGCAGCGTGGCCTGCTGTTCTTGCTGCTGGTGATTGCGCCAGAGAAGGAGAACCAATGAGACGACAAACCAGCCAAGCAAAGGGCGGAAAACTTTGCCTCTTAACCCTGCCGTGCGTGGCACCTGAGCCATAGGGGAGTTCCAGATTTTGATACGGATGCCATGATGTGTGGCAAGGAAATTCTTAGGTGCGTGTTAGAAACAAGTTAAAATGGTGATGGAAAACGAGAGAGGGAAAACGTATCTTGACGCTATGCAAGGCTTAGTAACTTCTCGGTCTCTCAATTTGACAAAAAACTTCACCTGTATTCTTTACCTTCTGATTTTTGCCGGTAACTCAACTAATCTGCTCGCCGCCGATTTATGGGGCAAGACCGTAGAAGTGTACGGAACAGGTGGGCTTGGCTTGAGAGCTTGGACAAACACCTGTTCCGATGGGTATGTCCTCAAGGCAGATGGGACAAAGGGTGAAGTGGTTTCAAGCACTTCTTCACTGTGCTCTAGTTTTAACAGATGGAAAATCAGATGGGCGGGTGAATCAGTGGAGCGATGGTCTGCTGAGGATTACTTGAGGGTCGTGATTCCCGATCTTACGATTTCTGGCACTGTGAGCCTTTCATCTAACGTGGTGGCAGCGGGCCGACAAGTTATGGTGAGTTGTGTTCTGACGAACGTCGGCGAAGGCCGTGCACGCGATTTTGGAACCACCGTTCAGCTTTACAGGACCAATCCCGTTCAGTTGGTAACGTCAGTCGCTGAAATAGAGACTTTCTTTGTTAATTCGCATAATGCTAGAATGTTCTCGCATATCTTGGATATTCCTTCGGCAGCGGCCCCAGCACTTTATTTCGTTTACGTTGAAGTCGATGCTGGCAATTCCACGGGTCAAACAAATTACGCCAACGACGTTAAGAAAAGCGTGGTGTTCTCTGTCATTGCATCCCAATTTACCGTTGCAGCAACCTCTGGAAGCGGGGGATCAGTTTCACCAAGCGGCAATCAAAGTGTGGCTGCATTCGGCGGTGTCACCTTCACTGCTTTTCCAGATGCGGCGTTTATGGTCGATTCGTGGACTGTCAACGGTGTGCTCAGTCAGAGCGGAGGCACGTCATTTACACAAAACAATGTGGTGTCCAATAGTTCGGTCGTTGTTACTTTCAAGCAAATCCCATATTCGCTCTCAGTCGCGAGCACGTTGAATGGGGTGGAATGGAATGGTCCTATCGTCTTCAAAATACAAGGTCCTGAAACTCTTGATGGCAACGCGACACCATTTGCGGTGGATAACCGACCATCGGGCGATTACCGTGTAAGCTACGTCTCGGACGGCCCGGCAAACGCATATCTTTCCCGCGTGGAAGCAGCACCCGCAAGCATAGCCCAAAGCGCGAGTCCAAAATCAAATCCTGTCGCCATTTTGCTACGGTTTTTCCTGCGTTTTATTTCTCATTCTCCAACGCAGGTGCCAGTCCCGGATCCCAACGGGTATGTTGTGCGGCAAGTCGGTCAGCCGCAGGGAGGCTACCGGCTGGAACACAAGCGCATTGTCACGGAAAACTGGAGATTCTTGCAGGCAAGCATTTCCGAGAACAGCTTGGTTGCTTTCCGGGATACCGAAATGAACCGAAATGCAGAAGGCTATTACAGAATCGTTCCCGAACGCTCGGATTCCGAGGCGTTGTTCCGATTTCCACTCCTCGGATTTACGCCTTACACGGTTACGATTGCATCAATCTTTGACCATGACGTTGCCAAACCTGCTCCGGGAGATGCTCTCGATCATGGCTGCTCTAACGGTATCATTGTGGCATATACTGGTGAAACAGGAAGCTTTTCGGGCGATCTGTCACGACGCTCTGTTTGGTCTCATGGCGGTGAATCCATGGGGTGCTATGACGAAACACTTTACGGGTTCAAGAATAATGAAAACGCAGCCTTTCGGATAAACAGCCACTACAACGGTGGGGGATCAACTAGTGTGGATGGGGTCAACACGCCAAAGTTTTTGTTTTACGACGGTCATACAGGCTATGATTATCCGGCTCCAGCCAACACGGAGGTAATTGCTGCGGCTGACGGTACGGTTTCGAGTGGAAGTTACTCAGACGACGGGGTTGAGATCAGCCACCCGGATGGGTATAAGACGTATTATCTGCACTTGAAAAACCGCATAGCAACAGGCACTACCATTGTAGGCGGAAAAACAGTGATAGGAAAGGTGCTGTTGGATCACTTGCATTTTACGGTCAAGCTAAACGGTAGACGACTCGACCCGTATGGCTGGGAAGGACCACCGAATCAAGACCCTTGGAAAATCAATGGACAAGACAACAAAAACTTATGGAAGGATTTCAAGACGACGGACGTTAATCAATAAGGCGGAACGTGGAAAGAAGCCTTTTGAGAGTTTTTTCTGACAATCTTACGTGCGTAGTAAGCGTTGTTACTCGGCCTTCGTGAATGCCGATGAATTGCCTGGTCCCATCGCTCTGCGGAACTACGCAAAACTGCACTTCATCGAGCAGAATTGACTCGCCAAGCGAATTTCTGCATGGCAGAGGATATATGGGGTCAACACGAATAGTAATTCCAGCCCCAGTCTCTCCGTGATTTCGCACATCAACAAGCGCAACACCGTAGCCGTCGCATGGCGTCGTTCTGACACCGAATGGCCCATCGTCTCCCATTGAGCCTTCCCCGTAAACACTCCACTCATCTGGATAGTAGAACTCGTAACCGGCTTTCTCGTTGAAACACTTGGCCCATCGAGACATGCTGCCGCTTGGTCTGTTAAGCGCAGATGAAACGAAGGCGAATCCTGCAAGTAAGAAACACAGCCCACAGACCCATATTCGTTTGTTTTTTAGTAGTATAGTCACGCTGAGGATTTATACGTCACAAGTATACACTAATAATTCTTATAGCAAAAATCGGCCCAGATTTTGAGCAAATGCCCGCCACGGATGAGATCGCGGGTCACTTTGATGTCCGCCTCGCTCGGTGTCGGGTCGCCGTTCGGGTGATTATGCATCAGCACAATGACCGCGGAAGCAGAGAGCGGACAGTCGCGCAGGGCGACAAGTTTCCATTCCTTGGGTGATTTGAGTTTGGTCGTTTTCAGGTTTGAGAATCCGCACCAATCCGGTCGTGCGCTGCTTTCCACAGCGGCCAGACTTTTTCGATGAGGATGAATTGTCGCCCGCGGTTCCGCGCGGCAATGGCCGTGGGGCCGGAGCCGACGAACGGATCAAGCACTACATCGCTGCGTTTCGAGAACGCTTCGACGAGGATGACTTCGACGGGTTTCTGCGTGGGGTGCACGAATTAACAGAAACAGCCCGCGCCTACATTTTAATTGCAAACACGTTTCCATCAAAGATTGCACTCTCGCCGAACTCGCCGCGATAGTCAGGACACGAAAGCGGCTGAATCCAAATCGCTGCGATGCAAGTCTTGCACCCATGTCGCTGCGTAGGCCAAAAGCTTCCGCTGAAAGAGGAATGGGCGAGCGCGCGGCGTTGCACCAGAATGATTGCGGTCGGCCTCCAAAAAGTAGGGGATGAGTTCGCCCGGTCGGTCGGCGAACCAGCACGAACGCGGCATCGGAAGTTACGCCTCGCCGTGTCTTGCCCTGGAGCCTCAAGCTCCGTATGTTACGACACCGGAAGGGAATCTCTTTGCCCGTGAGCAATCGTACGCAATCACTATTTCGGCAGGCGATGGTGAGTACCACCATTACGTTGCTGACGAACAGCCCGTGATCGAGAAATATCCGCGTGACTGCGCGATTTGTTCCGGCCCAATCCTGTTCGTTAAAAGCCAGCGCAAGCTCGCGCTTCAAAAGCACCACATGGTGCCTGGTCCATAGGGGAATGGCGGCGTTAATATCGGGCGAGGAATTTCTGGCAAGAGAAAAGCAGTGCGGCAATTTCGCAATTTCCCAATAGCTAACAACCCGATTGTCAGCAAACCCCGTGTTTTCAGGCAGATTCTCCTCTTTACAAGGCTGGGGGGGGGGGGGGGCTATAAATTAGGGATCGGCTGGTCGCCCGATTCGCGACCCTTGATTACGAAACTCAATTACCAGATGACTACGCCACATTTTCTTCGCCGCCTTGGACCGGACCCGCACGCCAACGGCGTACAGACCGTTTCGCTTAACGGTTGCCCCGACATCTTCGAACTCGCAGACGGCGACTTCGCCATCATCGGGCTCGACATCACGGAATTCGCCGGAAGCCTTCCGCCGTCGGCCGGGTGCGGCCCGGACGAGAAAATGGTTCGTGTTCCCAGAAAAACCCTGCAAGGAGCGAAAAAACACATCCCCGAAGGTGCCTAGCGCCTGTTTGCGCTCGAAGGCCATGCCGAGGTATAATCCTCGGCATGGAACTCCTGAATCAGATTCAGGACAATTGGTCTGAATTTCTCCAAAACCTCGGCATCATCGGAGGTCTTTTCCTCACGGCTTTCGCGCTCTTCATCGACACCAAAGTGCGCAAAGTCGCCAACCGCTTCGAGGCCACCAAGCAGCACCGGGAAATCTGGACGCTTCTTTACTCACGTCCGGATTTGCAACGGGTGCTTGATGAACACGCAGAAATCGCCACTCGACCGATTACCAACGAGGAAAAACTGTTCGTAAACCTGCTCCTGCTTCATCTTGAGAGCAATTACCTCGCGGCCAAGGCGGGCATGTTCATGCTGCCGGAGGAATTACAAGCCGACATCAGGGCGTTCTTCGCCTGCCCGATCCCGAGGGCCGTCTGGGAGACGTTGAAGCCCTTTCAGGATGCGCAGTTCACCCGTTTCGTCGATGAGCGCAGAGGAAGCAAAACCAAGAAAAATCGGCCCCAAAGATTTCGGAGCCGACTGTGGAACTAACTGTAGCAATATCCCATTTCTCGCAATGATCGGTGTTCGGGTTGCCCCATGACCACATGGTCAATCACTTCCATTTTGAGCATCTGCCCCGCACGAATGAGGTCGCGGGTAACCTTGATGTCTGCCTCGCTCGGCGTCGGGTCGCCGCTCGGATGGTTGTGCATGAGCACGATGAGCGCTGCGGCGGCAACGATGGCGACGCGGAACACCTCCCGTGGATGCACGAGGATGGTGTCGAGCGTGCCGTGGCTCACGAAGTGATGGCCACGGATTCTCCGCCGTGTGTTCAAGAACAGCACCACGAAGCATTCGCGTTCGGGATCGAAGTGAGCTGCGGTGGCGATGTGGGTCCGCCAATAGTCAGCAGCCTGGGCCGGTGTCTCACACAACTGCATGTGTTCCGGGAGCGGACAGTCGCGCAGGGCGACAAGTTTCCATTCCTTGGGTGACTTGGAACTGGGTTTCGGGGTTTCTGATTTGAGCAGTTCAGGCTGCATGGATTGTCTCTTTCTTGGCCGTCCACCTGATTGAAGCAGGCTGCCTTGGTTTGGGAGACTCTCGCCGAAGGCAGGACGACCTTGGGGGCGGCGGGAGTGTTTCAGCGGGTTCTAGCGATCCGGTCGCAAGCATCTTTCCAATGCTCTTGAACCTTTTCGATGAGAACAAATTGCCGTCCGCAGTTGCGGGCGGCGACGGCCGTGGTGCCTGAGCCGGCGAACGGGTCCATGACCACGTCGCCGCGTTTGGAGAACGCTTCGATCAGGGCTTGGATGACCTCGACGGGTTTCTGCGTGGGGTGCAACGGATTGCCCGTGTAGTGCCAGCGCAGCACATCATCAAGCGGCTTCGTCGGTTTGGGTGGTTTCCCCTTGGCGAGCAGATAGATCACCTCATGGAAGCTGCGGGTGTAACCGATGCGCGAAGGATATTTCTTCACACAAACGATGTGGCTCACCGGTGAGAACCCGACCCGCTTCCATGTCGCCATGAACTGGTCCACCTGAGGCCAGCCGTAGAAGCTGACACAGAACGTGTTCGGTTTGAGCACCCGGTAGATTTCAGTGAAGGCGGGAAGCAGCCAGTTGTGATTCGCGTCGTTCGCAACCGTCCTTCGATCTCGTGGAACATAGTTCACGAGATACGGCGGGTCGGCGATGACGAGGTCTATGCTCTGACTTGGGATGTTCGGCATGACCGTGAGGCAATCACCATGGATGACTTGGTTGAGTAGGGAAACAGGGGTGTGCAATGGGAACTCCTTTCTTGGGGTTGAAAACGCCTCTCCCGGAATGAGAGAGGCGGTTGGTTGGTTTAGTATTCTTCCGGGAGCAACACCGTGGTGGCGGAACGGTCCGCCTCGGTGATGATCCAGAACTTGATTCCGCCGGATGTGCGATAGACCGAGAAGAGGCGCAGACCTTGCTTAAGGCTCCGTTCGTTCTCCTCCCGGTCCTCGGCATCCATGTCGCCCCAATCACCTTGGATGTGGCGTGACAGGGCATCGAGCATCTGATCGCGGGAAACAAACTCCAAGGCACCGGGCGTGGAGACCAAGCTGCCCAGCGGGAATTTCGCGGCACTCATAGCCGGTAATCCTCGAAGGTGGCCGCGAGGCCATCTTCTTCGTCACCCATGAGTTCCTCCAGCGCCTGCTTGGTGGCGAGGCGTTCGAGGTTGGGTACCGCATCTTTGGGGCAGCACGGGCAACGGATGACGTTAATCACCGATTGCCCGAACACCCATCCGACCGCCTTGAACTCGGCGCGGTAACGGTCGGCGAGCTTTTTCGCCTGCGGCAGTTGCCGCCAGCATTCTGCTTCCTCGTGCGCGAGGCCGGTTTCAAACACGGCATCGTGCCAGAGGTGATACACATCCCACGGTTCCTGACAGGTGGTGCAATAGACATCCATAACAAGTTCCTTTCAGGCGAGCAGTTGGGTGATTTCCTCGGGCTTCAAGTCCTCGGGCCGTTGGTCCTCTTCGGCGAAGACATGCATCTTCACGTAAGCGAACTTGGCGAGTCGGACGGCGAGGTCATCGCGACCGTTACGCCCGGCCTCGTCCTCATCCATGAGGACGACGATGCGGGTCTGGGAACTGGTGTGTCGGCGAAGCAATTCCTCCTGGGCTTCGGACAGGGTGCTGCCCATGAGGGCGACCACCTTGCGAAAACCCATCTGGTGAAACTTCATGCAACTGAAGAAGCCTTCCACGATGACGAGCGGCTGTTCGGCTGGCTCCTTCACGGCCCGGTCGAGGTTGTAGAGCTCCAAGGACTTTCGGAAGCCTTGGGGCAATTTGTATTTGGGCGTGCCTTCACCGGGTTCACCCGGGAAGCGGCCCGCATACGCTACCACCTCGCCTTGGGGATTGTGGATGGGGATGGCGATGCGCTCCGCCATCATACCTTTGGCGCAAAAGCCGACTCCGAAATCCACAAGGGTTTCGAGGGTCAGTCCGCGCTCGGCAAGATACGGGTGCTCGCGCTCCAGTTTTTCCAGACGGAACTTGAGCGGCTTGTTGGGCGTTACCTTCTCCGGTTCCGCTGCAAACGCTGGCTTGGATGAAGGTTCCCGTGGTGCGGGAACACTTTCGCGTTTCCGTGCGGGAGCGGGGCTATGCTCGGCCTCCTCGCTCTGTCCAGACATGGCGTCCGCATCAAGACCAAACCACTCCATCGCCTTAAGGGCGGCGGCGTGGATGCTTACGTTGTCCATCCTGGCAATGAAGTCGAGGGTGTTGCCCCCGTGCTTGCACTCGCTGAAACAGTTCCAGACGTTCTTGCTGACACTGACCCGGAACTGCGTGGGGTTGCTGCCACCGTGAATGGGGCATGGACCGCTCAGGCTGTCTCCGTTCCGCTTGAACTGGTCGAGCAGATCGTATTGCCGGAGCACCTGCTCCATGGTGATGGCCGCTTTGACGGCCTTGAAGTCAACGAACGATGTTTTTTTGGGCATGGGGTATTCCTATGGGGTTGTGACGAACTTCGGGTTCAGAAGTGAACCGAATCTGGAACCATCGTATCGCCCCTGCTCAAAGCCCACGAGACGCCGAAAGTTGCCGTCAGCGGCAAGATGAAAAAAGGGAGCGGGCGGCGCTAAAAAGGATTCGTGTTGAGTAAGTGTGGGTTTCTTCCGTCCAACCCCAATGCGCACCTTGGTTGCCAAACTGTCCCGCTACTTTCGTCTCCATGAAGGTGTGGATTTGTCCCGTGACCGGCTCGCGGACGAGGTATCGGGACTGATGCTCGACCCGCGCTCCCGGTGCATTGACCAGACGGTGGCAGAACTGCGCCGGCATTTGGAACATCCGGAGCGCATCTTCACCGTGTATCGCGTGGGCTATCGCTATCAAACAAGCCCTCTCCCATGCAGTTCGACGAGAAGTGAGCGGCGATCTGTCATGCCACCAAAAAAGAACCCTGCAATCGCTTGCAGGGTTTGATGCGTTCAACGGTGTCGTTTCTTTTTCCGCGCCACTTGCTTCTCGCGACGGAGGGCGCTCACATGCCACTCGACGAGTTGCCGATACACCGAGGCGATGGGCGCGCGATACAGGGTGCGCGTCCGTTCCAAGCGCATGGCGAGAATGTCACCTGGCTCCAGGATGATCACGATGCGACGGCGATAGTGGGCGAAGGGAAAGCGCGTGCGCCGACGAACTGGTTTTTCCAAGTCAGTCATGGGCGACCTCGCTTTCGGCAAAGGTCCGATTGAGGATGAAGTCCGCTGCTTTCTGCGCTTGGGCCGCTGCCTGCACGATCAAGGTCTTGTCATTCTGGAGCCGCGTGAGCCAGTTTTGGATGTAGGCGGCGGAGTTCTCCACGATGCGCTCGACAATTTCCGCTTCGCCGCAGAGGAAGGCTGCGCCCATTTCGGCTACAAGTTCCTCGCGACAATATGGATCGGAGCCGAAGCCGTTCGATTCCCGGATGGTGGCGCGGCTCAGCCGCTTCTCGTGGCCCGTCGAGTGAACGAGTTCGTGAAAGAGCGTGGCGTAGTATTCCGCCTCGCCGGTGAAACGGTTCCGGTCGGGCATACCCACATGATCTTCGTAGAGGGAATACGAAGCGCGGGTCATGCCGTGCTTCACCGCAGGCGGCTGCGGCATGTTCGCCACAATCGCTTCTGGCTTCGTGCCCCCATCGCGTGTCGGCTCTGTGACTGAGTTCGCTTTGAGTCCATCGCACTGCGCCACGTTGAAGACGTGATAGTAACGGAGAAGCGGAATGCGTTTGGTCTTGTCCGATTCCTTGTCCTCGATCTTCAACTGTTTCCAGAAGACGACGGGACACGCTTTCTCGCCTTTGCGGACGCAGCCGCCCAGTGCCGTGGCCTGCCGGAAGGTGAGCCAAAACGGTGACTCGTAGCTCATGGCCAAGAGCAGGAAGGCGTTGATGCCCCGATACGGTTTCTTGCTGACGAGGTTCCGGGGCAGTCCGGTCGTGGCTTTCCACGGCTTGTGCCAGGGGACGGTGCCTGCGGTTAGCAAGGCGGTGATGCGGTCGGTGATCCGCTCATACACTTCATTCTTCATGGGGAGTCCTTGGGTGGGGGTTGAAAGAACCTGATGATTCCACCCTGAAGCGTAGGGCACTCGGCGGTTCCATTGAAGACGGGCAGACTTGCCGTCTGCGGCAAGAAAAAAAGAGCGACCCGTGATGGATCGCCCTTGTGACTAACTAACCTTCACGGTGCCTGCGTGCCAGTCCTGTGAAGAATTTCCGTGGCCTGCCGGCAAAACTCTTCGGCCCAACAGGCGGAGATGCCAAAGCCCAGCGCCACATTCTCCTCGGAACCATCCGACAAAATGTTCACGGCAGCTTTGACCAGCCGAACGAGTTCGTCGTGATGATGACAGGCGCGGACAATGTAGTCCGCACTGGCATGGTCCTGCTTTGGCACCAAGCAGATGAGGGTGCCCGTTTCCGTGTAGATGAAGCTGTGACCGTCGATCTTCACGATGCGCCATGCCGGCGGGGAACTGGCGACACGGCTGGTGACCGCCGCGATCACGATTCCGCCTCGTCGTTCTTCAACTTGAGCTGTTCCGTGACGCACTCGGTAGGCAGCACGTCAGAACGCACCCCGAGATACAGCGGCTGATACAGGCAGCCGCTCTCCTTGAACGCGTAGAGGTAACGGACTTCGACAACGGCACCATGCGCGGGAATCGAATGATTGGCCGGGATGGTGACATTGCCCGCCGTAACCCAGCGCGCGCCTTGAAGTAGTTTCAAACCCACGCTCCGCTTGGCATTGATGGTATCCACCACCGCCGAAAGCGTGGCGTAGAACTTGTGTTTCAACTGTGAACCGCCGCTGCTCGGCCGGCCTGCGACGTAAGGCGCGTCATGGTGTTTGAACACGATGCCTTCCTTCCTCTCTTCGCGCAGTTCCTTGAGGAGCTCACGCTTCTCCCGCTCACTCCACGCAACAGGTGCGAACTGAATGGAACGCGAGTCACGGGAGGCGAGAAGGTTCAGAAGGTCGGTGATGCGGACGTGATACGGAGCCTGGCGAAGGTCGCGGCCCTTGTGCATAAGAAGATCGAAGACATGCAACGCTTCGCCCACGCTCTCGCTGTCCAGGGTGAAGTCACCTAGTAATGCCTGCGCCGCAACCACGACCGGTGACGGCAACCCCACGAACAACCCCTTGCGATTGATCCCGTGGATGGCCGCTCCCTCCTTGTGCAAGAGGATGCGCCTGCCGTCGAACTTCTCCTGCGCGCACCAGTTGTCGTCCTTGATGAGCTTTTCCAGTTCGGATTCCTCAATGGGATTGAGCAACTGCGGCAGGATGTGGGAGCCACGGTCTTCCTTTTCGGAATGCTGGTAGGGCGTGCCGGCCTCGCCTTCGGTGTATCCCTTGGTTTTCTTCTCTGTGACGAGCTTCGTGAAGATGTTCGTCGCGGTCTGGAAGTCCACGGGGATGGTGGTCTTGGTGCCGGTTTGCAGCGTGCTGCCTCGGCGGCCGTAAGCGAAGTTCACGACGTAGCTGCCGTTCTGCGGCTCGATGCACGCGTGATATTCCTTGTCGCTTGCGCCTTCTTTGAAATACAGGCTGACGGATTGCTTAGGTGATGTGGGCATGATGAGTCTCCTTGTTTTGTTTGTGGGGAACTACAGCGGTTCAGAAATTGAACCGCATCTGCCACGCATCGTATCTCCCTCATCCAAACGCCGCGAGACGCCAAGATTTGCCGCTGGCGGCAAGACGGTTCACTTCAAGAGAGTGGTGGTTTCACCCGCCCTGCCTGTCTGCCAGAGGGCTGAGAAAATATCGGTGGGATTTTCCAGAACGCTTCGGTCGGCAAACAGGAAAAGTCCGTGTCCGGTTTTCAACTTTGCGCAGGCGTTTACAAGGGACTGAACTCGCTCAGGACTTGTCGTGACCGTGAGCACGCGAAAGCGGTGAAAACCGAAACGGGTTTGGTGGAGTGACTGCGCCCACGTCGCTTCGTAGGCGAGAAGCTTGCGGTAAAAGGAGGTCTGGGAAAGGTGGCGGCGTGTGACCGGCATGGTGCCTCTGTCGGCTTCAAGGAAGAAGAACGCGTGCGTCGGGTTGCCGTTCGTATCGGGAAACTCCAGGGCGAACACGCGGTCAGGGATGACACCAAGTCTTAGTCGACTGTTCACCTTCACATGCCACTTGAACGATGGGCGTTTTGAAGTGGTATCCTTCGGCAACGGCAGATCCTCATCCATGAGCAGCCGGACGCCATTCATTCGGCAAGATAGTTCAACCGCGACCATCACTTCGGAAACCAACAGAGCGTGTTCCAAAAACATCCGGCCCACGGAACGATTCTTCGCGCCCCATCTGACGCCGCCGTGCTGGCGCTTCAAAAGTGCCGCCCCCTTGTCGCCTAACCCATAGACCATCGGGCGTGACCCGCCTTGGTGGAAGTATTCAAGTTGGGCGCGCGGACGTTCCAAGTATCCGTGGTGGTAGAGGAGGTGCAGGCGGCGGAGAAGCGGCTGCGGCTTGTCCCCTACGAGGGCCGCGAGCTGCTGGGAATGGAGAAAACGATGCCGGCCAATGAGCCGAATCATGTTGTGGTCGCGCTCCGTGAGTTGCAATAGGGCGACATCGGGAGCGCGTTTGAAGCGGGGGAGTCGGGGAGATTCCATTCAAGCAGGATACTTGAATGAATGCTTTGTCAGAAAGGCTGGAGGACTTGCCGCGCCAGGCATTTTCGGCAAAGGAGTGTTTCCCGGTATCATCCTGTACTGGCCAGCGTTTCCCTCGCAACCTCCAGCGGTCGTTCACGCGACAAACGAATTTACCTCGGAGGACGGGTTCGACAGGTGCAACGGTTAAGACTGGTGTAAGGAGTTTGAGGCCTGTTTCGGCATGGCCGGCATGACGTGTTTAATTCTTCCGAGGTTTTTTGAATTCAATGGGCTATTGAGAAATGCGATTGGTTCAACGTAGTTTTTTGGGATGAATCCCCTGCCACAACTCCCGCACTGCATCCTGAATGGTTCCGGCGTAGGGACGGATTGCTAAGCTGGGCATCTGTTGAGCGATACCGACAGAAGCCACATTAGTGCCGCAAAGAGCTGGATTACTTTTGGCGACTGGAGGCAGAATGGGCAGCGGACGCCATTCACAACGGAGTTGCCGAATTCCAATTTCAGACAGACCAGCGGCGCTCTCTGCGAAGCGTTCGGTACCGGGAGGGTCTGCCCGTACTCTTGCGGGAAAACAAATTGCATTTTTTGCATGCTTTCCCTTAGGTTTGGAGGACATGCCAGATTACCTTTCATTCACTTTTGCCCCACACATTCTAGAAGATTTAGGCGTTAATCTCTACACCTCGGTTTCCAAAGCACTTGTTGAGTTCGTCGCGAATGCTCACGATGCGGATGCGGCAAGCGTGGATGTAAAGTTTGATTTCCCCCTCATTAAGCATGGCCGTACGGCCCTGAAAGCTGATTACGACCTGGAAAAGAACCGGGCTACCACAGCGGCATCCTCCATTTCGCTAAAACCGCTAGAGGAGCGCACACTACCCGAGTCTATCGAATTGGTTATTGAAGATACTGGTGACGGAATGACGCGCACAGATTTGCAAACGAAGTTCTTGGTCATAGGCCGCCGACGCCGGAAAGGAAAAGAGAAAAGTGCAAGAACCTCCAATAATAGAATCATCATGGGGCGCAAAGGCTTGGGAAAACTTGCTGGATTCGGAATTGCACACGTGATCGAAGTCACCTCAAAAGTGGCGAGCGAGGCCCACGCAACTCGCATCACCCTTGACCTAGATAGCTTGCTGAATGAGCCCTCTCAACCGGTGGATGGTAAGCCGGAAAGTTCAGGACTTGCTCCAGCAGAATCTACGGGCGAATCCCTATCCACCGAGCAGCCCGCTAAACAGACTCAATCGAAGATTCTTGTTGAAAAAATCGAGGATGGCGCAGGGCTGGTGAAGGGCACACGCATCGTATTGCGAAAATTAGTTTATGATGCATTGCGAGGAGACTTTGCTGAATCCTTAAAGGAAGCACTAAGTGAAAATTTCTATGGAATTAAGACTGAGGATTTTGCGATTCGCATTAATGGTGCTGGGGTAGATACAGCCACTAGTGATTTTGCCTACGCATTTCCGCAAGACGATACAGAGGCTAAAACAGCTTTGATCAAACACGTATTGGAATCGGACGTGTCAGCCGCAAAAATCGCGTTTGCGTACCGGATTCGCTTCAGACCATCCAAGCAGCAGCTTCCGGCGAAAGGTAGAGGAGTTCGAGTTTACGCTCACCATCGTCTTGCGTCCATGCCAGACCTGCTCGACGTAAAATCTAGCGCTCACGGATTTCAGTACACGAGTTATTTGGACGGAATCGTGGTGGCAGATTTTATTGATGAGCAACCGACAGATTTCATTTCAACAGATCGTCAATCCTTGCGTTGGGATACTCCCATTCTTTCAGCGTTAAGGGAATTCCTGACGATTCAGATGACCAAAGGTCTCGCCGCATACGCTGATTCAATCTCCAATGAGCTGGGCCAAAGGCTGCGGGACGACAACTTTACAAAGTTGGCTATTGCTGAGGGCAAACTTCCATCTCATCGAGAAGCGACCGCATGGCAGATTGCAAAAACTTTAGCAGGGAAGGACAGCGGGAATCTCGAAAGTGATTTCTATCGAAACACCATTAAGAGTGTTATCTCGGGCCTCGGCCACGGAGAAATTTTAGCTACTATTCAGTCGTTGGCTGACCAAGACCATCCGGAGCTAATGGACGTAATCCGCGAGATCACTCGGCTTACTCGTCATGAATTTGACGAATTTGTGACCATCATTGACGCAAGGTTGCGGGCTATTCAGGCACTTTCGAAGCTTGTAAGCGACGTTAGCTTTACCGCACCAAAAAATGAGGGCGCACTCCATGAATTATTTGAGAAAAATCCTTGGCTGATTGACCCAACTTTTTTTGAGTTTCTTACAAGCGACAAAGAAGAGAACGAGCTGGCAAGAAAACTCTCGCAGGAACTGAAAATTGGAAAATATGCTCCCACTGGCTACGATCCCACCGCTCCGAAGGAGGTCAACCCACTGGAGACAAATGAGCGCCCCGATTTAACATTTCTTCTCTCTAATCGCTCCCTCAAGCGGCTGGTAATCGTTGAACTTAAAGCCCCCAACACACCATTGCATTCGGATCATCTGACGCAATTAAAGGGCTACATGCGGAAAGCTGAGCTCTTTTTTGCCGCGCGCCCTGAGGCGGGTGCCGTCAGGGTGGAGGGAATACTTATTGGAAGTAGAAAAAGTGATTCAGGCGCTGAAAAAGTTCAGGCGCTAGATTACGAAGTCGATAAGTTCGGACCAAATACCATGATCAAAGTTTTCGACATTGGTGAGGTACTTACTCGAACACGCGATGCGCACGCCGAAATTCTGAATGCGCACAAGAAAGCCTCATCTGTGGCGGCGCAAAAGGTAACCGTGGTCACTTCCAAGCCGGTTCCCTAATTTAGCAAAGCGGCCACCGCTTTGGCCATACATCGACCAACGCCGATGGAAACCCCATTACCTATCTGTCGTGCCATTTGTTCTGGTGTGCCGTTGAACTGGAAGCTGTCGGGCACCATTTGAAGCCTTGCAGCTTCCCTGAAAGAGATTGGTCGGTCTTGCACCGGATGCAAGAAGCGTCCCCTGGAAGGATTTAGAAAGCCTGTTCGAATTGTTGGAGAAGTGTCGTTCCACTTCATTCTCCCCCAAATATCAATGATCTTGCCTCCAGTGCGAAACCATGAGGGCGCAACCAAGTGAGGAGCTTGTCGCGCTAGGTCGCGAATATCGCCCCCTTCGGGAATAAGTTTAATTCGCTGAAGGGCAAATTCTGTGCGTGGGAGCGTGTAGTGCTGAATCTTACGATTTGGAAATCTCGGTAAACCAGAAAATGCTTGTCGCACATTTCGAGTTGTATGCTCCTGAAAAGCTTCCAATTGAGGACAGCCGATTCGTGAAAATACGGTAAATGAGCGAACTCGTCGTTGAGGCGCACCCAAGTCTGCGGCGTTGATTACCCACGTAAATGTTTCAAAACCGAGGAGCTCAAACCGTTTATGGATGCGATTCCAGCCGACTGATTTCAAGAACAGCGCCACATTTTCAACAATAACCACTTTTGCACGAGTGACCTTTGCCCACTCAGGGATTACCAGAGCGAGGTCATTTCTAGGATCCCTAGGGTTTCGCGCACCCATGCTTGAGTAACCCTGACATGGGGGCCCCGCAATTACGACTTCGGCAAGACCTTCTGGGCGCTGCTTGGCGAGATCGCAGACTTTGATGTTTTCTCCAAGATTTTTTGCGTATGTCGAGGCTGCGACCGGATCTTTTTCGTAGGCTCCGCGCAGTTGGAATCCCTCGCTTTGGAATGCCAATCCAAACAAACCCGCACCCGAAAAAAGCTCAATCACTCCAGGTCTCGTGATGGGTGGTCTTCTTGCAGTTTCAGGCTTCATTGAACGCCTTTCTGCAAATCACGTCGATAAGCACGCTCAACGGCCCTGCGTATCAATGAAGCGACCGACACATCTTGATCCTTAGCAAGCGATTCCAGATTTCTTTTCTGACCTTTTGCGAGGCTGACACTCACACGATCAAAAACATGTTTTTTTGGCCCTGGCTTCATTCGCAATAAGTATGCTGAACAATTCAGCATAGTTACAACAGGAAAATGGACTTCTCCAAAGTGTTTGGGTGAAGCAATACGCAGCAGCGACTCGCGAGGAGCAATTGGCCAAGGGTGTCTTCCCAAGATTTTGCGGATTCGCGCTGCCTTCTCAAAAGCGCGCGGTCTCGTAGATTTCCGTCTGGTCCCGAGCCAACTGAACTGCAGTCCTGGCCCGTTGGCAAATCCGTCCGATTTGCAGCGGTGGGGGTCAGTTTGGTAAAATGACGACGTTTCCTAATCGCCCCATTTAACTTCAATGAAGCAAAAACAATCCCACAGCAGTATCGTCCTTTCAGGCCAAAATGACTCTCCTCGTGTCCGAATTGCTGAAAACAGGATCCGGGAAGCATGCCGATACAGCTCTTTCGTCCGGTTGGTTCCGCCACGAAACCTGTTCGCTTGTAACGTCAAGTCATTGCCCTTGCCACCCTCGTGGACAGTGCAACTCGGGGAGACATTCAGTGCTTCGGTACAAGCTGACGCAATTGTTTGTTTTGAACATTACGAAAGTATTCCGCGTGTGCTTTTGCTGTGTGTGGACACCGGTAAAGAGCCTGTCGAAAGTTCAAGAGAAGCATCCCTTTTCTTGAGAACAACTGCTTTGTTTCGCGCAAGAGCGGAAAAAACACGACATCAATTTCTGAACTCGCAGATTGCGATTGTGTGGATTGTGCGAAACGCCAAACGTATGGAGCAGTTGCGACGATGTTGCGATAGTGGAGGCATGGATCAGATCTACTTAATCACGGAACGCGATTTTATTTTCTGTGACGATGTGCTTTCGCTCCTGTGGCAATTGCCCGACGGGTCGTTCCGCTCTCTCATTTGAACTTTCAGAGATTCATTCGCAATAGGTTTCGTGTCCCGATTCACCATTTCTTTTTTCACCGCATTGCTCGAACAGCCTGCAACCCCGTTTGGCTGAGCAGCCCCGCCTTGTTCAGCTTCGCCGCCAAGTCACGTTGACGCTGCCCGACACTCGCATTCTTCCTCGCGTTGGCACGCATGGGCATCAGTTCCAAATTGGCGATGACGCAGTCGAGTTCCGGCACCACCGCGCGCGGAAGGATGTGGTCAACCGAAAGCTGGTCTCCGGCATACGGACCGAAGCGCACGGTGGCAGCATTGCCTTTCCTCATCTCGTCCAGCCCTTCGCGATCCGTGCATCCCAGCCGCTCTGCAATAGTGACGTTCCGTAGCATCGCCGCGATGGTCAGTTCAGCAGCGGCTTCTTTCATGCCCACGGCGTTGACTGCCGCCCTTGCGACCTCGGCCGCGTCGAGCCGGTCAACTTTGGCGGAGTAGAGGTAAAACGTGACTTTCTGAACCCGGGGATTGGCTCCGCGCGTTTTGAGGGTGGCGAGCTTGGCTGGGTCAATGAGGGGAGCAATCTTGTTCGCGTAATACTGCACTGTGGCAGCCCACGCGCTTGCGACCGAAAGCAGTAGCGCCAAGAGCAAGGATGGTAGTTTCACGGCCGGACGTTAGACAATCTCCCGCCGCTGGCAAGCCACAGCTTGCCCTGCTAACGTCGGCTCATTGAACCTGGACTCCGACAACGCGCGTCGAATACTCGCCGCTGAAGGCTGGCTTGAGCTTGGCGACTTTCTCAGCGCGTACGAGGAGCTGGAGCGTCTGTCCCCGGAGGCACGCGCATTGCCCAAGGTGTTCAAACTGCGCTGGCGCATCTTTAGCGCGGGCGGCAAACATGAAATGGCGTTCCACGTCGCGGAAGGGTTGACGCGGCTTTTGCCGGACGATGCCGAGGTTTTTGCCTGGCGCTCCTACTCCGTCCGCCGGATGACCAACGACGGGGTTGAAAAGGCGCTGTCGCTCCTGCTGGACGCGGTGAACGATTTCCCTGACGAGCCACTGCTGCCGTTTAACCTCGCGTGCTACAACTGTCAGCTTGGGCAGTTGGTCGAGGCGCGCAATTGGCTTCATGTGGCGTTTGCCGCAGCGGAGCGCAATCGCACGACGAAGCACTGGAAAATCAAGGCGCTGGACGAAAAAGATTTGGAGCCGCTTTGGGGCGAAGTGTCAGGCGGATTGTCTGGGCCTAGCGCGTAGATTTCGTGGTCCCTGAATGAGTGCCGTAACGATTTCCACTGGACGGATTTGTATAGGTCCCGCCTGTATGGGACGAACCTGAGCCGCCGACGAAAGTTCCGCCGTGACTCGACGTGTGCTTGCTGCCGCTGTAAGCGGGACGTGACGATGTGGAACGGCTGGAAGTTGCGGGCGATGTAGTTGACGTGCTTCTTGAACTTCCGCGACTGCTGCCTTTGGCAAAGGCTTCACTTCCAAAGCACGCTATACAGATGGCCAGAAAGAGAACTTTCATTGTGGGGAGAGTAAAACCCCTCAGGCACCCGCATGGAAAGACAAAATACGACCCTGGTGGACTGAGTTTGCAACCCGGATGGGTAGGCGCGCTGGTGGTGAAAAAGGTCAAAAGCGGGATTTGTTTGCACTTGATTGGCTAAGCCCTTTGCCCTTGTCTCTCGCAAAACTCCTGCCATGCAACGCAAATACAAATTCCTCGCCGCATTTCTCCTGGCCCTCGTCATCGTCATCCGCTTGCCGGTGCGGGCGGACACACTCGTGCTCACGGACGGTCAGAGGGTTTCCGGGACCGTCCTCCAAACCAATGCGTGGCAAGTCCTTGTTCTGGGAGAACGCGACCTCCAGCTTTGCGCCCGCACGAATATTCAGTCGGTGACGTTTGCTCCCGAACTGCGCGCAGAAAAGACACGTCGCCTGCCGGATTTCCATAAGGTTCTGCTCGCACTGAACCAGCAGAAGTGGGCGAAGAATCTCACGCAGATTCCGGCTACGGTGATTGATGCCGGCCCCATGAAAAATGTTCCCTACGTCTCGTTCCGTTGCGGCGGGGAATACGAAATTAACATTTACGGTGACCTGGCGCAGCCTTCCGCCATTGAAGCCGGAGCGTATGGCAAGCTCGCCAAGGATGAGCTGGCAAAAAGCCAGTGCGAAAATTTTCTGCACTCCATTTTGAGCGGTGCTTTGGACAGAGCGACACTTCGCAGCCTTGATTGGCAAATCGACCTGCAAGTCCGAGACGGACTTACCTTCGAGATTACGCCCCAGTCTGCTCCCGACGCTTACGGTGGGTGGTGGATTTCCATTTACTCAACCGAACAGCTTGATGCTGCCCGCGCTTCGGAAGCAGACCTGAAGCTCATCACCGCCTCGTCCAAAACCCCAGTCAGCGAGACGGATTCGCAAGCATGGACTGGCGCAGAGCTGAGACTGGCACGCAGGCCGCGTCCCACTCGAATCTCATTCAAGAACGCGTTCGGAACCGCCATCACCAATGCGGAGGTGATTCGGGTAAGTGAAGGCGTGAGTCTCGACTGGCGGGATGCGATTGGCAGCGGCACGGTAAGACTGGCAGATCTCTCAGAAGAACTCCGCTCACAGTTTGGATATGACTCGGCACGGGATGCTGCAGAGCGCGAAGAGCGTGCCCAATTCGCAGCCCGGCAGCGTGCTCTCCAGTCTCAACTGGATTCGCGTGCCCCGCAGCCTGCTGCCGCCATCCCCGATCCCGGCTTTGGCATGGGGTATGGAGCTGGTTCCGGCGGATTCAGTTCTGGCGGAGGTTCAGGGTATTCAGGCGGCGGAGGAGGAACGGTGTTCGTCAAAGGCTACACGCGCAGTAATGGCACGTATGTTAATTCGTACACCAGAAGTGCGCCGAGTCGGGGTGGAAGAAGATAAGCGTGCCAACGACCCAAAGGTATTTGCCTGGCAGCGTTGACGCATGCCAACCAGCGTTACCGATGTTATTTATCCACCCACTTGCTGAGCTTTCGCTCGGCAATGTTTCTTCTGATGGCAAACCGGTCGCGTGACTTTTTGATAAGGCTGTTCTTGTAGCCCGCTCGATTTTTCACCGGCGGCAGCATCTTGGCCCGGAACGGCTCCCGATTGGTGCCATCCTCCAAGAGCTTCACCACCACCTCGTAGCGGTCCAAGTCGGCCAAGACAGTTGGTGGAAAAGTTTTGCCAAACTCCGCCGCCATCACCTCGGCATCGGTGAAGCCGATGCGAAAGGAAATCAACGTGCCGACGTTTCCAAACACGGCCTGCCGAATGGGGAGTGGCACCTGATCAATGTACTGGTGCGAAAGCACCAGGCAGAGCCGATACTTGCGCGCCTCGGCCAGGATGGACGCGAAAGCGTCAGTGCTGAAGTTCTGGAACTCGTCGATGAACAGGTAGAAGTCGCGGCGTTCGTTCTCGGGCTGATTGCTCCGAGCCATCGCAGCCAACTGAAATTGTGTGGTGAGCAAGGAGCCCAGCAAGTTCGCCTTGTCGTGCCCGAGTTTCCCCTTGGACAAGTTCGCGATGAAGATGCGTCCCTCATCCATGATGAAGGGGAAGCTCACTTTGCTCCGCACTTGGCCCAAAATGTTCCGCACGACTGGGTTCAAAAGAAACTGCCCGAGTTTGTTCTGAATCGGCGCAATGGCTTCGCGCCGAAAACGCTCGTCGTATCCATCAAACTCTTCGGCCCAAAAGTCCCGGATGAACGGATCTTTGATTTGCCGCACCACCCACTCCCGGTAGGTGTCATCGGTGAGCAGGCGACTGACGCCAAGCAGGGTCGTGTTCTCACAGTCAAGCAACGCGGCAATCGCGTTGTAGAGGATATATTCAAGTCGTGGTCCCCACGAATCGCGCCAAATGCTTTTGAACGCGCCAACAATGCCGGAGGCAACCAAGTGCCGCTCATCCGGGCTGACGTTGGCGAGGAGGTTTAAGCCGACAGGAAACTCTAAATCACCGGGGTTGAAGTAGCAGAGGTGGTCCGCCCTTGAGGGCGGGATATGATTTAAGAGTTCCTCGGCCAAGTCGCCATGCGGGTCAATGACCCCGACGCCGTGCCCCAAGGCCAGATGCTGCACGATCATGTTGCGAAGCAGAGTCGTCTTGCCCGATCCCGTCTTGCCGATGATGTAGATGTGCTGGCGCTGGTCCACCTGGGAAATGCCAAAACGCTGCGGTTGTCCCCAGCCGTGTCGGTCCCCGATGTCGATGTCTGGTGGGTGGTGGTCATTCATGGTGCCAAGACCAGCCGCCACTCCTGCCGTGTCCGGACCGTCTGCCGTGTGTAGAGAGGGCCCGTGCCGGCTTGGGCGGCAAGCGTCCTTAGCGCCCAAACGCCGACAAATGCGTTGGGGGCAAGCCGGCGAGGTAATGGCGGCTGGTGTTGAAATCCGAATCTTGGGGCTGCCTTGGCGCGCTTGAAGCGAAACGGTCTTGGGGCAATTCTCTCACTCATGAAACACTGGTTTGTCTGGGCCTTGCTCTCGGCCGGGTTTGCGGGAGTCACCGCCGTGCTAGCTAAGGCCGGCGTGCAAAACCTCAATTCCAATCTGGCGACCGCCGTCCGCACGACCGTGGTGCTGATCTTCGCCTGGGTTGTGGCGATTCCCGCGCTGCGCGGGAATGGGCTGGGACAGGTGGTAGGCCGAACCTGGCTTTTCCTCCTCGCTTCGGGACTGGCTACCGGCCTCTCCTGGCTCTGCTACTTCCGCGCCCTCCAGCTTGGCAGCGTGGTGCAAGTGGCCCCGGTGGACAAACTCAGCGTGGTGTTCGCCATCGGCCTCGCCGCCCTGTTTCTTGGCGAGCGTTTCACCCTGCGCCAAGTCCTCGGCACCGCCTTGATTGTGGGCGGCGTGATGGTGTTTGCGCTGGAAACGCCTGCGTCGCCGCCGCAGAGGGAGGCTATGCCGCAGCGCGGGCAGAAGTAGGGCCGGGGGCCAGTGAGCATGATACCCGGAGGACCTTCAGCCAGACAGACTGCGAGACTTGTCGAGCGCGGCAAGACGACTGGGCGCGTTTTGACACAAAATCGCGCCCCGTGGTACACTGGGACCATGGAAATAACGTACACATTGCACGTCGAGCCTGCGGAGGAAGGAGGATACACCGCATATTTTCCAGCCCTGCCCGGCTGCCACACTCAAGGCGAAAGCCTAGAGGAGGTTGTTGCCATGGCCAAGGATGCCTTGGCCGGCTATCTGGAATGTCTTCAGGAAGACGGTGTGGAATTGCCCAAGGAAACGCACGTCCCGAAACAAGTCGGTTTCGAGCTTCCGCTCAGTCTGTCCCTCGCCCAGTGACGCGCCTTCCGACCCTCTCGGCTCGGAAAATCATTCAAGCTTTGGAAAAGGCCGGTTTTGTCGTGCAACGCCAGCGAGGCAGTCATCGCCAGATGAAGCATCCGGTCAAAAACTTACGCACCACGGTCCCCATTCATGGTGAGGACATCAAACGAGGACTGCTCAAGCTCATTCTCAAGCAGGCCCAATTGAACGAAGATGAGTTTCAGGCCCTCCTCTGAGAACCTGAAAACTGAGAAGCAGACCCCGTTTAGGAGGGCTTCTTTGTGCTATCCGCCCTGAGCTTGGACCAGCGCAGTTTCTGGGCTGCTCCGATCTTAGCCCGTGCTTCTGCACTCATCTTGCGCCGGGGCTTCCGAGCCGGAGCAGAAGCAGACATGGCTGGCTTCGCCTTGCCAGGCGGACGACCTCGTCTTTTGGGAGAGGGAATAGGGGAAAGAACCTCTCCCGCCAAGGCGCTGTCAATTTGGCGGAGACGCGCTTGAAGCGTCTCCCGCTCGCTCGTGAGGGCCGAGCGCAACGCTGTGAACTGCTGGACAGAATTTAATTTTTTCATACTCGTTTCGTGGTGCAAGGAATAGCCCTGCATGTGATCAGGGTCAACCCTCTCGCTCTCCTTGGATGCAGGAACTATTACACGGCGACCATTCCATTTCAGAGGATACGCGGAAGGCCGAAGGCCAGATAGACGCCAAGATTTGCCGGGGGCGGCAGGTAATTGTCGCGCCTACAGCGCGGCTGTCTTTAGGCCGCATTTGCGGCAGCATTTTCCTCGCCCGCTGCGCGTGGTGTGGTCGTCACCCGTCGTGACTCCACGCCTCCCGCGTGAGCCGGTCGCGCAAGCGGGCCGGTCGTGCGGTGCGGTAGCACCTCCTCCAAAACACGTCCCCCCAACGTGTCGGGGCCCCGGGCGGTTAGCCCGGAGCGCCCGACTGATTGATTTTTGGATAAAGGACATTGGGTAAATGTCCTTTAGACCGGGTAGCCGCAGGAAAAAGCAATCAGTCGGGCGCTAGCCGACGACACGTTGGGGGAGCTAGTGGTGCGGTGGTTAGCCGTGGAAGTGACGTGGTGCGGGCGCTTCGCCCCTACATACCATGTATGTAAGCAGTCGGTGCGCCAACGATTGTCATAGTTACTTCTCACAAAAAAGAAGCAAATACGTATGACCAATTGGGAACTGCTTTGGTTAAAGTATCTTCTAACTCGCTCGTCAGATTCTCCTCATGCATTTTCTGACTCGCAACAGTATTTTTCCAGAATACTTTCTGAAAGCTATTTTGTACGGATTTAGCCCAACGCAAGAGAAGAAACATTTTGAATGCACTTTAGTGATGAAACCGATTGGAATCAGAAAGATTGACTAATAACAGCAATTGCCCTTCATCTCGAAGAAACTATTTAGTATTGTTCAATTTAATCGCAAATGAATTTATCACATTTTTACAATGACATAGCCGGGTATTACGAACTATGGTCGAAATGTGACCCCGCAGAGAAACCCACTAGGGAATTCTATTCACGACAAGCCCTTAAACATGGTGGCCCAGTTTTGGAGGTAGGGGGAGGGACCGGGAGAATCACCTTCGCAATCGCTGAGCTCGGAATTCCGATAACAGCCGTTGAAACATCAGCGGCGATGCTTTCAATAGCTAGTCACCGACTATCCAATGCTTCGTCGTTAGTAAAACAATGCGCTGATTTAGTAGAAAGTGATATCCTGGCTTTTACACCTGTAGAGCCAGTAAGACTGGTGATCATTCCATTTCGAACGATTGGTCATTTCTTGACCCGGGAATCACGCTTTGCTCTTCTCCAAAAAGCGTGGTCTGTTTTGCAGCCGGGGGGGCATTTAATTCTTGACCACTTTACGTTGAAGGAAACTACCAGCCCAGAGGTCCGAGAAGTCAGAGAGTTAATTGCCGGCTCTATCGGCAATACTGATTTTCGATTAATCCACAGCCATACTTATGACACTATGACTGGGCAATTCCATTGCGAACTAAGCGTTATCAGTCTGCCTCCCGCACACAAAACTCCCCTGGAGGAAACATATCGCTACAAACTTGCATCGTTGCCCGTTCAAGAGTTTCAAGAACTTCTATCCAGTATAGGGTTTGAACTTGTGACCATTTACGGCAGCTTTGAACAGGAAGAGTTTACGCCTTTTTCCAAAGAACAGGTCTGGATAATCCGCAAGCCTAACTCACTCCTTAAAAGCGTGGATAACGAGCCTATCTAACGGGGATTTTGGCGAACCATCAAATCGGCCATAAGTTTTTATACCCGTGAATCCGACATCTATGAATAGAGATACTAACTCATCTTTAGAATAAATGTTTGTGCGCCCCACAATGCGCTCACCATCAAGTTCATAAGAAATAATCGCCGTTTTATTATTGAAATCAAACCACGCCTCTTCGATAACCCCATTAAAAACTTTACATTTGTACCCATTATCCGAGGCGGAATGTGAATTCTCTGCCAACACTCGCTCCAAGTCTGAGATTTCCATAACCATTTGACCGCCGTGGGTTAATGCTGTATGCCAACTGACAAGAGCGTCACGGTCTTCTTTGCGAGTCGCTAAGTTCCCAAAGCTTGTCCAAAGGTTCAGAATTGCAGAGAATTGTCCTCGTGGAGGAAATCGCATATCTCTCAGTTGGTAGTTGGGTCCGCGGTTGTAGCGACGTGCTAAACGTAAAAGAAATGCAGATGAATCAATTCCACTAACAGAGAACCCTTCTTCATGAAGAACCTTTGAGTGTCGGCCAAATCCACAGGGAACATCGAGAATAGCTGCGCCCATGGGAAGCCTCAGCAGGCTAACTAATTCACGCACTTCCTCAGCGGTCCGCTCAAACTTTCCGAGTTTACGAAAGATCCGAACAAAAAGTGGGCCGAAAAACCGCTGATTCCAGTCGGTTAACAATTCAGGAGGATTCGGTATTATCGCTGCCATAATTCACGAGAAGCGCGGCGTACCGCCGCCACAGAGTCCATTGTGGGAGCCCAACCAGTCGTTAGTGCCTTCTGTACATCACACAAAATAGACCCCGGGTCGGGCGACGATGTATTCGCCCCTATCGGAAATGCTAGGAGGGCGTCTGGATCAAAACCCAATTCGAGCAGCGCTAACTCGGCCAGAAAGCGGATCGTGACAGAATCAAGGTTTGTCACATTAAATATGTCAACTGTGCGAGATGGTTCTTGTTGGAGCGCAAGGCGCAGCCATTGACACAAGTCTTCGGCGTGCAGAAGCGCTCGGCGTTGAAAGCCGCCACCGCGCAAAGGGATTTTTTTTGCGCCGCGAGCTAACTGCTGGATAATTTCGGGTAAGACTCCGTACCGTTGCCTGTAGCCGACAATGTTTCCTAGTCGGAGTATTGTAGCTGGTACATCAGAGCTGTTTGCATAGGCGCAGATAATCGATTCACAAGCGACTTTGCCAGCGCCATAAGGGGATACGGGGCTGGTGCATGCGCTTTCTGAAAAGACAACGGTGTCATTGGAAGCGCCATAAACGTGTTGACTCGAAGTGAAGAAAATCCTGCGACAGGTCTTTGTTAAAGCTAATGCCTGAATGAGATTCCATGTAGCCATTACGCTATTGTCTAAATCAATGCGGAAGTCGCTAGCTGAAGCGCGGGTGTCCGACGTGCCCGCCAAGTGAATGACGACTTCATGACCATAGACTAGGTCAGGTAAACGTTCAATGTTGCGGAGATCGAAGTAAATGACCGAATCTTGAATCGCTGAGGAAGGGGGCACGAGATCCAGAGCTGTGACATTAAACCCAGCGCTCCGGAGCGATGCCACGATATGGCTACCGAGAAAGCCCAAGCCTCCAGTAACCAAAACACGCGTCACAATTTTCCCAGAAATTGGAACTCCGGTGTGCATGCTAATTGACTAATCGTCCGACGAGGGTGGATGTGAAGAATTGATTTTAAGCCAAGCCGCGAGGCTCCCCTAACGTTCTTAGGACTATCGTCAATGACACATGCTTCGCTCGGAGTGGATAACGCAGAGGTTAATGCACTATCGAAAAACGCTCGTGAAGGCTTGCACACGCCGAGTTCAGCTGAGCAGGTAAGATAATTCTCAAGAAATGCTAACTCATCGCGCGATCGCAGCCAAGAGCGGAAAAGCTGATGGTTGTCCGTGATAATGCGTACAGAGATATTTTCTTGCAACAAGCGCTTTAATAATTTCATCATCAATGGGTCCGTTCGGTAGCACTCCCAAATCTGACTCCACAAAGCAGACCAACTGTTAAAGTCCGAACGCCAGCAACGCGCCATGATCGCGCTAAGCATCTCCTCGTAAGACATCTTGCCCTCGTCAATAGCACGAAAGTACGGATTCGAGAAGAAGTATCTCGCAAGGAGGTGCTGTGCGGGCAACCGCATTTGCAACTGAACCGCACGAATCCGCTGCACTGCAGTCGGAGAATCCAGATTGCACAGAACTCCATCAAAATCACAAAGAATAGACAACATCTGTTTCAATAGTTACAATTCGATTTCGAATAGACAATACTTCGCTATGCAAACACCCGAATACTTAAACCTCAACGGAAAATTAGTAGCTTGGGACGAGGGAGTTTGCCACCTCTGGACTGATGTCGCCCAACGCGGCTTGAATGTCTTCGACGCGATTCGAGGATACTTTAGCGCAAGCGAGAATACTTATCGCCTGATTGGCCTTGATGAGCATCTGGAGCGTCTTTTGCGGTCCGCTCAAACCATAAATATCCCCGTTTCGGTCACGGCCGAATCGCTTAAGCAGGACATCTTCGGCCTTATCCAAGCACTCAAATATCGTGGGCACATTTACATTCGCCCTACGATTTTTGTCCAAAAGGGGGGTTATGCAATAAACGAAGAAAAAGTGCAATCCGGCTACTACATTGTAATTGTTCCCGTATCTACTTCACTATACGCACCTAGGCCTGTACGAGCAGCAGCTTCCTCTTGGGCGAAGATTCCACAAAATTGCTTTCCTTGGCACGTTAAATGTGGCGCAATTTATTCTCTTACAAGACTATCTCGCTTGGAAGCTCAAAGGCAGGGAGTAGATGAAGCATTTGTCTACAACGCATGCGGCCATCTCGCCGAAACACCCGGGGCAAATATATTTATTGTTCGACACGGAATCGTGCAAACGCCACGGTTCGAGGACGGGGCATTGCCGGGCATTACCAAGGCGGTTTTGACGGAGTTGATGCGGAATGAGATGCATCTTGACGTTGTTGAAATGTCCCTGACGGATGATGCGGTCCGCGAAGCGGACGAAGTATTTCTTTCTGGAACTCTTGATGAAATTTGTGCAGTTACGCAGTATAACGGTGCTAAAATAGGCACGGGCACGATTGGCACAATAACCAATGAAGTGGTTAAACGTTATGAGCAGCTTTGTTTGGGCGCAACGACAAAATCTTTGTGGAATACACATGTCCCGCTTAACTCATAACCCAAAGCGTAAATTGAAGCTGGGCATCTATGGGCCGGCATCAAGCGACAATTCTGGAGTTAATGGGTATATAGACGAGCTGACCGAGCCGCTGAGTACCCGCTATCGTATTTTTAGAATAAATAATTCTAATTATGTTTCACCTAACTCCTTTGATCGCGTTCTATACAACATTGGTAACAATTCAATGCATCGCTGTGCATTTAATGCTATGCGCCAAAGACCCGGAGTCACCGTTGTCCACGAGTTTATCTGCCTCGATTACTACTGGAACGAATGGGACCGCCTTCCCCCTGAAGAGCAGCGATTCCTGCTTTTGCGTTACAACGCGGCTCTCGGGAACTCCTGTGGGTCATTTGGTGAACTCTCAGATTTTATTGGCAAGCGCACCGATTTCGACAAATTCGCCTCCGATTTTGGTTCAGAGAAGCTTTTCTTGCGGTTCTCTACGCATTCTATCGTGCATTCACAAGACACTAAACAGTGTCTAACTAATCGATATCCTCAAAAAAGTTTTCATTATGTTGCACACCCCGTTCGAGAAGTCCCAATAGAGCGTGTTAGACAGGCTAGAAATACTTTAGGGGCGCATGCGACTTCATTTGTTTTTGGAAGCTTTGGATTTATGGGTGAATACAAACGACTTGAGAAAGTCCTTCAGGCGTGGCGCGTCTTTGAAAAATCGTCTGATAACGTTGTTCTTCTTCTCGTGGGGGCCAAGCAGTATGATCTGGCAATTTCTCCCTCGCCCCGAGTGCTGCAAGCTGGTTATCAGGGAAGCATTGAACACTTTGATGCATTGTTGACGAGCATCGACTGCGGTATTCAGCTACGTCACCCGTGCTTAGGAGAAAGCTCTGCAAGTATGGCAAAAATGCGAGCGCATTCAATTCCATTGATTACCTCACAAGTGGCGTTGCTTGGAGCTTTGTGCACAGAAAGAGGGGTGATTGGTATTGTTCCGGGGCCCGAGGAAGTGGAGCATCTAGTCAAATCGTTCGCAGTTATGTTGTCCTGTGGAATGGCTACACCAACATATCGTCGTGAATACTGTCCATGGAACGTTGCAAATGTAATCGCGGAACTTCTTGAGAAATGAGGTAAGAATAGAACGCATTTTGGATCATGATTTCCAACCTGTCTGAACGAGAAGTGACTACGTATAATCTTCGGTGATTGAGATGGCGCGAAAAAAAGATGCGCCCGGCGCAGGCCTAGCTTGACTTCGGCGGGCTCACTTTCGCGGCCGCGCAGTCCAAGCGATGAATATCGCCAACTACGGCACCGACCTCTCCGAGGCCTAATGGAAATTGCTCAAGCCGCTCTTGCCCGCCCTCAAACCTCAAACGCAGGGGCCGACCGCGAACTCCGCTGCGCGCCGTGGTCAACGCCTGCTCTACCTCATCAAAAGCGGCGGTCCGTGGCGGCTGCTGCCCCAAGTGTTTTCCATCCTTAGAAACCGTCTATCACCATTTCCGCCAGTGGAGCCGCGCCAGCGTGTGAGCTGGCCTCAACGACCGGCCGAGGGCCCGGACCCGGGTCTTGATGGGCAAGCACTGCCGCCCGACGGCGGCGGACTTTGACAGCCAGACGGTGCGTTCCGATACGCCGGCAGCCTGGTGGGCTACAACGCGCGCAAGAAGATCCATGGCCGCAAACGCTTCCCGCTGATGGACACGCTTGGTTTGGTGCTTGGCGCGGCGGTGCAGCCCCCTAGCACGCCCGAACGGGCCGGGGGCAGGCGCTGCTGGTCCCGTTGCTGCCGTATTTTCGTGGCTGCGCCAGCTGTGGGCCGACGGCGGCAAGAGCGGGGCGGAGTTCGTCAACTGGGTGCGGATGCAACGGCTAAAATTGGAGGTGGAGATCATCGAGCGCAACTTTTAAGTGCTGCCCAAGCGCTGGGTGGTCGAGCGAACCCTGACCTGGCTGGTCCAGCATCGCCGGCCCGAGCGCGACTACGAGCGCAGTGAAAACAGCCAACCAACTGATTTTTGTCGCGATGATACGTGTCATGCTCTGCCGCCTGGCGTGATCCCTCAGCATTCATGCCTTTTTAGACAGGCTCTTAGAGTGATGCACACCGTGGCCGGCGATTAGTGAGAAGTAAAGCTCCTGAACTTTGTCTAGCATTCCGTCAACCGCAAAGTCGCTATGGAGGCGAGTTCGGGCTGCTTCCCGGATGCGAATGCGAAGAGCTTCATCTGAATATAAGATGGTAATGGCGTCTGCCAAAGCGACAAAGGAATGCTTTGGGACCAAAATTCCGTTCTTTTGGTGTTCAATTATGTCTCGAACTCCGGGAATGTTTGTTGCCACAACAGGAATATTATGAGCCATGTACTCCAGAAGTGCAATGCCAAAACCTTCGCTCTCGCTAACTAGAGTGCCGATATCCGCAGAAGCAATTAGCTCTGCCACTGTTTCGTCGGAGGTATTTACAAAGACCGAGACGTGTTTGCTGAGTGCCTTGCCCATTGCTATCGCTAAGACTTGGTTTCTATAACTTTCGGACCCGGAGTTCGAAGAGCCCACTAAACATACATGAATTGGAAGGCCTCTAGCAATCAGCAATGAAGTCGCTTGTAGAAGATAAGTTTGGCGTTTTCTTGGCGTGAAGCGCGCTAAGAGTATGATTACAAAAGCAGAAACTGGAATGCCATGTCTTTTTCGCAAAACGTTTCGTGAGTCGGGGCTCGTAGACACATGGCGAGGTAGACCAAATGGGATCACGAATACCTTCTCACGTGGGGCTCCAAAACGAATTGCTTGATGAGCAAAATAGGAGCTGCCTGCTAAAATCGCATCGTATGGAAGTGTCTGCAAAAGCATTTCGCTTCGTGCCTTTCCGAAAGGCTCCTCTTCTGGATTCGTCTCGTGGAATGAGGCAATCAAGGGACATGCGAAATGATGTTTAAGATAGGACGCAAGGAGTAAGCCAGCCTGATTTTGAGAGTGAATAACGTCAAAGCGCATTCCCTTAAGATGTGCCAAATCACCAAGTGGACCGAAAAACGCATCTTCCCACAGTACTCGGTCTGGACCTCCCAATTCTTTCAGGAATCCACCAGATAAGTGCAGAGTGATGCCGCCGCGATCTTCGGTGCTTGGCGCGCATGGCGCAGAACTCTGAGTGATTAAATGTACTTCATGCCCAAATGCAGCAAGACCTTCGTAGAGGGTGCGCGAATACGTTTCTGAACCTCCGTATGCGGGAGAATACGTCGTGGATACTCCAAGAATTTTCACAGACGGGTTAAATCGCCTAACGAGAAGAAAGATGCAAATCTCATTGCGGCGGAGTTTCTCCAAAGGCAGGCTCATGTTCATGCTCAAACTTGTAAAACGGCGTATCATGTTCAAGAATCGATGGGGCACTGTCCAACATTGCGTTGTCGCCGACGAAGAACAACGCCGCTCAAGCTACGCTTATTTTCGCCGGCCAGATGGGGTCGTGATAGTTGCATGCGTGCATGACGGTGTTCTGATGGTATCTCAGGAAAGGCTTCCAGTTGGCAGCTGCACATGGGAACTTCCTTCAGGAGGACGCTCCGGCAAGGAGACGCCAATCGCTACGGCACGTCGTGAACTTCGAGAAGAGTGTGGCGTTAGGCTGCTGAACGCCAGGCTCGTTGGAAGTTTTTTGGAAGCCCCATCATATTCTACGGTGCGATTACATGTAGTTATCGGCGAAATTTCGCAAGTTGATCCGAGCTGGAGCAGCTCTGAGATTCAACGCATCAGCATTACGTCGCCCAAAGGATTGCGCAAACTAATCCGAGAAGGCATGGTCGACGCTTCAACAC
>JAYVNY010000297.1:0-8302 GCA_043758205.1 Akkermansia sp.
ATGAGGCGTCGCAGCTCGGCCAGATTTTTTTCGGCGAGAGCAAGGTGCAGGAGGCGAAAGCAAAAATCCCGCTCTGTGCCAGCCGTGCGCGCTGGCAGATGATCGGCCACCTGCAATCGAACAAGTGCCGCGCCGCGGTGCAACTCTTCGAAATGATTCAAAGCGTGGACAGCCTCGCGCTGGCGGAGGAGCTGAACAAGTGGGCGGACAAGCTCGGCAAACGAATGCCCATAATGCTGGAAGTGAACTCCGGCGAGGCGACAAAATTTGGTTTCAAGCGTGATGCGCTGCTCGAACAACTGGAAGCCGTGAACGCCCTGCCGCGCCTGGAGATTCACGGGCTGATGACCATCGCGCCGTGGACACCGGAGCCGGAGAAGGTGCGGCCGGTTTTCCGTGCGCTGCGTGGGTTGAAGGAGTCTTGCGAGCAACGCCTCGGTGCGCCGCTCGCGCATCTGAGCATGGGCATGAGCGGTGATTTTGAAATCGCCATCGAGGAAGGCGCGACCATCGTGCGCGTCGGCACTGCGCTCTTCGGCACGAGGCCCAAGCTGCCGAAGCCGGCGATCTTCGACGACGGGCCGTGATCCGACCGGAGCGCGGGCTTTCCAGCCCGCAGCAAGCCTCAAAGTTCGGGCCGTTCAATCCCTGTCCACACCGCTCGTCATCACACATTGCTGCGGGCTGGAAAGCCCGCGCTGCGCACTTTCAACTTTCTTCTTGCTGCCGCTCGCCCCTATGCTGCGCGCGTGACGGCGGAGACATTCAGAACGGAAATTCGCGAGGCGCTCAAAGCCTACGAGAAGTTCATCGTCTGTCTCGACAAGGTGCCGGACGATTGCGAGCAGTCGCTGGCGTCGCTGATGGAGAAGGCCATCAAGGCCTACGAGAACCGCGGCCCGAACCTGCGCCACGGCATCGCGCTCGACAAGCACGTCACCATCATCCTCAGCCAGGCCGAGCACGACCGCCCGCTCTGCGGCATCTACTTCAACCTGCATTCGCCGTATCAGAAGAAGGCGTCGCCGCGCGTGGCGAAGACGGAGAAGTAGTGGTTTGTGCCGCGCCTCAGTCCGAAGGCAGTTTTGTTGACCACGGATTTCACGGATGACACGGATGAAAAACATCCGTTCCAAACGTCAGGCAAACTAGAGAGCTGAACTTTCAGGGCTTATCGAACTTTCGCATCCCATCCGTGGCATCCGTGAAATCCGTGGTTAAAAAACTGCGGTTCAAAGCAGCGTCGCCACTTCGTCCCCCACCTGCGCCGGAGAAATTCCCCGCAGGCACGCCAGCGGTTCGTGATACGAACACGACGCTTTCATGCACGGCACGCACGGCAAATCGCGGCGTTGCAACGAGTGTTCGCTCTGGCCGTAGGGCCCGGTGCGCGCGGGATTCGTGGGTCCGAACAAGCCGACCACCGGCTTGCGGAGCGCGGCGGCGACGTGCATCGGGCCGGTGTCGTTCGTGACCACGACGCGGCACTGGCGCAACACCTCGATCATCTGCGGGAGCGTGGTGCGTCCGGTGAGATCGAGCGCGGCCGCGGGCGCGGCGGTTGAGATTTCTGCCGCCAGTTCGCCGTCTGATTTTCCGCCGAGAATGATGAAGCGTGCGTCGCGGTGCGTGGCGCTCAGGCGCGCGACGAGATCGTGGAAGTGGGTGGCCGGCCAGCGTTTGTTGTCCCAGCGCGCGCCGGGCAGCAGCGCGATGTTCGGCTGATCGTGCAAGCGCCACAGCGCGGTCACGTCGCTCGCAATTTCCTCGCGCTTGGGAAGCCACTCGAAATTTTGATGCACCGGCACGCCGAGCGCGCGGACGACTTCGAGATACCAGTCCACGGCGTGCGTTTGCGGGGAAGGGCGGGGGATGCTCAGGTCATACCAGCCGTGCGCGAGTTCGCGCGGGTCATGCAGGCCGACGAAATAATTTCCGTTCGCCAGCCAGCCCATCGCAGCACTGCGCGCGAGAGCCTGAAGATCAATCACCAGATCGAAACGATGACGGCGCAACGCGTGCACGGCTGCGGCCATTTCCCCCCAGTGCAACGGGTTGGCCCAGCGCTGGCGCTCGAAGAGAAACAGGCCGGCCAGATCCGGATCACCTTCGAGCAACGGCGCGTTGCACTTCTCCACCCACCAGAAAATTTCCGCGTCGTGGTCATGCTGCTTGAGCAGGCGCAGGACGGGCAAAGCCTGGATGACATCGCCCAACGAGCTTGGTTTGAGAATGAGAATTTTCAACGCTGCGCGCGGAGTGTTGCGGAACGCGGGGCGGGGCCGGAAGAAATAATTGTGGAGGCGGAAGGGGTGGATCGCGCTGCGGTCGGTGAAAAATCAAATTGCCATCCCGCTCGGCCCTACCGTCCGCGCCGTGATTCCAAACAGCAAAATCGCCACGACTACGACTTAGCGTTCGACCGCCCGACGGATGCACGAGCCGTGATGCGCCGGTCAGGGCGCGCTGAAAATTTGCAGCCGCAGAAACTGATTGGGCGAACTTGTAAGGGGCGTCGAACTGCGCTGCGTCACGGTTTCGGTGAGGCCGTTGTCGAGGGTGGAAATTGTTTCAAGGGAAAGAAGCCCGAGTTGGGGCGGGTTCGTACTCCACTTCGTAATGTTGTCCGTGATGTCGCCGGTGAGCCACCCGTAAAGGTGTGTGTATTTGAATCGCGGGAAGGTGTATTCGACCAACCCGCCCGAGATGGTCGTGTGCGGAATTCCATTGCTGCGGCCGTTAAACGTTTTCGGTTCCAGACCCATTAAAAATTCCAGCAGATTGGAAATGCCATCGCTGTCCGGGTCCGCTGCCTGGCTGGAAAGGTTCGTGTTACTCAACTCCGCAGTCGTGAACTTTTTCTGCGCCCACGAGTTGTAATCCGCTTTCACCGCCACGTCCACGCGGCCTGTGCTCCAGTTCCCGCTCGTGTCCGTCACGGTCAGCGACGCGGTGTAAGTGCCCGGCGAAGTGAAATTCTTCAGAGGCAAACGGTTGGTCGAAAAGGTGCCGTCGCTGAAAGTCCACCAATGCGAAGCGCCGTTCAGGCTGTTGCTGAACGACACGCTCAGCGGCATGAGGCCGAAAGCGTTGTTAGCGCTCGCGCTCGGGACGGTGGCGGTCACGTTGCTTGTTGGCGCGCGCAGAAACCACGGCTGGCAGAGCGCATCGGTTTTGAAAAACGCGAGCAGTTGATCGGCGACTTTCGTGACGCCCATCGTGTTCGGGTGCGTGAAGTCATTTTCCAAATCGCTGCACGCCCAGGTGAATCCATCCGAGCGCGGCCTTGCGCCGTCCGTCCAGAGATACGGTCCCCACACCAGAAACGGTGCGAGGACCGGACCTCTTGCCGGATCGCAATTCAACGACGGATCGCCGTTGATTTGTTTTTCGATCATCCACTTCACCGGGAAGCTGCTCTCGTAGGCGAACGGTTCGGGATTCAAGTCAGTCGCATTGGTGTCGTAAGAGCGCGTGCGCCCGGAGCAGAAAACGATTTTCAAATTGGGAAAGAAAAACATCAAGTTGCGCGCGACCACTTCCATTTCGGATTGCAGCCCGAAGGCGTGCGCCGGGAACGCGCCGACGAGGTTCGGACGCGCGCGCGCGAGTTTCAGCCACACGCTCTGCACTTGGTTGCTGGTGACGCCGGCGTTGCGCAACTGTTGCAGCGCGTTGCTCCAGGCCATCGCGCTTCGGTTGGTCCACAGGGTCGAATCTTGTCCGCCCAGCGCGCCGTCCACGATGGTCACGCGCGGGTTCTTGCTTGCGTCCGCATCCGCGCGGGGCTTGAAAGCGCCGGGGCCTTTCGTCGCCCATTCCTGCGTGGTGTTCGACATCCCGATGGAGAGCAGCACGATGCGGCCGTTGGTCGCGTTCACAGAACCATTCGTGTCGCGCGGCTGAATTTGCGCGAGCTGTTGCAACCCTGCGGCCAGATGCAGCGGTGGAATCCGGTTCGCGCCATTTGGGTAAAGTCCACCGGTGAAACCTTTGTATTGTCCGATGCCGAGGTCGGGCAGGGGAAGCCAGCCGAGATTCGTCACGGTGCAATCGGCCCAGGCTGACGTCGTGGCGAGCATCGCCGCGAAGCCGAGGAGTAGAGCCAGACGTGCTTTCATAGGTCCCATGAAAAGTAGCCGAAGAGCGACGCGTGCTCCACACGTTTGAGGAATTTTCTCCACGGCAAAAAACGGTTTGCCTTCGCTTCGCACGATACCTACGGTTTGCACCGTGATTCCAAGCAGCAAAATCACCACGACTACGATTTACCCAGACAGCCGGATCGACCTCTGAAGCAAAGGCCGATACAGCCTGTCGGGGCACGCCTCGCACTGCACAGTCCGGGGCGTTTTTGTTTCCTGAATTTGAAACCCAAATGAACCGCAGAGGCGCAGAGGGGCAGAGACGCAGAGGGGAAGGAAATTTCTTCTCCTCTCCCCGCCTCTGCGTCTTTGCGTCTCTGCGCTAAAAATTTATGCCCGAAGAAATCCAGCAACCAAATCCACCACCGTCCGGGCCGAACCCCGAGCGCAAGACGCTCGATGACCGCAACAAGATGTCCGACCTCGAACGGCTCCGGCATTCGTGCGCGCATGTCTTCGCGACCGCCGTCCTGCGCCTCTGGCCCGAGGCCCAGCTCGCGTACGGGCCGCCCGTGGAGACTGGTTTCTACTACGACCTCGAAATGTCGCACCGCGTCACGCAGGAGGATTTCGCGCGCATCGAGGAGGAGATGAAGAAGGAAATCAAGGCCAACAACGTCTTCCAGAAGATCGAAGTGCCGCGCGAGCAGGCCATCAAGGACGCGCAGAGCGGGCGGCTCGGTGGATTGACCGAGCGTCCCGGCAACGTGAGCAAGTTCAAGCTCGACCTCATCGCGCAGATTCCCGAGGGCGAGGCCATCTCGTATTTTCAGAACGGCGATTTCCTCGACCTCTGCGCCGGGCCGCACGTCATGCGCACGGGCAACATCGGCGCGTTCAAGCTCACCACGGTCGCGGCGGCCTACTACAAGGGCGACGAGAAGGGGCCGCAGCTTCAGCGCATCTATGGCACGGCCTTCAAGAACAAGACGCAGCTCGACGAGTATTTCAAAATGCTTGAAGAGGCGAAGCGTCGCGATCATCGCAAGATTGGCGCGGAGATGGGGCTGTTCGCGATTGACACCGAATACGTCGGGCCGGGCATGCCGCTGTGGCTGCCCAAGGGCACGATGCTCGTCGAGGAACTGGAGAAGCTGGCCAAGGAAACTGAATTCGCCGCCGGCTACGTCCGCGTCCGCACGCCGCATCTGGCCAAGGAGAAGATGTATAAAACCTCCGGCCACCTGCCGTATTACGCGGAGAGCATGTTTCCGAAAATGGAAATGGACGAACACCGCGAAGCCCGCGCGAAACTCCAGTCCCGCATCGCCGAACTGGAAAAACAACTGGCCGATTACGCGAAGAAAAAAGCCGGCGGGTGAGGTTTAACCGCGAAAGACGCGAAAGACGCGAAAACAAATTGTCGCAAAGGAACGCAGAGAGCGCAGAGATTGAACCGCTGATGGACGCTGATAAACGCTGATTCAAAGGGTTGAAAGCCCGGCAGATGATAGCCCAGGGCAACGCCCTAGGTTCGCGTTTCAAAAATTTCCAAGCCCTGTAAAAGCGGCAGAAGTCTCGCCATCGACGTGGCAATCAATTAGTTTTCTCCCATGCCGCAGTTGGACAAAAAATCTTTATCCGAACGTGACATCTGCACCAAGTTTATCACGCCCAACCTTGTAGCGGCCGGCTGGGACATGGACACGCAGATTCGCGAGGAGGTCGGCTTCACTGATGGGCGAATTTACGTCCAAGGAAAGATCCACACGCGCGGCAAGCAAAAGCGCGCGGACTACATCCTCTATTACAAGCCGAACATCCCCATCGCCATCGTCGAGGCGAAGGACAATAACCACACAGTCGGTGCGGGTATGCAACAGGCGCTGGGTTATGCGGACGCCAAGACGCTCGACATCCCTTTCGTTTTCAGCAGCAACGGGGATGCGTTTCTTTTTCACGACAAGACCGTCACATCGGGAAACATCGAAACCGAACTTTCGCTCAACGCTTTCCCATCGCCCGAACAGCTCTGGCAAAAATACAAAAAGTTCAAGGGCATCTCTGACGAAGTCGAATCGGTGGTCGCGCAGGATTATTTTTCTGACGGTTCAAACCGCGCCCCACGTTACTACCAGCAGATCGCCATCAACCGCACCGTCGAAGCCATCGCGCGGAACGAGGGCAACAACCGCCACCTGCTCGTCATGGCTACCGGCTGCGGGAAAACCTACGCGGCCTTCCAAATCATCTACCGGCTGTGGAAGAGCGGATTGAAAAAGCGCATTCTTTTTCTGGCGGATCGCACCGACCTCATTGATCAGACCGTTCGCAACGACTTCCGCCATTTCAAAGAGGCGATGACCGTCATCAAGCACCGTCACATTGACACGGCCTACAATATTTACCTCGCGCTTTACCAGGGTCTCTCCGACAACGAAGACAACGACGCCTATAAACAATTCAGCCCGGAGTTTTTCGATCTCGTCATCGTGGACGAGTGTCATCGCGGCAGCGCCCGCGAAGACAGCAAATGGCGGGAGATTCTGGATTACTTCCAAGGCGCAACCCACATCGGCCTCACCGCCACGCCGAAAGAGACGAAGGAAATCTCCAGTTCCGAATACTTCGGCGACCCGCTCTACACCTACTCGCTCAAGCAGGGAATAGACGACGGATTTCTCGCGCCCTACAAGGTGATCAAGGTCACGCTCGATATTGACGCGGAAGGCTGGCGTCCGCCGGCCGGTTTCAAGGACAAGGACGGCAAGCCCGTGGAAGACCGCATTTACAACCGCACCGACTTCGACCGGAATCTGGTCGTCGAGGAACGCCGTCAACTCGTCGCCAGGAAAGTCACCGAGTTCCTCAAAGGCAGCGACCGTTTTTCCAAGACCATAGACTTCTGCGTGGACATCGAGCACGCCGAAGGGATGCGCAAGGAACTGGCCAACGCCAATGCCGACCTCGTCGCCGCCAACAGCAAATATGTGATGCAGATCACCGGCGACAACAAGGAGGGCAAGGATCAACTCGATGCTTTCAAAAGTCCCAGCGAGCCTTACCCCGTCATCGCCACGACCTCCAAACTTCTGACCACCGGTGTGGACGTGCAGACCTGCCGCCTCATCGTGCTCGATTCCAACATCGGCTCGATGACCGAGTTCAAGCAGATCATCGGACGCGGCACGCGCATCAACGAGGATTTCAAAAAATTCTATTTCACCATCATGGATTTCCGCAACGTCACGGCGATGTTCGCGGACAAAGATTTCGACGGCGACCCGGTGCGCGTGAAAGATGTCGGCGAGGACGATGACCTTTCCGATGCCGAGAACGAAGCAGACGAAACACCCATCACCGACGAACTGACCGGCGATGAAGTCGTGTTTCCAGAGCCAGCGAAACCGGACATCTCCATCCTTGCCGAAGACCCGACGAAATACCACGTCCGCCGCAAAGTCACCGTCAACGGTGTGGAAGTCACCGTCATCAAAGAGCGCGTTCAATACCTCGGCGACTACGGCAAGATCATCACCGAGAGCCTGCGCGATTACACGCGCAAGAACATCCGCGCCAGCTACGACTCGCTCGATTCTTTCCTCACCACTTGGAAACAGTCCGACAAGAAGCGCGCCGTCGTCGAGGAGTTGGAACAGCACGGCGTCATCTTCGCCGCCTTGCAGGAGGAAATCGGTTCGGCCTTCGACCCGTTTGATTTGATCTGCCACATCGCCTACGAGCAAAAGCCGCTCACGCGCAAGGAACGCGCCGAGCAGGTCAAGAAACGCGATTACTTCACCAAATACGGCGACCTCGCCCGCAAGGTCATCACCGCCTTGCTCGACAAATACGCCGACGATGGCGGGCTGGATTTTGAAGACCCGGCCATTATCCGGCTTGCCCCGATTAACCGCCTTGGCTCGCCGAAGGAAATCATTAACGCCTTCGGTGGCAAGGCCGCGTATGACGCAGCCATCCGCGCGCTCGCCAATGAAATTTACAGCCTCGCCGCCTGACAGATGCCTTCTTTATGTCCGAATCTTCTGAACCAACTGAGCTAACCGGTGGAGTCGAACAACGTTCTGGCCATCTGGAAATTATCGGCGAGACGGCGGCCAAGCTTCTTCTATTCCAACAAGGCTGGAATCCCTATTCCCGGTTCTTGGATCAGGATAAGGTTGATCTTATTCTTCGCCGCAGCCGTGATAACCAGC
>JAYVNY010000298.1:0-12257 GCA_043758205.1 Akkermansia sp.
GAATTCTACCCGCAACCCGTCGTAAGCCAACGCCACAGTTTCCGGCAGCTCGGCCTGCGCCACGTCGTGATCGTAGTCGTGCGTGAGATGCGTGAAGAACGTCCGCGCCGCGCCGATGCGCCGCGCCGCCGTCAGCGCCTCGTCCAGGCACATGTGCGTGGGATGCGGCGCGTAGCGCAGCGCGTCAATGACCGCGACCTCCACCCCGCGCGCGGCCTGAACAGCCTCGTTGGTGACTTCCTTGCAGTCGCTGAAGTAGGCGAGGCGCTTGCGCGCGCCCTGCTCGAAGACAAAGCCGAGCGATTGAAAGCGCCCGTGCGGCAGGGGGAATGGTGTGAGTTTCAAATCTCCAATTTCAAACGCGCCCGTGATGATGCGCGGGTCCGGCATGAAATAACCTTTTGGAATCGGCCCGTCCGTGAAGGCGTAGGCAAACACGCGGCGCAGCGCGCTCATCGTCACTTCATCCGCATAGACCGGCAACCTCCCGCCGCGCAGATCGCAGAAGCGCCGGCAGTCATCCAAGCCCATGATGTGATCCGCATGCGCGTGCGTGAAGACCACGGCGTCGAGCGAGCGGATGTTCTCGCGCAAGCACTGGATGCGAAATTCCGGCGTGGTGTCCACGACCAACTTTGCGCCCGCGCTCTCGATGTAGATCGAGGGCCGCGTGCGATGGTTCTTCGGATTGGCGAGAAAGGCGGGCGGATACTCTTTGCCGATGATGGGGACGCCTTGCGAGGTGCCGCTGCCCAGAAACGTAAATTGAAAACTCATCGTGCTGGAAAAAACTTTGCCCAACGCGCACGCCCCACGCAACACTTCCCCGTGCTCGCCACGCTGCGGATTAAAAACCTCGCGCTCGTCGCCGACCTGACGCTGGAGCTTCAGGCCGGCTACAACGCCATCAGCGGCGAGACGGGCGCGGGCAAATCCATCATCATCGGCGCGCTCAATCTCGCGCTCGGCCAGCGCGCCGACCGCACGCTCATCCGCGCCGGCACGGACAGTTGCGCGGTGGAGGCGGTGTTCGAGCTGGGCAAGCTGGTGGGACCGGCGCCCTCGCCGGTCATTAGTCCGGCAAGCGCCCCCGCTTGCCGAACTGCAGGCGGGGACGCCTGCAAGACTCCGACCGGCGAGGGCGCCGGTCCCACTATTGTTCGCGCGCGTAGCGCGATGGAAAACTTTCTCGACGAGAACGGGCTGGAGCCGTGCGAGGAAAACCAGCTTGTCATCAAGCGCGTGTTCACGGCGGCGGGAGCGAACAAACAATTCGTCAACGGCTCGCCGACCACGCTCGCCACCCTCGCCACACTCGGCGAATGGCTCGTGGACATGCACGGGCCGCACGAACATCAGTCGCTGCTCCAGCCCGCGAAGCAACTCGCGATTCTCGACGCCTTCGGAAAACTGGAGCCGCGCCGCGAGGAGTTCGGGGCGCTGGTTCAGGAGCGCGCACGGGTGGAGACAGAAAAGTCCGAGCTCATCGTGGATGAAAAAACTTACGCGCAGCAGCTCGACCTCCTCCGCTTCCAAGTCCGCGAGATCGAAGGCGCAAAACTTCAGCCCGGCGAAGACGAACAGGTGGAGGCTGAACATCAACGCGCCAGCAATTCCGCCCGCCTGCTCGAACTCACGCAGAGCGCGCTCGGGTTGTTGAGCGAGGATGACAGCTCGGTGCTCGCACAAGCAGGCGCGCTGGGCCGCGTGTTGCACGATCTCCAGCGTGTGGACGGCGGCGCGCAGCCGCTCGTCTCCGCGCACGACCAGAGCATCGCGGCGTTGCGGGAATTGCAGAGCGAGTTGTCCCGCTACGCCGACGCCGTGGAACTTGATCCCGCGCGCCTGGCGGAACTCGAGGAGCGTTTGAACCTTCTCCAGAGCTTGAAGCGCAAATACGGCTCGACGCTCGCCGACGTCATCGCGTTCGGTGCGGAGGCGAAGCAGGAGTTGCAATCGCTCGAGCAGCGCGACGCGGAACTCGCGCGCCTGAATGCCGCGTTGCAAAAGCTCGACCGCGACTTGCAGCGCACCGGCCAGCAGCTTTCCGCCGAGCGCAAGAAGCTGATTCCAAAGCTCAGCAAGGCCGTGGCGAACGAGCTCGGCGCGCTTGGTTTCCAGCAAAGCAAATTCGACGTGGCCCTCAATCCCAAATCCTCAATCTTCAATCCTCAATCCCCAATTTCCCATTCTGGTTTGGACGATATCGAATTCCAGTTCGCCCCCAATCCCGGCGAGCCGGCGCGCCCGCTCCGCGCCATCGCCTCCTCCGGCGAAATGGCCCGCGTGATGTTGGCCCTCAAAACCGTGCTCGCGACGGAAGACGAAGTGCCCGTGCTGGTCTTCGACGAAGTGGACGCAAACGTCGGCGGGGAGACCGCGAACGCCGTGGGCGAGAAGATGAAACAGATCGCGCGCACCCATCAGGTGCTCTGCATCACGCACCTCGCGCCCGTGGCTGCGCACGCCGACGCGCATTACGTGGTGACGAAGCAGGTGCGCGAAGGCCGCACCATTTCTGAAATCGAGTTGCTGACCAAGCCGGCGCGTGTCGAGGAACTGGCGCGCATGTTGGGCGGCGGCAGCAAGGCCGCGCGCCAGCACGCGGAAGCGCTGTTAAAGTGACGGCGGAAATCCCCACTCCGCTCCTCATTCGTTTGCCCCAATTCGTCTGCCCTTCGGATGGGGAATGAGGCAGACGAATTAGGGCAAACAAATTCAGAACCGGTTTTTTTGTGTGTATCGCCTCGTGGCTTGAACCGGAAGCGGGCCGCGTGCAGTCTGGCGGGCATGAAATTGAACCCGCTCCTCGCGACCGCGCTGCTATCGCTGGCTCCCCTGCTCTGCTCCGCCGCCGAGATTCGCCCGGCCAACGTGCAGCGCGCGGATGGCTCCATGGTGCTGCTCGCGACCAATGCCGTGGTTCACGGGAAGACGATTCGCTACGAGCCGCAGCCGCACAAGAACACCCTCGGCTACTGGACGAAGGCGGACGACTGGGCGAGTTGGGATTTCAAGGTGACGCAGCCCGGCAAGTTTGAGGTGATGCTCACGCAGGCTTGCGGCCAAGGCAGCGGCGGGAGCGAGGTGAATTTTTCCATCGGCGAGCAGGTGATCCGGGATGTGGTGCCGGAAACCGGATCGTTCACCACCTGGACCAATCGCACCATCGGCACGTTCACGCTGGAGCGCGCGGGAGAATTTCAAATCACCGTGAAGCCCGTAAAGAAACCCGGCCTCGCGGTGATGGACTTGCGCGCCATCACGTTGAGGCCGGTGAAATGATTTGTTAGCTCAGAACCGCCACGTCGCCGTCACGCCGCCGCCCGCGTCGAGCTTCTCGTATTCAGCCACGAGCGAGTTCTTCGCGTCGGACCAACTGTAGCCCACGAAGCCGCGCACGGAGAAGTTCTCGCAGGGATACCAGCCGGCGGAGACGCCGGTGGCATGGATGAGGTAATTGTCCGTGTGCGCAAAGTCATTGTACTGGAAGCGGTAGTAAGGCTGCACCGCCGTCGAGCACGGCAGCGCCACGGTGTAGGCGGCAAGGAAGGTGTGTTCCCAGCGCTCGCTCCGGTCGTCGCGGACCTTCACGCTCAAACTGGGCGGCAGATCCACCAGCGGCGCGTCTTCGTCCGTGAAGTGGTAGCTGCCGAGATAGGCGAACGAAAGCTGGCTGCGGTTGCAGACGCGGAAGTTCCGCTGCACGGACCAGCGCGGCGACGCGTCGGAATAAAACTCGTCGTAGTTGTTCTGCCGCAAATCCTTGAAGCCGAAGAGGCGCGTGTAGTCGAGACCGAGGCCGAATTGGTAGTGCTTGGTCTGCGCGGTGAGGTTCGCGAAGAACGTGGAAGAATCGAAGTCGAAGTCCTCGGCGTTGTAGTGCATCGGACGGCCGGTGGAGCTGGTTTGCTCGAGCACCTTGTCGTTCCCGAAATAGTTGAAGAACTGGTGGCGGTAGCCCAGCTCGCCGCGATAGGAGGCGAAGCGCGTGATGCACGGCTTCGTCATCAGCGCGCCTTCCACGGTGATGATGGCCACGCCCGCGTCTTCCTTGTCATGCTCGGTGTAGAGCATGTTGTCGGTGTAGAAAGACTGCACGTCCAAGCCGACTCGCAACCACGGCATCTTCTTCGCACGCAAGACGGACTGCGGGCCGATGTCCTCGTTTTCACCGTCGTAAAGTGTGGGCAGCACGTCGCCGGGCTGCATAACGGGCAGCGCCTGTTCCGTGGCGCGCTGGGCGCGCGTGGTGTCGGACTGGTTGACGCCCGGATTGATCTGAGCCTGGGCAACACCCATCGCCGCGCCCGTGGCCAGGAGGATAAAGAATTTTTTCATGGCTCTTGTCATTGTGGATTCTTGAACTGCTGTTGGGCGCGATAGACGCCGTAGCCGAGAACGATTTTTCCGCCGGGCAGAAAGACCTGGTCCGCCTTCGGATTGAAGACGACGGGCGCGATGAGACCGTTCTGCGGGAGGAGCGGATTGATGGCCAGCGGATCATTCGCCGAACCGACGCGACCGATCATCACGCCGGTCTCTTCATAATTGCCGGAGATGATGGCGATGCGCTGCTTGGAGATTTCGTTGTTCACGTCACGGAGGGAAGGCAGCGGCGTCGAGAATCCATTCACGAGCTGCGAACCTTCGACAAGTTTGGCGAGGTCCACCTTCACGATCGGGCCAAAGGTTTGCGAACCCGCCGGGACATAGACCATGTCTCCCGCCGTCAGCTTGAGGCGCTGGCCGTTGGGGAGGGTGATGGTTCCCTTCCCCTCGAGCAGGACGCACTTGAACCCGCCATCCGCCGTCGAGGCCACGATGAGCGTGGTGCCGAGCACCGCCGCGCTCGCGCCGGCCGACTTGATGGTGCCGCCGCCACGGCCCGCTGGTGAATGAAAGAGCACGCTGCCCTTCTCCAGATTCAGCACGCGCCCGCTTTGCTCGAAGGAGAAAATGGTGTTCGCGCCGATGCGGGTGAGCGTGTTGTCCGCCGCCTTGAGTTCCGCGCGGGACTTGGCGCCGGTGCGAATTTTGTCCGGGGCGCGCACGGTGTCGTTGGCCTGGGCGTCCTTCTCGGCAGCCTGCGGGGCGGCCACCTTCACTTCGTTGACGACTTGCACGAGCGTGCTCTCGCGCAACTCAGCCGCGCCCAGCGAGACGGCGAGAACCGTGGTGGAAATTAAAAATATTAGTTTCATAACGGCGGCTGTTTGACGGCCCACGAATGTCACAGCGCGCGATGCAATGCAACGCGGAACAACGGGCGAAACATTTCATGGTCAGGCGGAGCCGGGTTCTCCACCACGGATTTCATGGAGGGCGCGACGGAGGCAGGCCCATCCGCGTCCTCCGGGAAATCCGTGGTGAACACTTTTGCCGCCCCCCGCCTTGCTTGTCATCAGCCTCTCCGCTAAATCAGCCCGCCAACGACCATGAGTTCACCACGCATCATCGGCATCATCCCGGCGCGCTACGCCTCGACGCGGTTTCCCGGCAAGCCGCTGCATCCCATCGCGGGGAAGCCGCTCATCCAGCGCGTGGTTGAGCAGTGCCGGAAGGCCAAGTCGCTGAGCGACGTGATCGTGGCGACGGATGACGCGCGCATTGCCGAGGTCGCGCGGCAGTTTTGCCGGGTGGAAATGACGCGCGGGGATCATCCGAGCGGTTCTGACCGCATCGCGGAAGTGGCGGCGCGGCTCGACTGCGACGGGGTGGTGAACATCCAGGGCGACGAGCCGTTGATTGATCCGGCGGTGATTGATGCGGTGGCCGGCGCATTGCAGAACAGCGAAATGTCCACCGCCGCCACGCTGGTGCGCAGGGTGGAAGACTACGAATCGGCGAACGTCGTGAAAGTCGTTGTCAGCACTTTGGGCCGCGCCGTATATTTTTCTCGGCGCACGATTCCGTTTGTCCGAGAGGCCGCCAGTCGTTCGAGCAGCGAACAGTTGGCGGCGTTTCCTTTTTTGAAGCACCTCGGCATTTATGGATACCGGCGCGAGACCCTGCTGCGGCTGGTGCGGTTCCCGGTGTCGCCGCTGGAGAACGCGGAGAAGCTCGAGCAGTTGCGCGCGCTCGAAAACGGCATCGAAATCGCGGTCGTGACGGTGAATTACGACAGCGTGGGCGTGGACGTGCCGGGGGATGTGGAGCGGGTGGAAGCAATTTTGAATCAGAGGTAAGTGAGTAGGTGGGTAAGTGAGTGAGTGAGTGAGAGACGGCTTCGTCTCACTTACCCACTTACCCACTCACCCACTCACCAGAAAACCTCAGAGATGAAATACATTTTTGTCACCGGCGGCGTGGTGAGTTCGCTCGGCAAGGGCCTGACGGCCGCCGCGCTCGGCACCCTGCTCGAAAATCGCGGACTCAAAGTCACGCTGCAAAAGTTCGACCCCTACCTGAACGTGGACCCCGGCACCATGTCGCCCTACCAGCATGGCGAGGTGTATGTGCTCAACGACGGGGCGGAGACCGACCTCGACCTCGGCCACTATGAACGCTTCACCAACGTCAGCCTCACGCGTCTGAACAACCTGACCAGCGGGCAGGTTTATCAGACCGTGCTGAACAACGAGCGCGAGGGAAAATATCTCGGCAAGACCGTGCAGGTCATTCCGCACGTCACCGATGAAATCCAGTCGCGCATCTACCAGCTCGCCGATCGCTCCAAGGCCGACGTGATGATCACCGAGATCGGCGGCACCACCGGCGATATCGAGGGGCTGCCCTTCCTCGAAGCCATCCGCGAATTCGCGCTCGATGTCGGGCCGCAAAACGCGATTTTCATTCACGTCACTTACATCCCGTTCATCAAGGCGGCGGGTGAGTTGAAGACCAAGCCCACCCAGCAGTCCGTGGCGAAGCTGCGCGAGATCGGCATCACGCCGCAGATTCTCGCCTGCCGCACCGAGCACTCGCTGGACAAAGAAATTCGCCAGAAGATTTCCATGTTCTGCAACGTGCCGTATGAGGCCGTGATCGAGGTCAAGGACGTGGACCATTCCATTTACGAATTGCCGCTCATGCTCCAGCGCGAGCGCATGGACGACCTCGTCTGCCGCCTGCTCCACCTCGACACACCCGTCGCGAACATGTCGCACTGGCAGGAAATCATCCGCAAACTCATCGCGCCCGCGCACCGCGTCCGCATCGGCGTGGTTGGCAAATACATCGAACTGCAAGACGCCTACAAATCCGTGTACGAGGCCGTGATGCACGGGGGAATCGCCAACGACTGCGGCGTGGAACTCGTGAAGCTCGACGCCGAGGACATTGAGCGCCAGGGGCCGGACAACGTGCTCAAGGGACTCGGCGGCATTCTCGTTCCCGGCGGTTTCGGCGAGCGCGGCATCGAGGGGAAAATTCTCGCCGCGAAATACGCGCGCGAGCACAAGGTGCCCTACCTCGGCCTCTGCCTCGGAATGCAGATCGCGACCATCGAGTTCGCGCGCAACGTGCTCGGTTTGGAGAAGGCGCACTCGACGGAGTTTGATCCCAAGTCCCCGCATCCCGTCATCGCCTTGCAGGAGGAACAAAAAAACGTGACCAAAAAAGGCGGCACCATGCGGCTCGGCCTCACGCCTTCACAGCTCAAGCCCGACTCGCTCGCGTCGAAACTCTACGGCGCGTTCGTCATCCACGAACGCCACCGCCACCGCTTCGAGTTCAACAACAAGTATCGCGAGCAGTTCGAGCAGGCCGGTTTCATCCTCAGCGGCACCACGCCCGACGGCAAGCTGGTCGAGATGATCGAGATTCCCTCGCACCCGTTCTACATCGCGTCGCAGTTTCACCCGGAGTTCCAGAGCAAGCCGCACCAGCCGCACCCGCTGTTCAAAGGCTTCATCGCGGCGGCGCACGCGTTCATTCATCACCGTCCGTTGTGAACTGACGGGCGTTTCGCCATGACGCTTTTCCAGACTCTCGAAGTTGAAACTCGGACACGAGGGCTTGGCTTCCTCATCATCGGCGCACACGCCATCAACCAGTACGGCTACTCACGCGACACGTCCGATCTCGACCTGATGATTCGCCGAACGGATCGCGAAAGTTGGATCGCTCTTTTCTCCAGTCTCAATTACCGCCTCTTCAGCGAGAAGCCGGGCTTCCTCCAACTCGAAGCACCAAAGGAATTCGTCTGGCCCGTGGACCTGATGTTTGTGAACGACACGACTTGGGAAAAGATGTCGGCAGCGTCAGTGAGCGTCGAAATTGGCAATGCCACATGCCGGGTGCCGAAGTTGCTGCATTTGATTGCCTTGAAAGTCCACGCGCTCAAGAACGGACACACCGCACGCTTTTTGAAAGACCTCCAAGACGTGGAAGGATTGATCCTGGTGAACAAACTCGAGGTTGCGTCGAGCGAGGTGAAAGAGATATTCCAACGCTATGGAACCGAAGACCTTTATCAAAAAATCGCCAATGCCTGCCGAAAAAACTGAGGGTGCTTCGTTTGTTTTCACGCCGCTCCCGCCGGAACTCGACTTCCCCATTGCCCCCGATTTTCACTCCGTGCCGCCGCATCTTGATCCTGTCGCCATGTACTGGCGCTGCGAGGAATTGATGCGGCAGGGCGCGCGCCCGCCCCGCCGGAAGTGCGACGAGGACGGCGTTTTTCCCGAATTCATCCTCTGAGTTCCACCGCATCGCTCCTCGACTCCCGTTCCGCCCTCTGCCAGCCTTCTCGCCAATGGATTCAAAAAAGCTCGCGCTGCTCTGCCAGAAATACGCGGATGACAAAAAGGCCGAAGTCATCGTCGCACTTGATGTGCGCAAACTGTCGTCCGTCGCCGATTACTTTGTCATCTGCTCCGGCACCAGCGAGCCGCACCTGCGCGCCATCTCCGACGCCATCATCAATGGTTTGCGCGACGAGCACGACCTCCGCCCGCGCGCCATTGATGGCACGCTGCAAACGGCGTGGATCGTCATGGATTACTTCGATGTGATCGTGCACGTGATGAAAGCCGACCTGCGGGAGAAGTATGACCTCGAAGCGTTGTGGAGTGATGCACCACAGCTCAAAATTCCTGAAGCCAAGTCCACGACCAAACTTCCAGCCAAACCGCGCAAGCCGAGTGCGAAGAAGAAGGCGAAGTAATCGCGGTGGAATTCGCCATCCGCTACAAAACGTCGGCGAGCGGCAGCCCTAGTTCTATGGCCATCGCCTCTTTCCTAATCGGGGCAAACGTCATCCGATGCACCGGGCACGGCCCGTGCCGGGCCAGCGCGGCGAGATGCGCTTTCGTCCCGTAGCCTTTGTGCTCGGCGAAACCGTACTCGGGCCACTGCCGGCCACACTCCAACATCATGCGGTCGCGCGTCACCTTCGCCAGCACGCTGGCGGCGGCGATGGAATAACTTTTCGCGTCGCCCTCGATAATGGGCGTCTGCTCGCCGCGTGCGCTGGAGCGCAGATGTCCGTCAATCAGCGCATGTAGCGGCGAGGGATTTAACTGCGCGAGCGCCTCGTTCATCGCGCGGAACGTCGCCTGGAGAATGTTGATCTCATCAATGACCGCATGATCGCTCCACGCGATGGCGTGACGCACCTCGGGCCGCGACGTGAGGACGGAAAAGAAATTCTCCCGCTCCGCCGCCGTGAGTTGCTTGGAATCGTTCAGCCCATGCAGCGCGCGCGGCAGTCCCTGCTCAATCCATTCCGCCGGAAACATCACCGCCGCCGCCACCACCGGCCCGGCCAGCGGCCCGCGCCCCGCCTCATCCACGCCGGCGATAAGCGAGACGCCACGCGCAAGCAGCGCCCGCTCGTAACGAAATCGGGACAGGCCGGATGGTTTCAACACGCGCCGCGAAATTAGCGACCCCTGAAAAGACGGCAACGGGGAAAGAGGGTGAGAGAAAAAATTACCTCACCATGCGAACTACTTCGCGAGATGGCAGGACACCCAGTGGCCCGGCTCAATCTCCCGCAACTGCGGAACATCCTGTTCGCAGCGTGCTTCCTTGATGGGGCAGCGCGGATGAAAAGTGCAGCCGGGCGGAGGCGCGATGGGCGAAGGCACGTCGCCGGGGAGCATGATGCGTTTGCGCTTCGAGTCGGGATCGACAACCGGCACGGCGGAGAGCAGCGCCTGCGTGTAAGGGTGCTTCGGTTCGCGCACCAGTTTCTTGGCCTCGGCGATTTCCACCGCGCGCCCCAGATACATGACCATGACGCGATGGCTGATGTGTTCCACGACCGCAAGATCGTGCGCGATGAAAAGATAGGTCAGCCCGCGCTGCTGCTGGAGGTCCATGAGCAGGTTCACGATTTGCGCCTGCACGGAAACGTCGAGCGCGCTGACCGGCTCGTCGCAAACGATGAGCTTCGGCTCGACCGCCAGAGCGCGCGCGATGCCGATGCGCTGGCGCTGACCGCCGCTGAATTCATGCGGGTAACGCTCCGCGTGCGACGGATCGAGACCGACGTCGCGCAGCAAGTCCGTGATGCGCGCTCGTTGCGCCGCCGGACTGTCCGCGAGCGCGTGAATGTCAATCGCCTCGCCGATGATCTGGCTGACGGTCATGCGCGGATTGAGTGAGCCGTAGGGGTCCTGGAAAATCATCTGGAACTTGCGGCGGCGGGTGCGCAGGGCTTCACCGCTGAGTTTCGTGAGGTCCTCGCCATCGAGCATCACGCTGCCCGCCGTGGGTTCGAGCAGACGAATGATGGCGCGCCCAAGCGTGGTCTTGCCGCAGCCGCTTTCGCCGACGAGTCCGAGCGTCTCGCCGGGCGCAATGCTCAGGCTCACGTCATCCACCGCCTTCACATGCGCGCGCACGCGGCTGAACAGCCCGTGCTTCACCGGGAAATGAACTTTGAGGTTTTTGACTTCGAGGAGCGGTGTCGGCACAAGTTTAGCGTTTGTTGTATTCTTCGTGTGAACCAATCCATTCCCAGAGAAAAACATCTTTAGAGAATTTTCCGACGGCACGATAGTGACCGCCCACGCGCACAGACCAACCGGCCTGGCCGATGGATTTGAAATGCAACGAAGGGTGAAGAGCGTTGGCTGACCAGAGCTGATAATTTTTCTGCGCCAGCAGCCGGACTTCCGCTGGCAGCGCCCGATACAAGCGCCAGAACTCGGTGGTGCCTCGGCTGGGAAAAGTCACGGCTGCCGGAGAATGTCGTCGAGTGGAACGGTTTTTCCGGCAGCGTGCTCGGCATCGGCGTTGCGATGAAGCTGGTCGAACTTGCCCGCAGCGGCATCACGCTTCATCTGCAAGTCCCACTCGTCGTCCTCCCACATGTTCAGGCACGCGGCAATCTCGGCGCGTTCTTCCATCGTGAGCAACGGGATGGCGGCTTTGATTTCCTGAACGGTCATGACGTGAAACTAACCTCGCGCGGGCGCGGGCGTCAATGCGCAGCCAGCTCGTTCGCATACAGGCAGCGCACCCAGCGTCCCGGTTCAACCTCGATCAACTCCGGCATCTTCTCGCCGCACTCGGGATGCTGTGCGGCGTTCGGGCAGCGCGGAAAGAAGCGGCAGCCTTTCGTCCAGTTCCCCGGACTCGGCACGGTGCCGCCAATGGTTTGCAGGCGCTCGAGTTCGTGGCCGAGTTTCGGCACGGAGTTCATCAACGCGCGGGTGTAGGGATGCAGCGGGCGGCGGAGCAACTCGGCAGCGGACGCGGTCTCGACGATCTGCCCGGCATACATGACGGCCAGCCGATCCGCGATGTCGCTGACGATGCCGAGATTGTGCGTGATGAGCAGCATGGCCATGCCGAGGCGCTGCTTGAGTTCGAGCAAGAGTTCGAGAATCTGCGCCTGAATGGTCACGTCGAGGGCGGTCGTCGGCTCGTCGGCGATGAGCAGCTTCGGCTCGCACGCGAGCGCCATCGCGATCATCACGCGCTGGCGCATGCCGCCCGAGAGCTGGTGCGGGTAAGCGTCCACGTTCGTCTCAGGCGAAGCGATGCCCACCATGCGCATCATGTCGATGGCGTGCGCCCGCGCCTCTCTGCGGTTCTTTTCCTGGTGCAGCCGGATGGCCTCCACGATCTGCGCGCCGACCGTGTAAACAGGGTTCAAGCTCGTCATCGGCTCTTGGAAGATCATCGAGATCGCGTTGCCGCGAACCTTGCGCATCTCGCGGTCCGGGAGGGTGAGCAGATCTCTTCCTTTGAAAGTAATTGTCCCGCTCTCCACCTTCCCCGGCGGCGAGGGGATCAGGCGCATGATCGAGAGTGAGGCGACGGACTTGCCGCAGCCGCTCTCCCCGACGATCCCGACGGTC
>JAYVNY010000299.1:0-8764 GCA_043758205.1 Akkermansia sp.
CCCACGCAGCCGCACAACGCGGCGGGCTGGCGAATCGAGCCGCCCGTGTCCGTGCCGAGCGCCGCGAAACACTCGTCCGCCGCCACCGCCGCCGCCGAGCCGCCGGAGGAGCCACCGGGAATGCGCGACGTGTCCCACGGATTGCGCGTGGTGAAGAACGCGGAGTTCTCGGTCGAGCTGCCCATCGCGAACTCGTCCATGTTCAGCCGGCCAAAAATGATCGCGCCCGCCTCACGCAGCTTGGTGATAGCGGTGGCGTCGTAGGGCGAGATGAAGTTGCCGAGAATCTTCGACGCGCAGTTCAACGGATGACCACGCACCGCCAGCACGTCCTTCATCGCCAGCGGCACGCCGAGCAGCGGATGTGTCGCCGTGGTCGCGCCGCCCGCGATCAACTTGTCTGCGTCGTCGGCCTGACGCAGCGCGTCGGCTTCATCGTGACTGAGGAAGGCTTTGACCTGCACATCCACGCGGTGGATTTGGTCGAGGCACGCGCGCATCGCTTCGCGCGCGGAGACTTCACGCTTGGTCAGCTTGGCGCTGAGTTCGGAAATGGTGAGTTGGTGGAGCATTATTTTTAACGCAAAGACGCAAAGACGCGAAGACGCAGAGAAGCAAAGTCCTGTTGCGCCTTTGCGCCTTGGCGGCTTTGCGTTGAATTCCGGGACATGAGGCGATGGCTCACTCGACAATCTTCGGCACTTGGAACAGTCCGCTGATTTGCGAAGGCGCGTTCCGCATCGCTTCGTCGTGGGGCAGGGAAGGGCGCACCACGTCGGGGCGCGTCACGTTGACCAGCGGCACGGCGTGGGCGGTCGGCTCCACGTTGGAGACGTCCGGCTCGTTGAGCTTCGCGATGTAGCCGAGAATGTTCCCGAGCTGCGCCTGGAACTTCTGTTCCTCTTCCGGCGTGAGCGCCAGCCGCGCGAGATGCGCGACATATTTTACATCAAAACCCTGAGCTGACATGCGCGGAAGGCTAGGGAGCGGGGTTCAAAGTTCAAGGTTCAATGTGGAATCGGCTCGAAGCACTAATCATTCCGGCGGTTTCATCAACACGAGACAGGAATGTCTCGCAACCTGCCGGCTGGAAAGCCGGCGTTACGCTGTAGCGCCGACATTCTTGTCGGCAGGTTTCGACACTTTCCGGTGTCGAGTCCGCGCCCAGAGCATCGCGCAAAAACTTTCGTCTAAGAAACCTTGAGCCTCAGTGTCATAGATGCGGATGTCGCAGTTCAGTCGCGAGACAAGTCGAACAGTTCAGTGAGCCAGCCCGACCAAGTTTATCACATGGACGGGGCGCAAACAGGCGGGACGGATGCTTCCGAGTTTAACTCGATTGAAGAGGCGTTCCTCGCCCTCGAAGCGCCGCTGCTCGCGTACGCCCTGCGCCTCCTCAAAGAACCGGCTATGGCCCAGGACGTTGTTCAAGAAGCTTTCGTGCGCTGTCACGCGGATTGGCAATCCGTGCGTGACCCGCGCCGTTGGCTCTTCCGCACCGCCCACAACCTCGCGCTCAACCACCTGCGCCGCGACAGCAAAGTCATCCCGCTCCATCCCGCGCCCGGCGAAAGCCCCTCCGCCGCGCACGACCCCGCCGATTCGCAGCCCTCGCCCGACGAATACATCACGCGCCTCGAACACATCGGGCTGGTGCGTCGGTGCCTCGGCGCGCTGGACGAACGCAGCCGCGAACTCGTGCGTCTGAAATTCGACGACGATCTTTCCTACAAGGAGATGAGCGCACGCACCGGACTGACCGTGAGCCACGTAGGCTACCTTCTGCATCACGCGCTCAAGACCCTCGAAACCGAGCTGGCAAAAAGCGGGGTGATGCCGTGAAACGAAACGCACCAGTGAGAACAATCCTGAAAGGATTGAATCCATCAGCCCAGGGTTGCGCGGCACGCGCTACCCTGGGTCATGGCGCAAATTGTTCTTCAACCCTGAAAGGGTTGAATCTTTTGGTCTGCCGTGCGCGCCCCGATTCAACCCTTGCAGGGTTGGACAAAATCTCTGCGGCCCAACCCAGGGTAGCGACTGCGTCGCAACCCTGCGCTGATGGATGGAATCCTTTCAGGATTCTCCTCGCGTGGAGAGCCGGTCTGAGAACAAAACCTGGGTGGCACAGGCTACCCGCCTGTGCCGCCGGGCTACCAGCCCGGCGGAAGAGTGAGGACATCAACATCAGGCAGGCCAGACTTTCGGCGAGGGCGGCTCACCCTCATTTCGCTGGGCAGGTTGCCCAGCGAAACGGGCTGGTAGCCCGTTCCACCCATCGCTCAGACAACCTTCGCGAAAGGAGCGCGTGAATTTGTGAACTCCAATTTCAAAAACCTACCGCCCGAGGAACGCGCCCTGCGCCTCACCGCGCTGCTGCTCGGCGAACTGTCGCCAGCGGAAGCGGAGTCCGTGCGCCTCGCCCTCGCGGCAGACGCGGAACTCGCGCGCGAACACGACCGCCTCCAGCAGACCATCGCCCTCGTCCGCGAAACGGCGGCGCTGGAGCGCAAGACTTCCAGCGAGGGCACGCCGCTGCGCCTGGATGAGCAACGTCGTGAGAAATTGCTGGCGGCATTCAAGACGCCCGCGCCATCTGCGCCGCTCGTCGTCTCGCCGCGTCGTGCGCGCAACCTTCGTTTCCTGCCGCTCGCCTTGGCGGCGGCGTTGGTGGGATTGCTCTTGGTGTCGGTGATGTTGCCTTCGGTCGCCAAGTCCAAGGCGCGGGCGCAAAGAACTTCCGCGCGATTGGCGGACACGATGAGCGATGAATTTGCCGTAGAAAAAGAATCCCCGAAATCTGAAGTCTTTCTCGGACGAGTTCTTTCCATGCCGCGAGGTGAATCCAAGTCCGCGGACAAACGCGAAAGTGAACTCGCCCTCACCGAGAATTTCTCCCTCTCCGTTCTCGACGCAGACGGACTCAAAGCCCAACCCATCGCGCCCGCCGCCAAACTCCCCTCCATCGCCCTCGCGCTGCCGGCACTGGCCAACACAGATGGCGACGCCCGCGCGTTGAAGGAAAACCTCAGCGAGTTCAACACGTCGGGCTGGAAAGAAAAAGCGGGCACTGAATCGCTGGCCCGCTCGGGTGTGAATCGTGAATTGGCCCGGGCCGGTGCAGTCTTGTCCGGCACTCTGCGCGGTTTTTTTGATGACAACCAGAACGCCACTCCGGCCCCAGCGGTGCCAGCGCCCCAAGGAGCGGCAACCTACCGTTACGAAGTGGCCGGACTCGTGGGCGGAAATGGTGTCGTCGCTCAATCCATGCCCGAGAACTTCGGCACGCTGTGGGGGGACAATAATTGGGATCGCCCCATGGTCGCTGCCGCAGGAAATTCTCCGTCCGTTCCGCTGCAAAATTCCCCCGCAGCTCATGGCGGAGGCAACGTGGATTCAGCAGAAGGCGTGGGCTACGTGAACAACAATCTCATTGCTGGCTACAATTTGATTTCTACTCCGCGGGGTGATGCGCCCAGCACTCCGTCGCCCGCCCGCAGCCTTTCAGTCGAAGAGGCGGAGTCTATCGTCGAGGCGCGCAGGTCTCAACTTCCCCAAACCGAAACTCCAACCACGCCTGGACGGGCGGTGAAGTTCGCTGCGCTCGGAGAACTGTCTGCGCGGGAGGCGGGCCAGGGGGAAATCAACGATCAGAAACTGTTCCGTGAAGTGGAGTCGGCGTGGAGTTCGCCGGCCATTCTTCCATTCACGGGTGCAGACTCGTTTTCAGGTGGTGGTGGTGGCCGAAACAATGGTGCTGCGCGCGGCGGACTTGTCGGAGGAGGTGCAGCCTATGCTGGCGTGAGCATCGCGCCTGGCGGTCAGTCGGACTTGGTGGGGCGTAACGCGGGGTCTGCCACCGCCGTGGGACAGACGGTGGACGGTCTCGCCGACGTGATGCCCGCACCGCTTGCGGTTCGCGCACGGATCGCGGATGCAAACAACTCCCGCCCCGAGGCGCCGGGCGCTCAATTTGAATTCAAGCTGAAGCAAGTGGAGGATCGTTTTGGCCGCGCGGATGATTTCGTCCTGACGCCCGAGGTGCTCGATGCGGTGAAGCAGAAGATTCAAAGCGCGCCGTCGTCCGGTGGCATGGCGGGCATGTCAGCGGCTAAGGACAGTTTGTCGGCGAGCCGTCCTTCGATCTCCACCACGCCCAGCGCGAGTGGTCGAGTCTCCTTCCTCAAAGAAATTACGCCTGCGCCCGTGCAACGTCCCGTCCCGCCGGTCAGTGGGCCGGACGCAAATGGTGGGGATGTTACCTTCAGTGTAGTTCCGGCTTTTGAAACCGCTGCCTACTTGACCATCAACAGTGGATTGATCACCAACGGAACAGGGGGAGGCGCGCCGGTGAAATATTTCAGCGACCTGCCCGCGACCGCTGGTGACAAAACAGTTCACTGGGATTTTTCAGGCGGCGGGGCGGCAGCAAACGGCCTGGGCGACGTTGGTGCCCCAATCCCACGCGCAGGCAAGGACATCGGCAATCACTTGAAGCAGCGCGTCGAAGTCCAACTACCGGGTCAGGCACCGAAGAGCGTTGATGGGCGTGGTGTAAATGGCGCTCTACCGCAGGTAGCAGCCCCAATCGTTTTTAATACACTCGCCGCTGATGATGGAGGCATTCGCGCGGGCGTTGGTGAAGTTCGATTCTCCAAGCGCTTGAACGCAGCAAATTCATTTTCGTTCGCTGGCACAAACGTCCTTCTGACTAATTCGGTTCTACCCGCCGCTGTCGCTTCTGAACCGGAGTTGGCGAAAAAAGTTTCTACGCCCGCGACCACGCCGCAGCCTGAAGTCCTCACGCGCGACAATGCGTTCTCCACCTTCTCGCTCAATGTCGCGGATGTGTCGTTCAAGCTGGCGGCGGCGAGTCTGGAGAAGGGGGCGATGCCGGACGTGGCGACGATTCGCAGCGAGGAATTCATCAACGCCTTCGACTATCGCGATCCTGTGCCGATGGCGGGTGTGCCGCTCGCTTTTGTCTCGGAACGCGCGCGGTATCCGTTCGCGCACAATCGCGATGTGCTGCGCTTCTCGGTGAAGACAGCGGCGCAGGGACGCGACGGCGGCAAGCCCTTGAACATCGTGCTGCTGCTCGACAACTCCGGCTCGATGGAGCGTGCGGATCGTGTGCGGATCATTCAGGAGGCGTTACGCGCCTTGGCGGCTCAACTTCAGCCGCAGGACAAATTGAGCGTGGTCACGTTCTCGCGCACGGCGCGGCTTTGGGCGGATGGCGTAAGTGGCGCGCAGGCCACCGAGGTCGCGAAGAAGATTGCCACACTCACGCCCGAGGGCGGCACGAATCTCGAGGAGGCGCTCGACCTCGCGTATCGCACCGCGCTGCGTCATTACGCAGCCACGGCCATGAACCGCGTGGTGTTGCTCACGGACGGCGCGGCGAATCTCGGCAACGTGGAACCGGCGACGTTGAAGGCGAAGGTGGAAAATTTCCGCAAGCAAGGCGTGGCGCTCGATTGCTTCGGCATCGGCTGGGAAGGTTTTAACGACGACTTGCTCGAACAGCTTTCGCGCAATGGCGACGGCCGCTACGGCTTCGTGAACACGCCGGAGGAAGCCGCCACGGAATTCGCCGGCCAGCTCGCGGGCGCGCTGCAAGTCGCGGCGTCGGACGTGAAGGTGCAAGTGGAGTTCAATCCCAGGCGCGTGACGGCGTATCGTCAAGTCGGCTACGCGAAGCATCAACTCACCAAGGAACAGTTCCGCGACAACAAGGTGGACGCCGCCGAGATCAGCGCGTCCGAGGCGGGCAACGCGCTCTACGTCATCGAGACGAATCCGCGCGGCGAGGGGCCGATTGCCACGGTGCGCGCGCGCTTCCGCATCCCGCAGACGAGCGACTATCGCGAGCACGAGTGGGTGGTGCCGTTCGGCTCGGCGGTGGAATTGGAGCAGTCGAGCACCGCCCTGCGGCTCGCCACCAGCGCGTCCGCGTTTTCCGAATGGCTCGCGGGCAGTCCCTTCGCCGACGAAGTCACGACCGACCGGTTGCTCGGCCTGTTGACCGGCGTGCCGGAAGTTTATGGCGCGGACCCGCGCCCGAAGAAACTGGAGTGGATGATCCGCCAGGCGAAATCAATTTCAGGAAAGTGAGCGTCGAATGAATTCCCAAACACCAAACACCAAGCTCCAAGCTCCAGAAAAACACCAAGCTGCAAACACCGAGACGTGTGGTGTCGGGCGAGGGCGGTGGAATGTCCGGGCACGCCTGAAAGCGGCGCTAAAGCGACCGCACTCCAAACGCTTCGCGAGTGACGAGGCGCTTGGTGCTGCGCGCCAGCGTTTGGAGTGCGGTCGCTTTAGCGCCGCTTTTCCGCAGCCTGCAAAGAACCGAGGCAGCTTGGCTTGGAGCTTGGCGCTTAGTGCTTCTCTGATGTTTGGAGCTTGGTGTTTGGAGCTTCCCTCCCGCGCCGCCGATGCGGTCGCCGAGGTTAAAAACGCTTCGTTCACCAGCGGCGAGGGCGGCGGACGCATCGTCATCGAGGCGACCTTGAAAGGAGCGGCGGAGGATCCGGCGAAAGTTATTTTCGCCAGCGCGATTCAACACACGATGCGCGTGGGGTTGGAAAAGATTTCACACGTCGCGCGCGTGCAGATCGAAATCATCCAGGGCGAGCCGAAGGAAATTCCGCTCGTGCTGACCGGCGACGGCGAGGTGAAACAAATTACCGGCGAAGGTCTGCTCGACTGGAGCGTGCGGCGTCAGGCCGATGGCACGCGCGCGCTGGTGTTGCGACCGAAAAAATCCGAGCGCGTGCAGACGAATCTCGTGGTGATGGTCGTGGCGGAGACGGAACTGGACACGCTACCCAAGTCGCTCACGCCGCTCACGCTGAGTTCCACGCCCGCCGCGTTGTCGCAGGGCTACGTGCTGATCGAGTCGGACCCGATGGTGAGCGTGAAAGCGATCAGCCCTGCGGGCGTCATCGCCATCGAAACCAAATATCTTCCCGAGGCGATGCGCGGGGCGACCACTCCGAGCGACGACGAGTTGCTGGCGTTTCGTTTCCAAGGAGCGGGCTACACGCTGCCGCTACAAATCACCACCGGCGATCCCGACGCACGGCGTGTGACGCTGGCGAATTTCAAACTGATCGCGCAGATGGGCGACGATTCGGCGGCGTTCACCCTCACGGCTATTGCGCGCGTCAAGAATCCGAAGGGCGGCTTGGTGGAGTTGATTTCGGGCGGCGTGGCTCTGACGGACTTCGACAAGCACCCCAAGTGCCGGATGAAATTCCAGGACGGCCGCTTCATCGCCACGTTCGATGAGCCGGGCGAGTATCCCATCCGCCTGCGCTTCCACGCCGCCGTGCGCCACGCGGATATGTGGAACAGCATTGACCTCCGCGTCGCGGCGAGCGCGCTTCAGCCGCTGGCGCTGCAAGGACTGCCCACGGACACGCAGTTTCGTTTCGCGGGCGGCGCGAAGCCGGAACGGAAGGGTCAGGAGTTCGTCACGTTTCTCCCCGCCGACGGCAGAGTGCAACTTTCCTGGAAAACCTCGCGGCCCGAGAGCGAGGGCAAACTCTTCTACTCGGCGGAAATGCTCGCGCAGATTTCCGTCGCGCCGGGATTGATGCGGCAGTCCGCGCTCATCGAGGGCCGAGTGATGCAGGGCGAACTCTCGCGCCTCGTTCTGCTGCTGACCGGCGATGGTGAAGTGACACGCGTTCTGGGCGAGCAGGTGTTGAAGTGGGACCTCGAAACGATTCCGCAGACCCGCGACCGGCGCCTGATCGTGCAGTTCAACCAGCCGCAGAAGGACGCCTTCGCCGTGCAGGTGCAGATGCAGACACCGCTCGCGGCCTTTCCCGCAGCGTTTGAAGCAATGAAGTTGCAGCCCGAGGGCGTGACGCGTTTCGCCGGTTACTATCGCGTGGTGAACGACGGAGCAGTCCGGCTCGAAGTCGTGAACGCCACCGGCCTGTCACAAGTTTCGCCCGAACAATTTCCCGAGAGCGATGTCACGCATGCGTTGCTGCGCACCGACGCGAAGCAGCGTTTCGTGCATCGTTTCTCCGGCGCGAACCACACGCTCCGCATCAGCGCGGACAACGTGCTGCCGGAGATTTCCGTCTCGTATCTGCTCGCCTATCACCTTGCGGAGAACGAGACGACGATTGACGCGGAACTGGAACTCGACATCCGCGAAGCGCCCGTGCGCGAACTCCTGCTCGACGTGCCGAAGGGCTACGCGCTCGCCCGCGTCGCGGCCGCCGGCATGAGCGATTACTTCCTCAAGGATCAGGCCAACGATGCGCAACTGCGCCTCGTCTATGGCCAGCCGATCAGCGGGCGGCAGATCGTGCAATTGCGCCTGGAGCGCAACACGGCACTCGGCGCGGCGACGTGGGTGTTGCCGCGCATCGAGGTGCCGCAGGCGAAGTCAGTGCGCGGGCATGTCGCGGTCTCGGCAGACGCCGGTTTCCGGGTCACGCCCGCGGCGACACCGGGGCTTACCGAGATCGCCACGGCTTTTTTTCCGCGCAAGGTGACCGGCATTCAATCCGCACTGCGCGTGAGCGAGGCCGCGTGGCAGGCCACGATGCGCGTCGAGCGCCTGCCGCAGTCCATCACCGTTGATGCGTTCCATCTCTTCTCCATCGGCGAGCGCATCGCCTACGGCAGCAGCGTGATCAACTACCAGATTTCCGGCGCGCCCATCGGCACGCTGCGCGTCGAGCTGACCAACGAGTATTTCAACATCGAGTTCCTCGGCAAGGACGTGCGCGACTGG
>JAYVNY010000300.1:0-15593 GCA_043758205.1 Akkermansia sp.
GTTGTTCGTGAAGAAGGTCGTGGGCGTGTTCGTGCCGAGGGCGCGCCAGCGTTTGGAGTGCGGTCGCTTTAGCGCCGCTTTTTTCCCAGCCCATCAGGCGCACGCGATAGTCGCGGCGTTTCTCTGCATTCTGTTTTTTGCCGGCACGACTCGCGCGAACGTCGTCGTCACGCCGTGGTTTCCGCTCTTCAAGGGCATCGAGCGCGCCCTCGGCACGAACACGCCCACGACCTTCTTCACGAACAACGGCGTGGCCTACACCAACCACACCCTGCAAGTCGCGACCTGCCTCCGCATTGACCTGCAAGACCCGGACGTGCGCCTTTTCACCAGCCCGCGCGCGACGAATTACGTGCTCGAATCCAGCGAGACCTATTCGATCAGCGTGAGCAACTTCATCAAGAAGTATGGCGTGCAAGTCGCGAGCGTCGCGAATTTTTACCAGACTCTCAGCGGCGGCAACTGGACCAGCGACCCGGCGCTCGACGGTCTGCCCAGCCGCATCTTCGGCCTCTCGATTTGCACGGGCCAGGTGGTATCGGTGCCGGACTTCGGGCCGGACAGCAACAACCGCTACGCCACGATGCTCTTCACGACGAACAACACGCCCTCGCTCGCCCTGAGCAACGCGCCGCCCGGCACGAATACGGCGGGCATCTACACCGCCCTGAGCGGCTACTACGCGGTGGTGACCAACGGCGTGATCATCGGCAACAACGCGCTCATCAGCACCTTTCCCGATCCGACGTTTCATCAGTTTCAACCGCGCACGATCTTCGGCCTGTCCGCCGACCGGCGTCATCTTTTCCTCTTGGTCATTGACGGACGGCAGCCCGGCTACAGCGACGGCGCGAACGACAACGACATGGGATTCTGGGCGCTGCAATTCGGCGCGACGGATGGAATAGCCATGGACGGCGGCGGCTCGGCGGCGATGTACATGGAGAACTGCACCGGCGGCAATCCGCTCGCGCTCACCAAGTCCAGTTACGTGCCGGCCTCGGGGCGCGAGCGCATCAGCGGCTCGATGCTCGGCGTGTTCGCGCTGCCGCTGGAAACTTTTATCCACCACGAGTCCATCACGCCGGGCACAACGGTGGCCACGATTTCCTGGCAGACATTCACGCCCGCGAGCACGCAGGTGGAATACGGACTCACCACCGCGCTCGGGACGCTGACCACCTTTGATCCCACGCCGGTGACGAACCATCTCGTGACCCTGACCGGGCTGCTGCCGGGCCAGCGTTATTACTACCGCGCGCTCTCGCTCGAAGGCAGCCTTCCGCACGCGTCCGCTTGCCGCGCGCTGCCATTCTCGACGACTAATTTCGCCAGCGGCGTGCTCGTGCCGCTGAACGCGACCTGGCGCTACACCACCGTCAACCTCGACGGCATGAACTGGACCGCGCCCGCTTACAACGACGGAGGCTGGTCGAACGGCCCGGCCTGTTTGTGGGCGTTGAGCACCACGCCCACGCAGAACCACACGTCAAACATTCCGAACTTCGCCAGCGGCACGCGCATGGCCTTGGACAGCGGGAACGCGAACTACCCTTTTCCCACTTACTACTTCCGAAAGAGTTTTGTTTATGAGGGCGACCTGAACGGACTCACGCTCACGTTCTCAAACTTTTTGGATGACGGCGCGGTATTTTATTTGAACAGCGTGGAAATTTTCCGCACGAACATGCCGGCGGGCCTTATCACCAATGCCACTCCGTCGGCGGTGCTCGTCCAATGCACGTTGGCCTCCGGCTTCAACAACAACGCCACCTGCCCGCTCGTCTTCACGCTCACCGGTGGCGCGTTGAGCAACCTGGTGTTGGGCACAAATTATTACGCGGTGGAGGCTCATAACTTCCGGCCCGCCGTTGGCAACCCCAGCAGCGATGTCACCTTTGAAAGTGCCGTTCACTTTACGCTACCGCCGCCGGTGGTGCTGCCGCCGTTCTTCTCGGACATCGTGGTTGCGCCCGGCGAGACGAACGCGGTCTTCACCTGGACCACGCTCTCGAATTCGACCGCGCAAATTTTCTACGGACTCACACCCTTGCTCGGCTCGGCCTCACCGCTGGATGAGAACCTCACGCTGAATCACGCACTCGTGCTGACGGGCTTGCAGGCGGTCACGACCTACTACTTCCGCATTGTCGCGACGTACGGCACGAACCAGTCCGCCTTCGACGGCACGTTCAGCACCACGCCCTTTGTGCAGACGCTGCTCGCATTCACGAACGGCTGGCGTTTCACCACGAACAATCTCGCCGGATCGAACTGGGCCGCTGCGAACTACGACGACACGGGCTGGTCCGGTCCCGGACCAGCGCTGCTGTATCTGGAAGAGAACGTGGGCGTCAGTCCGCGCCGCACGCCCGTGCCGGCCACGCCGGGCGGCGGGCCGTATCCGACGTATTATTTTCGCACACACTTTTCCTTCCACGGATTGCCGGAAGGATTCGGACTGGTTTTCACCAACTACATTGATGACGGCGCGATCCTTTATTTGAACGGCACGGAGATTCAGCGCGTGCGGATGAGTCCCGGTCCGGCGGGCTACACGCAGCTTTCCAGCGGCTGCCCGGCCAATTCCTGCGAGGCCACGATTGATGTGCCGGATGTGTTCCGCCTCGGCGGCAGCGCCATGACCAATCTGCTCGACGGCGATAACGTGCTCGCCGTGGAGGTGCATCAGCAAAGCACGAGCAGCTCGGACGTGGTCTTCGGTTCCACCGTCTCGCTGGTGCGCGCGCTCGCCGCTGAAACTCCCTTGCGGATCACGCGGACGGATAATGTGGTCGTTGTCTCGTGGGCGGGAGCCGGGCTGACGCTCCAGCAAACGAATGCTGTCAACTCAGGCGCGTGGCCCGATGTGCCGGGGCCGGTGACGCTCAGTCCGTACTCCGTGACCAACCCGGCGGACACGATCTTCTTCCGGTTGAGAAATTGATGAGGCGCGAGGCGGTCGGGCGTGATCATGCGCGACCACGCTCACCGTTTGAAGGTTCGCACCAAGGCCAACCCCGCCGCCAGCGCGAGTAGCGAGAGAATGGCGAGACCCGCACCAGCCATTAAGCCGGCCCGGCGTTTCGTGGCCGCAGGCAGCGGAGCTTTGGCTGGCGCGGCCGGAACCATTTTCTCCGGACGATTCGTGAGTGTGAGTTCACCCGCCGCAGAAGATGGTGAAGTCGGGGCGGGCTGCGCGTTCAGCGTCGGAGCGGTCAGCATCAGCAGCGCGATCAGGCTGAGGGCCAGCGGGCGATTCCACGTCGGCATTTTTCTTCCAGTACACATTGAATTGTTTTCCCGCGCGTCCCCGTCGGCTCACTTGTTGCGCTGCAACAGGTAAGTCGCCAGCGCCTCCAGTGCCTCCGCCCGGCCGCGAAAAATTTTCAACGCGCCAAACGCCCGGTCGGTCAGCCGACGGGCGATGACGCGGGATTTTTCCAGCCCGATGATCGAGGGGTAGGTGGCCTTTTGCGCCTTGGTGTCTTTGCCCGCCGTCTTGCCGAGCTGCGCGCTGGTCTGCGTGATATCGAGAATGTCGTCAATGATCTGGAACGCGAGGCCGACGTGGTAGCCGAAGTCGGTGAGGGCTTGCAGTTGCGCGGGAGTGCAGTTCGCGCTCATGCCGCCGAGCCGCGCCGAGCAGCAGAGCAGGGCGGAGGTCTTGCGCTCGTGGATGTATTTCAACTCGGGCGCGGAAATCTTTTTCCCCTCGCCTTCCAGGTCCGCGACCTGTCCGGCGATCAATTGCAGCGAACCGGAGGCGCGGGTCAGTTCCAGCACGAGCGTCTGGTGCGAATAACGTTTCCACCCGCGCGCCTGGGCCACGATTTCAAACGCCTGCGTGAGCAGCGCGTCGCCCGCCAGCACGGCGATGCCTTCGCCGAACACTTTGTGGTTCGTCGGCTTGCCCCGGCGAAAGTCATCATTATCCATCGCGGGCAAATCATCGTGAATCAGCGAGTAGGTGTGAATGCACTCGACGGCGCAGGCCAGCGGGAGCGCGTCGGCAATCTTGCCGCCACAGGCCTCGGCGGCGGCGAGCGTCAGTGCGGGACGCATCCGTTTGCCGCCGGCGAAGAGCGAGTAACGCATGGCGCGATGGATGGTCGCGGGCTTGGTCTTTTCTTTCGGCAGAAAACGATCCAGCGCCGCGTTGACCTCGGCGCTGCGCGTGTCGAGGTAGCGAGACAAATCAAATGATCCGGTGCGCCGTGCTCCGGCGCGCGTGGCAGTGACAGACATGCGCGCGTTTTAGAGAAACAGGGCGGCGGGCGCAAGCAGGGGGTGGAAAAAGGGTGCGATTGAAAGTGGCGGGCCGCAGGTGTGGAGTCGGGCGTCCTCGCCCGAGAATTTTTCCTTCGCCTCCGCGAGGCGCTTCGCGAGACTGGCATCACATGAGCCGCCGCCTTGAAATCACCGTCGTTGACCGGCTGAAATCCGCCGCGCCGTTTGGCGTGGGCCACCAGAAGCCCCAGCACTTTCGCGACATGCTCAAGATCGCATGGCGCAATCGCGACAACCTCGGTTACGCGTGGAAAGTGTTGAGCCAGGGCGTGTGCGACGGCTGTGCGCTCGGCGTGGCGGGCTTTCACGACTGGACGATTGAAGGGACGCACCTGTGCATGACGCGACTGAATTTGCTGCGGTTGAACACGATGCCCGCACTGGACGTGAATCTTCTCTCCGATGTCGCCGCGCTGAAATCCAGGTCGAACGCGGAACTGCGCGAACTCGGGCGACTGCCGTATCCGATGCTGCGGTCAGCGGGAGAAAAGGGTTTCCGGCGCATCACCTGGGACGAGGCTTATGCGCTCATCGCCAAACGCATTCGCGCCAGCACTCCCGACCGCCTCGCCTTCTTCGTCACCTCGCGCGGCGTGACCAACGAGATTTATTACATGGCGCAGAAGGTCGCGCGCTTCCTCGGCACCAACAACGTGGACAACGCCGCGCGCCTCTGCCACTCGCCGAGCGGCGCGGCCATGAAACACGCCCTCGGCGTCGCGGCCAGCACTTGCAGCTACAAGGATTGGTTCGGCACCGACCTCGTCGTCTTCTTCGGCGCGAACCCGGCGAACGATCAGCCGGTCACGACCAAGTATCTGCATCTCGCGAAAAAGCTCGGCACGAAGATCGTCATGGTGAATCCGTATCTCGAGCCGGGCATGAAAAAGTATTGGGTGCCATCGAACGCGGACAGCGCGCTCTTCGGCTCGAATCTCACGGACTACTGGTTCCCGGTCACACAAGGCGGCGACATCGCGTTCATCTCCGGCGTGTTGAAAATTCTTGTGGAGCGCGGCTGGGTGAATCACGAATTCATTGCCAAACACACGGCGGATTTCCCCGCTCTCCACGCTCAACTTTCCACGCTCACCTATTCCGACTTGGAAAGGCAAAGCGGTTTGTCGCACGCGGACATGCTGGAATTCGCCGAATTGTTGCGCGACGCGAAGAACGCCGTGCTGGTCTGGAGCATGGGCATCACGCAGCACACGCACGGCGGCGACGGCGTCTCGATGGTGCTGAACCTCGGACTCGCGCGCGGCTACGTGGGCCGCGACAAGAACGGCCTGATGCCCATCCGTGGCCACTCCAGCGTGCAGGGCGGCGCGGAGATGGGTGCGTACGCCACGGCTTTTCCCGGCGGCAAATCCATCAACGCCGAAAGCGCCGCGTGGCTCGCGAAGGAATATGGTTTCCCCGTGCCAGATGAAGAGGGGCTGGACGCGGTGGAAATGGTCGAGGCCTGCGCGCAGGGCAAACTTGATTTGCTTTACTGCCTCGGCGGGAATTTTCTCCGCACGCTGCCCGATCCTGATTACGTCGCGCAGGCGATGGCGAAGGTGCCGCTCCGCGTGCATCAGGACATCATTCTCACCGACCAGATGTTCATCGAAGGACGAGGCGATGTGCTGCTGCTGCCGGCCAAGACACGCTACGAGCAGGACGACGGCGGGACGGAGACGACGACGGAGCGGCGCGTGATTTTCTCGCCGGAGATTCCGCGCCAAATTGGCGAGGCCAAGGCCGAGTGGAAAATTCTCCGCGAGCTGGCCGCCGCCGCGTATCCCGCGCGCGCGCATCTACTGGGCTGCGAGACGGGGCAGGGGATGCGTGACGAGATCGCCCGCGTCGTTCCGTTTTACGATGGCGTGCAGCATCTCAAGAAGAGCGGTGATCAATTTCAATACGGCGGCCCGCACCTTTGCATGGATGGAAAGTTTCCGACGGCAGACGGCCAGGGGCATTTCCGCGTGGTGCCAGTTCCAGAGACCCCGGCTCTCAACCCTCAACCCTCAACCCTCAACTCTTTCTCTGTCAGCACGCGGCGCGGCAAACAGTTCAACACCCTTATCTACGCCGAGATTGATCCGTTCAACGGCGCGGCGCGCGACGCCGTCTTGATGAACGCGGATGATGCGACGGCGTTGCAGTTGCAGAATGACGAACGCATCACGCTCGTCAGCGACGTGGGCCGCTACGAGGGCCGCGTGTTCCTCGCGCCCATCGCGCGCGGCAACCTGCAAGTTCACTGGCCCGAGGGGAATGTCATCATCCCCCGCGGCGCGGTGGACACGCTCGGCGGCGTGCCGGATTACAATGCGACCGTGCAGGTGGAGAAGGCCGTTCGCGCCGATTGACGCCCGGCCTGCGGCAAAATACCGTCTGGCCATGACCGCCACTGAGATCATCAAAGAGTTTCAGGCGTTGCCCGCCGAAGATCGTCGTAGCGTGGCGACTTTCATTCTCACCGAGGACAAGTCGTGGATTCCTGACTCCTTCCGCCAGGGCATGGCGGAAGCCGACGCGGGCCAGGTGTTCGACATGGAACTGGTGTTGAACGACCAGCCCCCCGCAAAGATGTGAGCTACCAGTTCAAGGCTACATCAGTTTTCTGGAAGAAATTTTACGCCCTGCCCGCCGCGCAGAAAGAGTCCGTGCGCCACGTTTGGAGAATTTTCAAAGTCGATCCGTTTGATCCAAGGCTCGATACCCACAAGATCAATTCCCTGTCGGCAGAATATCGCCGCACCATTTACGCAGTAAGAATCGAAGGCGATTTGCGGGTGGTGTTTTTCATCAGAGGTGCGGAGGTGGTCAGCGTGGACATCGGCACGCATGACATCTACAAGGCTTGATGCGTGAGTGCCGAGCGAAAACAAATCACGCGTTGGACCTCAGGCCGAATGGTGCGCGCCCAAGACTCGCTTGCGGTCGAGGAGCCGCTGGAAATTCGTCTCGATACGCAGCCGCTCGTCGTGACCATGCGCACGCCGGGGCATGACGAGGAACTGGCGGCGGGCTGGCTGTTCACCGAGGGACTGATTCACAAGCCGGCGGATTTGCAAGCCGTGCGACGCAACGCACGGAACAAGGACGGCAACAGCCTCGATGTTTTTCTCTCGCCAGACGTGACAGTGGATCGGGCACGGCTGGCGCGACGCGGCGCGGCGGTGTCGAGCTGCGGCGTGTGCGGCCGGGAATCCATTCGTGACGTGCGGCGGCGGCTCAAGCCCATTTCCTCCCGGCTAAAAATCAGCGCGGCCCTGCTGGCGCAACTGCCGGAGAAGCTGCGTGCCGCGCAGCCGACTTTCGAGCGCACCGGCGGACTGCACGCGGCGGGAATCTTCACCCGCGACGGCGAACTCGTGGTCGCGCGCGAGGACATCGGGCGGCACAACGCGGTGGACAAGGTCATCGGCTTCGGACTGCTCAATCAGCTGCGTCCGTTCAGCGAGCACCTCCTCGTGGTCAGCGGGCGCGCGTCGTTCGAGATCATGCAGAAGGCGCTGGCCGCGCGCGTGCCGGTGGTGGCGGCGGTCTCCGCACCGTCGAGTCTGGCGGTGGAATTTGCGCGGGCGAGCCGGCAGACGCTGGTGGGTTTTTTGCGCGCGGAGCGGATGAACATTTACGCCGGGCGGTCACGAATCACGGACTGAATTTCAAACCAACCCGCCTTGCACGCCCCGGTTCCTCCCGGCACCTTCACCGCCATGATGACATTGATAGTTGGCACCAACCGCCCCGGCAGCAACACGCGCAAGGTCGCGGCGCAGATTGAAGACATATATCGCGAGATGAAGACGCCGCTGAAGGTGCTCGATCTCGCGCAATTGCCACCGGAGATTTTTTCGCCCAGTTCCTACGCAGAGAAACCGAAATCGTTCGCGCCCTTCGCCGATGCCGTCTTGCAGGCCAGCGGACTCATCGTGGTCACACCGGAATACAACGGGTCGGTGCCGGGGGTGCTGAAATACTTCATAGATATGCTCAAGTTTCCCGAGAGCTTCGAGGCGCGGCCCGTGTGCTTCGTCGGGCTGGCGGCGGGGATGTGGGGCGCGCTGCGTCCGGTCGAGCAGTTGCAAATGATCTTCGGCTACCGCAATGCGCACCTTTTTCCTGAGCGCGTCTTCATTCCGCGCATTGGCGACCAGCTCGGTGCGGACGGGAAGTTGAGGGACGCGGAACTGGTGGAACGACTGCGCGTGCAGCAGCAGGGCTTCGTGGAGTTTGTGCGGAAGTTGAAGGGGTGAAGTGAAGTTCAGCCTTCAGGCGGGCTGGAGGCCAAGCTTCAGCTTGTTCGGGTGCGAACAGCGGAGGCACGGTTTGAAGACAAGCTAAAGCTTGAACTCCAACTCACGCTGAAGCTTGGACTCCAGCGAGGCGCTACTTCGCCGCGGCCTTCGACTGCGCGAGGAATTCCACGAGGTCGCGGAGGTCTTGTTTGGTCAGCACCTGACGCAGTTCCTCGGGCATCCCGGAGAGGCCGCGCTCGCGGGTCTTGATGTCCGTTTTTTTCACCGTCATCAGACCGTCCTCGGGGGAATTAATGTCCAACGTGGTGGCCGTCTCGCTCTTCAACTGGCCGGCATAGGCGGTGCCATTCTTCAAGGTCACGATCACACTCTCGAAACCCTGCGCGATGGTTTTGTTTGGGAACACCAACGATTCGAGGATGTAGTTGCGGTCCTTGCGTCCGCCGATGCCGGTGAGTTCCGGGCCGACTTCGCCACCCTCGCCCTCGTACTTGTGGCAGCGCACGCAGGAGGCCTCGACCTTCTCGATAAACACTTTTTTGCCGTCCTCCGCGTTGCCGCCGACCAGGCACTCCCGGTAGGAGCGCAAGTCATCGGCGGGCAGGCGGGCGTTTTCAAACTGGCGCAGCTTGGCGCGGATGTCGGGGTGATCGCGTTTGGCGGCGGCGTCGAGCAGATCGAGCGTCACTTCCGGTTTCACATTTTTCGCTAGCAGTTTGCCGAGCCATTGCACGAGCAGCGTGTCGGCTTCTGCGCCGGGCATTCCGCCGAGCGTGGCGAAGGCGTTTTGCTGCTCGCTGATGGTGCCTTGCTCCAGCGTGATGCGGAGCTGGGCGAGCGAGTCGTTCGGTTGCAGTTGCGCCTGGATTCTGGTCGCTTCTTTCCGCAGCGCCTCGTCCTGGCTGGCCAGCGCGACGCGCACGGCTTCGGGAAGTTTTTCGTCCTTCGCGCGCACCAGCGACTTCAACGCCTCGATGCGGAGATTCGACGCCGCGCTCGGATCGCTCAGGAGGTTGAAGGGATTTGCGTCCTCGCTCTGGATGTTCAATTCGCCCGCCGTCCTGGTCGCGGCCAGTTTCAAACGGTCCGAAGAAGTGCGGAGCAGCGCGGACAGATGCGGCTGCAACGCGTGCGCCGCGATCTGCGGATCGCGTTCGCCGACTGGACGCCACAGGCCCGTGATGCGGTCGCGGCCCGAGGGCTTGGCCCATTCGCCGAGCAGCGTGACGGCTTCCGCGCGCAGTCCTTCGCGCGCCGGACTGGTGGACGCGAAGGCCACAAGAGCCGCCGCGTTGTTGCTCGCGCCGAGGCGGTAGTTCGCATTGATCACGCGGCGCAAGAGTCCGTCGCGCGGGCCGGGCGCCTGGTCATCGCCGGCGGGAAAGGAGGAAAGCTCCTCGGAGAATTCAATCAGCGCGGCGAGATTGGTCAGCGCATTCTGAATGGGCAAATCGTTGATGGCGCGGGCGGCTTCCGAGACGAGCAAGGGATTGGAGTCGCGCAAAAACTCCGCGAGGTCTGGCGACTCCGCGCGCCGGAGGGCGAGCAGCATCGCCATGCGCACGGCGCTTGATTTGTCGGCCAGCAAGTCATGCAGCGCATTCTGATAACGTGCCTCATCCGCACTGCCCGGTTCACGACGCAACACGGCCACGCCCGGCTGTGCGCCCGCGCGGCGCAGCATCGAGGTCAGCGCCATCACCCCCGCGTGGCGCAGATGTACGTCCTGATCATTGTTGGCCCGCAACATCTCGACGATCGGTTCGAGTGATTCCAGATCGCCGAACTTGCTCAAGGCCAGCGCGGCGAAGAAGCGCACCCGCGCGTTCTCATCCGCGAGCAGATGCGCCAGCGTGCGCGCGCTGCCGAGGCTGACGTTGCCAAGCGTCTTTGCAGCCTGCGCGCGGACCTCGGCATCCTTGTCTTCCAAAAGTTTGTTCAGCGCGTTGACCGCGAGTTGCGAGCGCGGCGCGATTTGCCCGAGGCCCCAGATGGCGTGCAGCCGCGCGAAGAGGTTCGCGTCTTTCCCATCCACCACGCGGGTGAAGGCGCGCGCGGCCGTGACTGGCCCGAGTGACACGATGGCGAACTGCGCTTCCTGCCGCACGCGCATGTCGGGATGCGCCAGGAGCAGCCGGAGTTTGCTCACGCCCATCATGTCAAAATTTTGCGCGAAGTATTCCTTCGTTTCCTTGACCGCCTTGGACTTCACCGACTCGGGATCAAAGACGCGGTAGATGCGACCCTTGCCGGTTTTGTTCCAGCCTTGCACCCAGTCGGAAATGTAGAAGCTGCCGTCGTAGCCGAAGTCGCCGTCGGTCACGAGCACCTCCCAGATGAACTCATGGCGGTCCACGACTTCGAACCCCGCGCCCTTCGGCTTCACGCCGAAGGAATGCACGCCGCTGCCGGTGCTGCCGCGAAAGTCGCAGAGGAAGAAATGATTCGTGTAGCGATCCGGCAGGCCCACGCCGGGATAATAACTGAGACCGGAGGGGCCGTTGCCGATGTTCGCCACCGGCGGGAGCAGGAAGGCGGCTTGCCCAGGAAACTGCGGATAGCACATGCGCTCGCTGAGCCACACGCCGCGCGCGTTTGGCTGCGTCAGAAATTGATAGCCCACACGCCAGCCGCTGTCGCCGCCCTCGACGACATAGACCCAGCGCGCCGGATCGCCGCCGTCGGAATTGTTATCGCCGGTCCAGAGATTGCCGAAGGCGTCGAAGGCGAGTTCCTGCGGGTTGCGGAGACCGCGCGCGTAAATCTCCAGCCCCGTACCGTCGAAGTTGCAGCGATAGACCGCGCCCTCCTCGTGATTCTCGACCGTGCGATCATTCGCGCCGTCCTTCGTCACCACATGCGCGCCGCGGTCGCCGATGGTGAAATAAAGTTTGCCGTCCGGCCCGATCTTCAACCCGTGCAAATCATGGCCGAGGAAACCGACGCGCACGCCGAAGCCGTGGAGCAGGGGCTTCTTCGACTCGGCCACGCCGTCCTTGTCGTTGTCGCGAAGCAGCCAGAGTTTCGGGATGTTCGCGAAATAAACATTGCCGCGATGCGCCAGCACCCCGGCCCCCAGACCGTCCTCGATGTTGTTGTAGCCGGTCGAGAAGACGGTGGATTTGTCGGCCTTGCCGTCCCCGTTGCTGTCCCAGACGAGTTTTACGCGGTCGCTCTCGCGGGTGTAATCATCAATGCGCTTGCCCTCGAAACGCTTCATGTACTCGATGCGATTCTCCACGGTGGTGCTGGCGAGTTCCTCGTCCAGCCACGTCATGTGGCCGCGAATGTCCGTGACGCCGGCGTGCAGGCGGTAGGTCTCGACGACGTAGAAACGACCCTTCTCATCAATGCTGAACGAGACGGGATTCGCGAGCAAAGGCTCGGCGGCAAACAACTCGACCTTGAAACCCTTTGGGATGCGAAAGCGTTTCATGGCCAGTTCGCCCTCGTTCGAGGCGGCGGCGACTTTCGGCGCGGCGCTGGCGTTGGTGTCGGTGACGAACTGGGCGGCGTGCGACCAGCACGCGGCGAACGCAAAAAAACAGACGCAAAGCAAATGACGAAACATGGGCGCGCATCATAGGCGCGAGCCAAGGCAGATCAAGCGAAGTGACGGCGCGCCGTGAGTGGGGAAATTTTCGATTGCGCGGCGACGGTTGGCAGATATTTTCCCAGCGCGCTTGTCCGATGGTGTAATGGTAGCACAAGGCTCTTTGGAGGCCTTTGTCATGGTTCGAATCCATGTCGGACAGCCAAATTCTCCCCGCTACGCGCCCTCGCCCATTGTTTCTGCCTGACAGAAAGATCCATTCAATGCTTATAGTGTGGCCATCGCATCGCGAAGCCGCCCGCTGCGCGGTTTGAAAACTGGAATCACAAATGAAAAACTCGTTCGCCCGTCCGCTGTTCAATCTTGCTACCGGCACTTTTGCCTGGCTGCCCGGTTTGCTTCTGGTGGCCCACGCCGCCGCCGCCGACTTCACCGTGCGCACGCCGGGCTTTGCCTTCACGATCAACGGCGTGAACAGCCCCACACTGACGCTGGTGCGCGGGCGGACCTACACCTTCGACGTGGACACGATTTGCGGTTTCCATCCGTTCCGCGTGAACAGTCCCGGCGTGGACACCAGCAGCCTCTGCTTCGGCCTCCTCACCTACGTGGTGCCGACGAATGCCGCGAACTACTACTACGACTGCACGGTGCATGGGCAGTCCCTGCGCGGGGAAATTCTGACCGTCGAAGGGTCGTCGCTGCCGCTGGTGCGGATCGTGAGTTACCAGTTCACGAGCAACATCGTGCTGCGCTCCACCGGCACGAACAACCTCGCCATCTTCCCCGAATACAAAACCAACCTGAACCAGACCAACTGGTTCGCGCTCACGGTGCAGACCAATCGCTTTCTCAACGGGACAAACGAGACGGTGTGCGGGCGACCACCGGGTAGCAATGTGTTCATCCGGCTGCGCGAAACGGCGCCGTGAGCAGAAGGCAGACGGGAGTTTTAATGGGCAGATGCAACCGGCATCCCTTCCGGCCTGCTCCCGCTATTTTTTCAGCAACGGAAAGCTCGCCGCCTGTTGGCTTTTGATTTCTTCCCATCCAAGCCGGTGCGCGCCTACCGGGCGAGCTTCCGCCGCACCGTAGCTTCGATCAGTTCCACCACGCGCGCGTGGCAACTGTACAGGTCTTCGTGCGCGGCGTACTCGAGCGCGAGGTCGCGAGTGGCGGCGTTCGCCTCCGGATCCAGCAGTTCGGCGAGCGCGCGGTTGCACTCGGATTGCGCGAAAGGGGACGGCAAGACCCGCCCGCCGCACGCCGCCACAAACGGTGCGTAGCCGCACGCCTCGGTGGCGATCAGCGGCAGCCCTAAGGTGATCGCTTCCAGCAGGACGATGCCCGCCGTCTCAACGTGTGCGGGGTGAATCATCACGTCCGCTGCCAGCATCCAGTCCGGCACGTCGTGACGTCCGCCGAGAAAATGCACGCGGTCGGCCACGCCCAGCGAGCGCGCGAGCGCGGTGAACTTTCCGGGCGCGCGGTCGCCGATGACCACGAACCGTCTCGGCGCACCGCCCGCCGCGACGGAGGCGAAAGCGACGAGCGCGCGCGCCAGTCCCTTGCGATGAAAATCGGAGCCGACGAACAGGACGAGTTGCTCATCGGCATTCCATCCGTGCGCGGCGCGAATTTTCGCGCGCGTGGCGGTTCGCTGTTCGGCGGTGAAAGCTCTCGGCGTGGCGTTCGGCGGGAGCAAATGAAATCGTGCCGCCTCGGTGCCGTAGCATTCTTCGTATTGCGAACGGTCCCGCGCGGTCAGGAGGAGCAACTCCGTGCGCGTGCCGCGCGCGAACACGGCCTGCTCCAGCGCGGCGTAGTGCCGGTAGCGCGATGTGAGCCGGTGCCACCACGCTTTCGTCTGCCGCACCTTGGCGACGAAGCACGGGTCCGCGCCGTAATATACATCCAGCCCCGGCAGCTTGTTGAACCCGATCACGCCCTCGAGCGCGTGCTGCGGCAACACGACCGCGAGTTGCTTCAGCCACGCGCGGTTGCGCGCCACGTTCGTCCAGCCGCGCCGGCCAAAGAGTTCGATTTTCAGGCCCGTGGGTCGGTCACCCTTCCAAGTGCGGGTGAAGATCGTCACGTCGTGTCCGCGCGCCGCGCAGAGCTGGGCGATGCCCAGGCAATCGCGCTGCAACCCGCCGAACGGAAAATAATCGAACAGAAGGAAGCCGAGCTTCATTTTGCTTGCGGTCTCAATCAACGTCGCCAGATAAGACCTTTCGAGAAATGAAGCCAATTAAATTGTCCATGCGCGGGTTCTGATTTCCTCAATGAAGGTGCTGCTCATTTTCAAAGCCGACACGCCGATTCCGCTGGAACCGATGTGGGCCGCTCTGGGCCGGCATTGCGAACTGGTGCGCGTCGCGTTCACAGATGACGACCTGGACGACTACGCCGCCGCGCTGGGCCGGCTCGACTTTCGCGGCTGCGACCGCGTATTGCTGGATCAAAATCTTCGCCGCATCGGCGCGCAGTATCCGGCGTTGCGCGCGGTGCCGAACCTCGTCTTCCTTGACCACGACGCCTGCCAGCATTTTCTGCCCGACAGCCGCTGGCATCGGAAATACGACGTGGTGCTCCGCGACATCGGACGGCTGCGCGTGCTCGTGCCGAACCGCACTTGCGAACTGGCTTTCCGCGCGGCCGGCGTTGACTCCGCCTATCTGCCCAAGTGCTACAACCCGGAGCACATCTCCTGTCTCGGTCAGACGCGCGACATCGAGTTCGGCCACATCGGACGGCTCAAGAACCGCATCTATGCGCAACGCCGCCGGTTGCTGGCCACCGTCGGTCGTTCCGTCGAGTTGCAGTATCTCCGCACGGAGGACGGCGATTACCCGGGCTACAACCGACTGCTCAACCGCATCCGTTTTTTCATCAGCGCAGACATCGGCTACAACGAGTACATGTTCAAAAACTTCGAGGCGATGGCGGCGGGCTGCGTACTCGTAGCCAAGCGCCAACCCGCCATTGAGCAGGAGGCGTTGGGCTTTGTGGACATGGAGAACGTGGTGCTCTACGACGGGGCCGACGAGTTGCTGACCAAAGTGCAACTGCTGCGGAAGGATTTGCCGCGCGCGGACGCCATCGCGGAAAGCGGTCGCCGTCTTGTCGAGTCACGACACACCATGTCGCAGCGGGGTGAAGAATTATTCGAACTGCTCCAGCCCGAAATCCACGCCGCGCCGCCGCCGTCGCGCTGGGAAAAGTTTCGCCGCCTGAAGCTGACGTGGTTTCCAGTCTAAGCCCGGCGCGGACTTTCAACGCGGATACGGGAAGGCCTGCACGAGTTTGGCCTGAACCTCCGCCAGCCCCGGACGACGATACTCCTGCCGCGTGCGTTCGATGAACGCACTGTCCACTTCCATGATGCTGCGCGTCCTCGGGTTCTCGATGCCGAAGACGCTGTAGTAGTCGCGAAACTTGAACTCCCCGCCCCGCAGTTCACCGGAGATGGTGATCCACGCATTGGGGATGCC
>JAYVNY010000301.1:0-3271 GCA_043758205.1 Akkermansia sp.
GGGCCAGGCCGCGAAGAAACCTTGCGGACCTTGCTGTCGCCTCACCCCGGCGCGCGCGGAGCGACGACGCCCTACCAAGAACAGTGTTCGGATGCACCCGCCGCGCCGCGTTACCCCGCCCGCCCGCCGAACCCGCGCAAGGGATCGCCGATGGTTGACACGCGGCCAGTCCAGCCGAGTGTGGGCCATGCGTTCCCGAAGACCACCAGCCCTCCCGGCCGCGCCGTCGCGTCCGGCGCGGTGGGAGTATGTGTTCTTTCCCAGCCGGCGCGGCCCGCACGCTCACCTGAGCCTGGCGGAATTGCAGGAGCGCGGGTGGGTCGTGCAGAGTTCTTCCGCGAATGAAAAGGGCCAGACACTGCTGCTCTTGCGGCGGCCGAATCCTGCGGCGCACGGCGGACAGGCCATGCCGGAGTAGGCGGAGCAGGCCGGACCCCGCCTGAGGTAGGCGTGGTGTCCTCACCGCGCCGCGCGTGAATCGGCAGGACGCGTCGGAACTCGGGAACGCCTCAGTCCGGCGCGCTGAGGACAGCGACGCCTTACCCGCGCCTGGCGAGTTCAGCGCCCGTTCCCCTCTTTCAGCTTTCTGCTTTCGCCATTTCAGCTTTTGCCCCACCGCCCGACCTCGCCAGCGGGCGGGGCAATTTCCCTTCAACTTCTCACGGGATTGCGCCGATGGATTTGGGACGATGAAACCATTGATTTTGATTATTGAAGACGACACCACGTTGAGCGAGGCGATGGCCGAGACGCTGGGTGATCTGGGCTGCCGGGTCTTGAGCACGGAATGCGCCGAGGAGGGCTTGCGCCTGGCCTTGGAAAAGAAGCCGAGCCTCGTGCTCTGCGACGTGGTGCTGCCGGACGGCGCGGGCTACGACACGGTGACGGCGCTGCGCGCCAACCCGGTGACGGCGCAGACGCCGGTGATTTTAATGACGGGCCATCAGGAGGAGAGCAGTTACAACGGTGAAGGCAAAAGCCTGCTGCTGCTCAAGCCCTTCTCGCTGGACATGCTCGTGGAAGTGGTGCGCGGGACGCTCGCGGCGCGGGGCATCGCGCTGAAGCGCGAAGCGGTGACGGCGTGAAGGGGTAGGAGAGGTCTGATTTCGGAAGGAGCGCGGCTGAAAAGCCGCGCTTTTTTTGCCCGACAGCGTAGTGGGGCAGGCGTCCCGCCTGCCGCAGTTCTTTGGCCGTCCCGGCTGAAGAACCACCAGCCGGGACGGCTGCCCCACCACGGCTTGGTCGCCGCGCGACTCGACCCACCGCTCACCCGCACTGCGCCTTCTGCCGCAGCGCGTGGTCCACGAGCACCAGCGCGGTCATGGCCTCGACCATCGGCACGGCGCGCGGGAGCACGCAGGGGTCGTGGCGGCCACGCCCTTTGAGAGTCGTGTTCTTCAAATTCACGTCCACGGTTTCCTGCTCGTGCATCACGGTGGCCACGGGCTTGAAGGCGACGCGGAAGTAGATGGTCTCGCCGTTCGAGATGCCGCCCTGCACGCCGCCGGAGCGATTGGTGAGCGTGTGGACTTTGCCGCCGCGCGAACGGAAGGCGTCGTTGTGTTCGCGGCCCGTCATCAGAATGCTGCCGAAGCCGGAGCCGATCTCGAACGCCTTGGACGCGGGCAGACTCAACATGCCTTTGCCCAGATCCGCTTCGAGTCGGTCAAACACCGGCTCGCCCCAGCCCGCCGGCACGCCGCGCGCCACGCCTTCGATGATGCCGCCCACGCTGTCGCCCGCGCGGCGCATCTTCTCGATGAGGCGAATCATCTTCTCCGCCGTGGCCGCTTGAGGACAGCGCACGATGTTGGCCTCGATGTCCTTGACCTTGACGGTCTCGGGATTCACGTCGGCGATGAGGCGTTGGACCTGCTTCACGTAGGCGAGGACTTCGACGCCGAAGCGTTCGCGCAAAATCTTTTTGGCAATGGCCGCCGCCGCGACGCGCCCGATGGTTTCGCGCGCGCTGGAACGTCCCCCGCCCTGCCAGTTCCGAAAGCCATACTTCGCCTGATACGTGTAGTCGGCGTGCGAGGGGCGGAACTTCGTGGCCATCTCGCTGTAGGCTTCGGGGCGCTGGTCGGTGTTTTTCACCCACATGCTGATGGGCGTGCCGAGGGTCTGGCCCTCGAACGTGCCGGAAAGAATCTGCACCGTGTCGCTCTCCTTGCGCGGCGTGACGATCTTCGACTGGCCGGGGCGGCGACGGTCGAGGTCGGGCTGGATGTCCGCCTCGGTGAGCGCAAGGCGCGGCGGGCAGCCGTCCACGACTACGCCCACGCCGCCCCCGTGCGACTCACCCCAGGTGGTGATGCGAAAGAGTTGACCAAACGAATTGCCCATGTGCGGAGCGTCGCAAAAAGATCGGGGGCAGGTCAAATCAGGGAACAGCGCGCCAACGAAGCGCGGGAGCTGCGGTTCAATAAGATTCTTCTCACCCCCTTATGGTGGGAACCCAAAGGACAGTTTCACCGTCGCGTATTCAGGATGCACCGTGCCGTCCCGCGCGCGGATGATGAGCGGCGGTTCCTCCCACGTCCGCGCGCGCATGGCCTCGGGCAAGTCCACCGCGCGCATCATGCCGAAGAGTCCAAGCAACGGCCGCTCGCCCTCACGCAAGACCACGGGACGACGGCGCACGATGACGAGTCCCGCTTCGCGAGCGCCGACTTTCACCCGCTCGTGCTGTTCCTCCGGCGCGATGGGGAAGACGCACGCGAAGAATCCAGCGGGCGCGAGATGCCGCGCCGCCATGGTGCAATAGTCCGCGACATTCCCACGCATCTCGAAGCGGCAGGCAATCTTCTGCGGATGATCCCCTTCCACACCGCTACCAAGGGGAAAGTACGGCGGACTGCCGAGCACCAGATCGAACTTCTCTTCCTCGTGCAGCACGCCCGCGTCGCGGAAATCGCCCTGGCGGATTTCGTAGCGGTCGGTGAGTCCGTTCCATTGTGCCGACTTGCGCGCGAGCCGCACGCTGACCTCCTGCGCCTCGACAGTGACGAAGCGCGCGCCCGGCAAACGCCACGCCGCGATCATCCCAACCGTGCCAAGCCCGCTGCCGAGATCGAGCACCGTGCGCGCCGTGGCACACCAACTCGATCCATACCACGCCGTGAGCACGTCGTCGGTGGAGAAGCGATGGCCGTTGGCGAGTTGGAAGAGGCGGAAGAATCCGCTGATGGCGTCGAGCGTCTCGCCCGGTTCCACGTTCGGGCCGTGGCCGAGGGCGCCCGGTGGAACGGGGCCGGGCTTGGTCCAGCCT
>JAYVNY010000302.1:0-17099 GCA_043758205.1 Akkermansia sp.
AGTTTGATTCCGGCGAAGATCTGGTGACGAAGCTCGTGCCGTGGCACGAAGTCCCCGCCTTGGTTCGCGCGGGAAAAATCCGCCACCCGCTCGTGGTCGCCGCGCTGTATCACTACGATTTGGAACGCCGGAACGGTTGAACCACGACCGGCATGGAAGACCCGACAATGAGCACGCCCCGCCACGTCAAATGCCCGAGCTGCAAGAAAAGCGGCGACTGGTTCGCCACGCCGTTCGGGCCGTTCTGCTCGCGCCGCTGCAAACTCGTGGACCTCGGCAAATGGTTTGGCGAGGAACACACCATCTCCGAGCCACTGCGGCCCGAACACTTCGCGCAGTTCGAGGAATTGCCGCCGGGGAAAAATCCTGACGCGCCGGAACAGTGAACGCGTGATTAAGAAATCATCCGTGACTTCGCCGGTCGCGCGCTTCTGTTTTGGGCTTCAGCTTCCGACCTTCTTTCGGATTTGGAAATTCGTCATTCGACCTTTTCCCGTCACCACACTTCCACCGGCCCCTGGGGCACGGGGATGGACTCGCGGGCGACGGCGGCGGGCTGATCTTGCATGAAGGACGCGACCATCGGCGCGAGCCGGTAGCGCGGCAGGAGTTCGCCCGACTCGTCGAGAAACTGCGCGCGCCACTCAATGTACTCGTGGAGAATCTCGTGAAACTCGGCGCGCGAATGCAGCAGCACCACGCGCTTGTTAAACACGCTCGAAGGGCCAAACCGCTTCGTGTACCAAGGCGCGACTTTGCGGAACATGCGGCAGCCGTGCTCCTCGCCGAACACTTCCACCATCAGATCAAGATGCCGGCACATCACGCGCACGCGCTCGTCGAAGGTGGGTTCGGGCAACAATTCACCGGTGTCGAGGTGGTGGCGGGTGTGCGTGAAAATCCACGGGTTGTAGAATGCGCCCCGCCCGATGCTCACGCCCGCGCAGCCGGTTTCATCGAGCATTTTGCGCGCGGCCTGCGGCGTGGTCACGTCGCCGTTGCCGATGACGGGAATGTGCCGCACGGCCTGCGCCACGAGGCGGATGCCCGCGAGATTTACGGTGCCGGTGAAGCCCTGCGCGCGCGTGCGTCCGTGGACAAAAATCGCGGCGACGCCCGCGTCTTCCAGCGCGCGGGCGAGGTCGGGCGCGGTGATGTTGTCGTCGTCCCACCCGAGGCGCATCTTCGCGGTCACGGGAATTTTCACGGCTTCGACCATGCCGCGCACGAGGGCGGCGGTCTTGTCGAGTTCGGTCATCATGGCGGAGCCGCCGCCGACTTTGCAGACCTTCTTCACGGGGCAGCCCATGTTGATGTCCACGGAGGAAATGCCGCGCTGTTCCAACACCACGGCGGCGTCGCGCATTTCTTCCGGCACGGAGCCGAAGAGTTGCACCGCCAGCGGACGGTCGGCGGGACACGTCTCGATGAGCTTGAAGGCCTTGGGATTTTTTTCGAGCAGCGAGCGGGCATTGACGAGATCGGTGGTGGCGAGATCGAGTCCGCCGACTTCGCGCACGGCGAGGCGGAACGGCAGGTTCGTGTAGCCGGCGAGCGGCGACAGGAACAAATTGGATTTCAACTCAAGCGAGCCGAAGCGAATCATCGGGTGGAGGATAGGGGTGACGGCGCGGGAATTCCAAACGGCATCGCAAAGGGCAGATGTTTTTACCGCAGAGGCGTAGAGGCGCAGACGGTTACATGCGAAGTGGATTCGCATCTCATCCTCGGTGCATGAAGAGGACCTGTTGCCCAAGACTTCCCCCCGTCTTCTCTCTGCGCCTCTGCGTCTCTGCGGTAAAAACCGGTTCCCCACCCGACGCCGACATTCGTCAGTGCAGCGTCTCCTCACTGAACCCCTGCTGGCGTAGCGCCTCGTAGAGCACGAGCGCGGCGCAATTGGAAAGATTCAGCGAGCGGGCGTCTGCATTGAACATCGGGATACGGAGCCAGTGTTCGCGATGTGCTTCGAGCAGCGCCTTGGGCAGGCCCGCCGTCTCGCGACCGAAGACGAGGTAATCATCCGCGCCGTAGTTCACTTCGGCGTAATGCTGCGCGCCGTTGGATTCGATGAACCACAGGCGCGCATCCATCGGCAGGGCGGCGGTGAACTCGCTCCAGTTTTTCCAACGCCGCCACTCGACGTGCAGCCAGTAATCCATGCCCGCGCGCTTGAGTTGCGCGTCGTCGAGCTTGAAGCCGAACGGCTCGATCAGGTGAAGCGTGGTGCGCGTGGCGGCGCAAAGGCGTGCGACGTTGCCGGTGTTCGGCGGGATTTCGGGTTCGACAAGGACAAGGTGCATCGTGAGTTGGTTGAGAGTTAAAAGTTGAATGCCGGGAGTCTGAAAGCGCGCCGACCGGCTCTCAACTCTCAACTTTCATCGCTCAACCTTTTTATAGAACACTTTCCAGAGTACCAGCCCCAACGCGGGCGCGGTCATGCCCGCGAGACGACGGTCACGAGGGCCGAGCATCGCCTGCACGTCTGCGGGAGTGAACTTCCCCTGCCCCACCTGCACGAGCGTGCCCACGATGCCACGGCACATTTTGTAGAGGAAGCCATCGCCCTCGATGATGACGGTGAAGTTGCGCCCGTTGCGCCGCAATTCACAACGTGTGACGGTGCGGACGGTGGTTTCCATTTCGTACCCGCGATTGGCGGCGAAGGATTTGAAATCATGCTTCCCCACGAACACCCGCGCCGCGCGGCGCATGGCCGCGACATCCAGAGGTTGCGGCACATGCCACGCCTGCGCGCGGAGCAGCGGGTTCATCACCGGGAAATTCCATATGGCGTAGCGATACTGTTTTCCGGCGGCGTGAAAGCGCGCGTGAAAATCCGGGCGCGCGCGTTTGGCCGAGAGCACGCGGATGTCGAGCGGCAGAAAGGCGTTGAGCGCGAGGGCGAGTTTTCGCGCCTCCATGCGGAATTCAGTCCGGGGAATCTCCACATGCGCGACCATGCCGAGGGCGTGGACGCCGGTGTCCGTGCGGCTCGAACCGTGGACCCGGCCCGCGTTGGGAAACAATTTCTGTAACGCCTCCTCCACGCGCTGCTGCACCCCAAGGCCGGTCTTCTGCACCTGCCAGCCTTCGTAGCCCGTCCCGTCATAGGCGATGACGAGGCGGAATTTAAGCGCGGGCGCAGCCGGGCCAGGCTGGGGGGCGAGAATATTATCTTTGGCTTTCTGCAAGGCACGGAATTTCCCGCCGCGCCCCCGCTGGCGACAAGGAGAAAGCGAGAGCCGGCGAACCTCGGGACCCTGCGGACACAATTCTTGGGCAGGGCAAGGGAGCACCGGCATCCTGCCCACGCGATGGTTGACCAAGCAAAATCCGTCGGCGCTCCCGGGCGCGTCCGGCCTTTGCTGCCTCCGGTTCAAAAAATCGGATCGAGTTGCGCCTCGAATTACCCCCAGAGTCCCTGAGAAAAAAGAAAACCCGTTGACAGCAGAAATGCGGTTCCATACTTTCCGCCCTCAGTCGTTTGGGCGTGAAACACTAATTACACAGACTCCAACCCGAAATTTCCGTCAAGGAAGCGTTGGGTGGGGCCTTTTTGTCGTTTGACGGATAGGCCGGTCAGTCAGTGAAACGTGTTTGATTGAGCAGTTTGGCGGCAGGCCTGTCTCATCACTTCCAAAATCTTCAGACTGATTACTAATTTGGAAATGTATTTGTCCGGTGTGAGCCGGAACGCAGTTTAGTCGGTTGGAAGGCAAGTTTTTCCCGGAGGCGGGATGCTTGCCTTGTGTTGTTGTCAGAAAAAACGGCGGGCGCGTGTGCGTCAGCCACGGAAAAAGTCATTATGGCATCGCGAGCAAACGAAAGAATTAACTTCGGCAAAATCAAGGAGCCGATCGCACCCCCGAACCTGATCGAATTGCAGACGAATTCTTACAAGGAATTCCTGCAACTCGACCTCTCGCCCAGCAAGCGCAAAAACATGGGCTTGCAGGCGGTTTTCACCGAGGTGTTCCCCATTGAAAGTTACGACGGCAAGTGCGTGCTGGACTTTGACAGCTACGAAATCGGCGCTCCGAAGATCGACTGGCTCGAATGTCTTCGCGAAGGCGTGACCTACGGCGCTCCGCTCTACGTCACCTTCAAGTTGAAGGAAGAAAAGGGCGCGAAAGAGGAGAAGGTATTCATGGGCGAACTGCCCCTGATGACCCCTCAAGGCACGTTCGTGATCAATGGCGCGGAACGCGTCATCGTCAGCCAGTTGCATCGCTCGCCCGGTCTCGCCTTCGAGGCGTCGCAGCACGCGAATGGCAAGATGTTGCACAGCTTCCGCATCATCCCGGACCGCGGCTCGTGGTATGAGGCGCAGTTCGATACGAGCGACATGCTCTACGTCTATCTCGACCGCAAGAAACGCCGCCGGAAGTTTTTGACCACCACCTTCTTCCGCGCGCTCGCGAATTTTGACAGCACCGGCAAAGAAAAGGACAGCGGCCCGAAGAAAACCGGCTCCGACGCGGAAATCCTCCAGATGTTCTACGACATCGAGGAATTGACCGTGAAGGAAGCCGAGAAGCTCGAAAACATTCAGAACAAGGTGCTCATTGAAGACGCGATGGACGCGGACAAGGGCATTGTGGTCGCACGCGCTTTCGAACCGCTCTCCAAGGCGGTCGTGAAGCAGATCGCGGAACTCGGCGTGAACAAGATTCGCGTCGTGGACACCACGGTTGATGACGGCATCGTCATCAAGTGCATGAAGAAAGATCCGACCAAGAACGAGGAAGAGGCGCTGAAGGATATTTATCGCCGCCTACGCCCTGGGGATCCGCCGACGGCCGCGAACGCCAAGGCGCTGATCAAGCGGTTGTTCTTCGATGCAAAACGCTACGACCTCGGTCGTGTCGGTCGCTACAAGATCAACCAGAAGCTTGGTCTCAAGGACGCCGGCGATTCACGCATCCTGACCAAGGACGATTTGATCGCGGCGACGAAATACTTGCTGCGCTTGAAAAAGGGCGAAGGCTCGCTGGACGACATTGATCACTTGGGCAGCCGCCGTGTGCGTACGGTCGGTGAATTGCTCGCCAACCAGTGCCGCGTCGGCCTGGCGCGCACGGAGCGTCTGGTGAAAGAGCGCATGACCCTTTTCGATCAGAGCCTCGAAACGATGACGCCGCAGAAGCTCATCAATCCGAAGGCGCTGTCGGCGGTCATCCGCGACTTCTTCGGTCGTTCGCAGCTCTCGCAGTTCATGGATCAGATTAATCCGCTCGCCGAGTTGACCCATAAGCGCCGCTTGTCGGCGCTCGGACCTGGCGGTCTCTCGCGTGATCGTGCTGGTTTTGAAGTCCGTGACGTGCATCCCTCGCACTACGGCCGCATCTGCCCCGTGGAAACGCCCGAAGGCCCGAACATCGGCCTCATCGCCTCGCTCGCGACCTTTGCGCGCGTGAACGATTTCGGCTTCCTCGAAACGCCCTATCGGCGCGTCGAGAAAGGCCGCATCACCGGGCATCTGGATTATCTCACGGCGGATCGTGAGGAGACCTTCGTTGTCGCGCAGGCCAATGCGCCGTTCGACGACAAGGGGCACTTCCTCACGAAGACCGTGACCTGTCGCGCCAAGGGCGACTTCGTGGATGTCGAACCTGAGAAGGTGGATTACATGGACGTGTCCCCGAAGCAGCTCGTGTCCGTCGCTGCCTCGTTGATTCCGTTCCTTGAACACGATGACGCGAACCGCGCGTTGATGGGTTCGAACATGCAACGTCAGGCCGTGCCGCTGCTCATCACCGAAGCGCCGTTTGTGGCGACCGGTTTGGAAGACCGCGTGGCCCGCGACTCGCGCGCCGTGCTCGTGGCTGAAGAAGCCGGCAAGGTGGCCTCCGTCACCGGCAGCCAGATCATCATCACCGACAACGGCAAAATGCCGGAAGGCAAGAAGCGCATCAAACACGACCCGGCCAACGGCGTGTCCGTGTATGAAGTGCGGAAGTTCATGCGTTCCAATGCGGCGACGTGCATCAATCAAAAGATTCTCGTCAAGAAAGGTGACAGCATCAAAAAGGGCCAGGTTCTTGCGGACGGCCCTTGCACGGATGGCGGCGAACTCGCCCTCGGACGGAACGTGCTCGTCGCGTTCATGCCGTGGAACGGCTATAACTTCGAGGACGCCATCCTCATCAGCCAGCGCATCGGCAAGGACGACATTTTTACTTCGATTCACATTGATGAATTTGAAGTGGGCGCCCGCGACACCAAGCTCGGGCCGGAAGAAATCACCCGTGACATCCCGAACCTCGGGGAAGAAGCGCTCAGGAACCTCGGGCCGGACGGCGTGATCCGTGTCGGTGCTGAAGTGAAGCCCGGCGACATCCTGGTCGGCAAAATCACCCCGAAGTCGGAAACGGAACTTGCGCCGGAAGAGCGCCTGCTCCGCGCCATCTTCGGTGAAAAGGCCGCCGACGTGAAGGACACGTCGCTCAAGGTTCCCTCGGGCACCTATGGCATCGTCATGGATGTGAAGGTCTCTTCGAAAAAAGATTCCGAGAAGAAGGACCTCGCGCCCGCTTCCGAAGGCAAGAAGGCCGCGAAGCAGTTGCAGGAGGACTACAAGCAGAAGATCGAAGAGCTTCGCGACCAGTTGACCGAGGCGCTCTCGAACATCCTGCTCGGTGAAAAGATTCCGCTTGATGTCGTGAACAGCGAGACCGGCGAAATCATCATCCCCGCCAATCGCAAGATCACGAAGACGCTGCTGCGCAAGCTGGCCACGGTTTATGATCGCATCGAGATCGACCCGTCGCCGATTCGCAACAAGATCAACGAAATCATCGGCACCTTCAAAAAGAAGTTCGACGAACTCCAGGAACAGCAGAACCAGGAGATGGAACGCGTGGAAGCCGGCGACGAAGTGGACGCGGGCATCATCAAGCAGGTCAAAGTGTACATCGCCTCGAAGCGCAAGCTCTCGGTCGGTGACAAGATGGCCGGACGCCACGGCAACAAGGGCGTCGTCGCGAAGATCGTGCCGGAAGAAGACATGCCGTTCCTCGAAGACGGAACGCCGGTGGACATCGTGCTCAACCCGCTGGGCGTGCCTTCGCGCATGAACGTCGGGCAGGTGCTCGAGACCCACTTGGGCTGGGCGGCGAAGCTGCTCGGCTTGAAGTTTGCCACGCCGGTTTTCGACGGCATCAAGGAAAAGGAAATCCGTGGCTATCTCAAGGAGGCCAAGCTGCCGGAGCACGCCAAGGTCAAGCTGACCGACGGCCGCACCGGCGAGCAGTTCGACCAGGAAATCGTCGTTGGCTACATCTACATGATGAAGCTCGGCCACTTGGTCGCGGACAAGATTCACGCCCGCGCCGTCGGGCCGTACTCGCTCGTCACCCAGCAGCCGCTGGGCGGCAAGGCGCAATACGGCGGCCAGCGTTTTGGCGAAATGGAAGTGTGGGCGATGGAAGCCTACGGCGCGGCCTACACGTTGCAGGAACTCCTGACCGTGAAGTCCGACGACGTGCAGGGCCGCACGCGCATCTACGAGAGCATCGTCAAGGGCGACAACGCCCTCGAAGCAGGCATCCCCGAATCGTTCAACGTGCTGGTGAAGGAAATGCAGTCACTGGGCATGGACGTGAAGGTCGGTTATTCGAACCAGCTCGACGCGCCCACGGAAGGCAACGCGCTCGCCGCGCTCGGTTGATTCTCGGCACACAAAAAGTTTCCTAACACGAATTAAATTATGATTGGCAGCAAAGAAACGACGAGGGAGTTGCTGGGTTTGGACAAGGTGAATCAGGTCGAGCACGTCGCCATCTCGGTGGCGTCGCCCGAAGCCATCCGCTCCTGGTCCAAGGGCGAGGTCAAGAATCCTGAAACGATTAATTACCGCACGTTCAAGCCCGAGAAGGGCGGCTTGTTCTGCGAGCGCATCTTCGGTCCCGTCAAGGACTGGGAGTGCTCGTGCGGCAAGTACAAGCGCATCAAGCATCGCGGCGTGGTCTGCGACCGTTGCGGCGTGGAAGTGACGCTGGCGCGCGTGCGCCGCGAGCGCATGGGCCACATCGAACTGGCCGTGCCCGTCTCGCACATCTGGTTCTTCAAGTGCATGCCTTCCCGTCTCGGCCTCGTGCTGGACGTGACGGCGCGCAACCTGGAGCGCGTGATCTATTACGAGGACTACATGGTCCTCGATCCGAAATCCACGCCGCTCCTGTTGCACCAGTTGCTCAGCGAGAACGAGTATCGCGAAGCGCGCGAAACCTACGGACCCGACGCCTTCGTCGCCAAGATGGGCGCGGAAGCCGTGCGGGATGGTTTGGCCCAGGTGAACTTGGTGAAAGCCGTCGAAGAGTTGCAGGTCGCAATGACCGAGACCAAGTCGAAGCAGATTCGCAAGAAGATCGCCAAGCGCATCAAGTTGCTCTCGGCGTTCCACAGCTCGAAGACGCATCCGGACTGGATGATTCTCACGGTGCTCCCGGTGATTCCGCCGGACTTGCGCCCGCTCGTGCCGCTCGAGGGCGGACGTTTCGCGACTTCCGATCTCAACGATCTCTATCGTCGCGTCATCAACCGCAACAACCGGTTGAAGAACCTGCTCCAGCTCAAGACGCCGGAAGTCATCATCCGCAACGAGAAGCGCATGTTGCAGGAAGCCGTTGATGCGTTGTTCGACAACGGTCGTCACGGTCGCGCCGTCACCGGCGCGGGCAACCGTTCGCTCAAGTCGCTCTCCGACATGCTCAAGGGCAAGTCGGGCCGCTTCCGTCAGAACTTGCTCGGCAAGCGCGTGGATTACTCGGGCCGTTCCGTCATCGTCATCGGGCCCGAACTCAAGCTGCACCAGTGCGGTCTGCCCAAGAAGATGGCGCTCGTGCTGTTCGAGCCTTTCATCATCCGCCGCCTCAAGGAACTCGGCTACGTCCACACGGTTCGTAGCGCGAAGAAGATGATCGAGCGTCAGTCGCCGGAAGTGTGGGACATCCTGGAAGAAGTGACCAAGGGTCATCCGGTGATGCTCAATCGCGCGCCGACGCTGCATCGTTTGTCCATCCAGGCGTTCGAGCCGGTGCTGATTGAAGGCGAAGCAATTCGTATTCATCCGCTGGTTTGCACCGCTTACAACGCGGACTTCGACGGCGATCAAATGGCCGTTCACGTTCCGCTCTCCGTCGAGGCGCAGTTGGAAGCGCGTCTCCTGATGATGGCGACGAACAACATCTTCTCGCCTTCGAGCGGGAAGCCGATCATGACGCCGACGCAGGACATCACGCTCGGCTGTTACTACCTGACGGCGGAACCCCGCGCGGCGCGCAAAGAAGGAGCGCACATCCCGCTCTTCGGCACGAAGGACGAAGTCATCTTCGCCAACAGTGACGGCGCGTTGAAGACGCACGACCGCGTGCGCCTCGCGAACCCGGACTTCGGCAAGAAGACCACCTACGGCAACTCGGAACTGAAAGTCATCGAGACCACCGTGGGCCGCGTCATCTTCAGCGAAATCTGGCCGGACGAACTCGGCTTCTACAACAAGAGCTGCGGCAAGGCCCAACTCGGTGACTTGATCTGGCGTTGCCACAAAGTCTGCGGACATGAACGCACGGTCGTCACGCTCGACAAATTGAAAGAGGCCGGCTTCCGCGAAGCCAGCAAGTCCGGCACCTCCATCGGCATTGATGACATGATCATCCCGAAGGAGAAGCAGCAGGAAATTGACAACGCGCACAAGCAGATCGCCGAAATCGAGAAGCAGTATCGCAAGGGCGTCATCACGACCGGCGAGCGTTACAACAAGATCGTGGACATCTGGACGCATTGCACCGACCAGATTTCGGGCGTCATGCTCAAGACCTTCGACGCCAACCAGGGCAAGAAGGAATACAACCCCATCAGCCTGATGGTGGACTCCGGCGCGCGCGGTAACAAACAGCAGGTGCGTCAGCTCGCGGGTCTCCGCGGCTTGATGGCCAAGCCCAGCGGCGACATCATCGAAAAGCCCATTCTCTCGAACTTCCGCGAGGGTCTGACTGTTCTCGAATACTTCATCTCGACGCACGGCGCGCGCAAAGGTCTCGCCGACACCGCGCTCAAGACCGCCGACTCCGGCTACATGACGCGCAAGCTCGTGGACGTGTCGCAGGACGTGATCATCCGCCTGGAAGATTGCGGCACCAGCAACGGCATCTGGGTCAGCGCCATCTATGAAGGCGAGGACGAAGTGGTGAAGCTCTCGGAACGGCTCGTGGGCCGCTTCCTCTGCGACGACATCGCCGACCCGCGCAATCCGAAGGTGAAGATCGTCCAGGCCAACGTCGAAGTTGACGAAGTGAAGGCCAAGGAAGTCGATGCGTCCGGCGTTGAGAAGGTGAAGATTCGCTCCGTGCTCACTTGCGAAAGCAAGCACGGCATCTGCCGCAACTGCTACGGCCGCAACCTCGCCACCGGCCTGCCGGTCAAGCTCGGTGAAGCCGTCGGCATCATCGCCGCGCAGTCCATCGGCGAACCCGGCACCCAGCTCACGATGCGCACGTTCCACATCGGTGGCACGGCGGCGTCCGTGTTCAAGCAGCCGCAAATCAAGTCCAAGGTGGACGGCAAGCTCCGTTACAACGACCTGCGCCTCGTCGAACTTGAAGACGGCAACAACATCGTTCTCAACAAGAACGGCAATATCTCCATTCTCGCCGAGGACGGTCGCGAATTGGAAAACCACACCGTCGTCATCGGCGCGGTCATCTCCATCAAGGATGGCGCGAAGGTGAAGAAGGGCGAGACCTTCGTGCAGTGGGATCCTTACAACGTGCCGATTCTCTCGGAGAAGGCCGGTAAGATTAAGTTCCACGACATCATCGAAGGCGTGACGATGAAGCAGGAAATGGATCCGACCACGCAGCAAGAGGCGATGGTCATCATTGACCACAAGGAGGACCTGCACCCCTCCATCGTCATCATGGACGACAAGGGCGAACCGGCCGCGAATTACCCGATTCCCTCCGGCGCGCACATCGTCGTCAACGTGGGCGACAAGATCGTGGCCGGCACACTCATGGCGAAGACGCCGCGCAAAACCTCGAAGACGAAGGACATCACGGGCGGTCTGCCGCGTGTGGCCGAGCTGTTCGAAGCGCGCCGTCCGAAAGATGCCGCTGAGATTGCGAAGATTGACGGCGTCATTGACTTCGGCGCGAGCGTGCGCGGCAAGCGCTGCATCGTGGTCAAGGATCAGGTCACCGGTACGGAAGAGGAACACCTCATCCCGATCGGCAAGCACGTCATCGTCTTCAAGGGCGACTTCGTGCGCAAAGGCCAGCAGCTCACCGAGGGGCCGATGGACCCGCACGAGATTCTGGACGTCCTCGGACCACACGAGTTGCAGCAGCACTTGGTCAACGAGGTGCAGGAAGTTTATCGCCTGCAGGGTGTGACCATTAACGACAAGCACATCGAGATCATCGTGCGCCAAATGCTCCGCAAGATTCGCATCACGGAGCCGGGCGACACGCAGTTCCTGTGGGGCGAACAGATCGACAAGATCGAGTTCGACAACGAGAACGCGGCCGTGGAGAAGAAGGGTGGCAAGCCTGCGGAAGCGCAGCCCGTGCTGCTCGGCATCACCAAGGCGTCGCTCGAAACCGAGTCGTTCCTCAGCGCGGCGTCCTTCCAGGACACCACGCGGGTGCTGACTGAAGCGGCCACGATGTCCAAGGTGGACTACCTGCGCGGCTTCAAGGAAAACGTGATCATGGGTCACATCATCCCGGCCGGCACCGGCTTCGATTTACACCGCAGGGTGAAGATCAAGCCGCTCGTCGAAATTGATGAGGAACCGGACGCCCCGATTGACCTCACGGCGGAAGCCACGCCGCTGACGGCTTAGTCGTCGGCAACACCTTCAAGCAAAGCAGCGCGGGCAACCGCGCTGCTTTTTTGTTGGTTGGTCAGGCCAAATGTATGGAACTCGTCGCGATGCTCCGGCAACGCGTTACGCATCACCGCCGGGAACCGTATAAATAAAGGCTGAAATCGAGTTCGTCATTGACCCCTGTCCGGCCTCGTCCTACAAACGCCTCAGAACCCAATCCACTTATGCGCGAAAAACTTCGTTGCGCGGTCATCGGCGTTGGTGCCATCGGCACCGAGCATCTCAACTCCCTCTTGCATTGCCAGCGCGCCGCCGCTGTCGCCATCGCGGAGACGAATCCGCAGCGATTGCGCGAGGCGGCGGAGAAATTTCACATCCCGCGCAGCTACACGAATTACCAGGAACTGCTCGAACAGCCGGACATTGATGCCGTCACCATTGCCCTGCCAAATTTCCTCCACGCCTCCGTCGCCATTGATGCGCTCAACGCGCGCAAGCATGTGCTCATCGAAAAGCCGATGGCGATGAATGCGAAGGAGGCGGCAAAGATCATCGCTGCCGCGCAGAAGAACCGGCGCACCGCGATGGTCGCGAAGAATTTTCGTTTCGACAAACACACGCAGACGGCGCGGCTGGCCATCCAGCACGGCGATCTTGGCGAGGTGTATCATGCGCGCGCGTTTTCCCACCGGCAGAGCAACATCCCGCGCATCGGCTCGTGGTACACGCAAAAGCAACACTCCGGCGGCGGCTGCATGGCGGACAGCGGCTCGATGCTCATTGATACGCTGTTTCATCTGCTCAACGACTTCGATGTGGTGTCCGTGAGCGCGACCAAGCACGCGAAGTTCGGCACACGCGGACGCGGCGAAGGCTCGTGGGGCAAAAGCGAAATTGATCCGAAGCGCCCGTTCGACGTGGAGGATCATTGCACCGCGCTGGTGCGAATGAAGAAAGGCTACACCGTGACGGTGGACACGAGCTGGGCGGGGTTTCATCCCGGCGACAACCGCGAGGAAGGCATTGACCTCCTGGGCACCGAGGCGGGGCTGAGCCTGTTCCCGGCGAAACTTTTCAAGCAAAGCCTGCAAGGCTTCGAGACCACGCATTTCTACAACACGAAGAACGGCCCGGTGGAAGACCGCATCTCGCACTTCGTGAACTGCGTCATTGATGGCAAGAAACCCCTCGTGCCGCTGGAAGAATCGCTGAAGGTGCAACAGGTGATGGACGCGATTTACCAATCCGCTGAGACCGGGAAGGAAGTGCGCTTGGGGGGGAAGTAATTTCTTGGGCAGGAACTTTTGCAGGCGAATTCGGGCAGAAGAATTTCCGAGAAAGAATTCCGCTTCAAAAGACCCCGCTCAGAATTTATTCCCGCAGATTCAGAACAGCCACTGATGGCGACTCCTCATCTGCGGTCGTTTTGAATCAGTCGGAAATTCTTCGACCATTGGTGGTCTTTGGCGAGCAGCCGGCGGGCGATCAGGAAACAAGCCACGCCGAAAACCAGCATGGGAACACCGACTATACCATACAGTTCGAGAGGCGCGCTGTGACGCTCCCCCATCAGTTGCGACACTTTGAACTTCACCCAGTTCAGCACAAGCCACGAGCCGACAGTGGCAAAGAACCAACCGCAACCTCGGATGCTGAGTGCGATGACGGTCTGGATGCTTCTGCGGGCTGGCATGGCGGAACAATTCAACGCAGTGCCGCCGACCCGTTCCCTTCATCAAAATAAATCGCGCCGTCCACTTCGCTGGACTTCAGATACTGGCTCCACCGCAGGAAGCCGATGACGCGTGAGGCTTCGAGGCGGTCGGTCTTTACTTTGGGCAGCGAACCGGTGGATGTGGCGAAGGCTTCGTGGAGGACACGGCCATCCATCGGCTTCGACGGCCTCACACCGAGGAGGTGCAGCACGGTGGGCGCGAGATCAATGTTGCCGCTCGGGATTTCGTTCAGGAAGCCGCGCTTGAAGTCGGGACCGGAGGCGACCAGCGTGTTGTTCATGTCGAAGCGCGAGAGCGAGGCGTGGCTGCCTTTGCCCTTCGTGCCGTCCATCGAGTAGAACATGCCGGGGTGGCCATGCTCGTTCTTGTCCGCCGTCCAGCGCAGGGAGAGGAGCACGTCGGGACCGGAGTTGGTTTCGCTGTTGTACCGCACCGTTTCGAGGGGAAAGGTGCCTTCGATTTTCAGGCGCGAGAAGACGACGCCGGCGAAATCCGTCTGCTGCAAAAACTCGACGAGCCGGCGCGTCACCGCCTCCTGCCGCTCGTTCACGTAGAACAACACGGAGCCGCCGAGGCCCACGACCATGATGTCGCCCGGCTCGGGGTTTTCGTTTTTCTTGAAGGCTTGAAACTTGGCCTTCTTCAGGATGTCCACGATGTCCGGCCCTTTCGAGATGGTGGAGAAGCCGTGGTCGGAGACGATGATGATGTCGGTCTTGTCGAAAAGGTTCTTCTCTTTCAGGTGCTTGATGACTTCGCCCAGATTTTTGTCGCTCGACTCGATGCCGGCCAGCGCGTTCGGCGCGCCCACGCCCACGTCATGCTGGGATTTGTCCGGGTCGCTGAGCCAGAGGAGCGAGTATTTCGGCAGGCCATTTTTCCAGAGGCTGCGAATCATGGACTTGGTGGTCCACGAATCCTGCGCGGTGTTCGGAATGCCGTTGCTCGGCCATTGCTTGTCGTCGTTCACCTTGGGCAGCCCTTCGCTGACGGAGCGCGGGATGGATTTGCCTTCCCACACGAGGACGGACTCTTTCTCGGCCTTGGAATTTTTCTTTTGCGAACGGTCATGCAGCAGCACCACGGGCTTGGTGCCGGCGATGGCGGTGGGGATGCCGTTGTCCTGAAGAATTTCCGCCAGCGTCTCCGCGCCGAGGTAATGGCCGTCGGTCATCATGTCGCCGCGACGGATCGCATCGAGGCCCTCGGTGGCAAACGTGCCGGTCACGGAAATCTCCGGGCGATACTCCGTGTTCGCGATCACGCGGTTGCGGCCCGGATGCACGCCGGTGGCGAGCGCGGTGCCGTTGACCTCGGTGGAGGACACGTAGGCGCAATGATGGTTCTTGAAGAACACGCCGTTCGTGGCCAGCGCATACAAGTTGGGACAATACTGCGGCGTGATGAAGTCCGGCCTCATGCCGTCCCACACCAGCACGACGACATGCTCGGCGCGTCCGGCGGCGGCAGCGGAAGCCGCCGCGCACAACAGCGCGGCGAGCGAAATGGAATGAAGGACGGACCGGAAACTTGGGATTTTCATCGGACGCGAAGATGCAAATGAGGCCGGGGCAATGCCAGTAAATTAGTGGGTTTTAAGGGACACTGGGCGCGCGATGAAACCCCTTTGTGACCCCCGCCCAAAGGCTTTCCCACCAAGACTCTTCACTGGCGTTTCCAGTTAATCAGTTGCGTCGCCTAGACGGGATCGGTAAATCTTTCGCCCTATGAAATTTCACCGGTTAAGCGTTGGCCTGTGCGCCGCCATGATTGCTGTCAGTCCGATTCTGGCACAGCAGACCCTCACTCCCGAACAGCAACAGCAGGCCAAGGAGGCCCTCCGCAAGGCGATGGAACAAAACGTCGGCACCGCTCCGACCGCGCCTGCGCCCAAAGGAAATCTTCCAGTTGTGGCCCCCATCGAGTCCGTACCTGCGGCCATAGCCGCGGAAAAAGCCGGCAAAGAAATGGAAGCCAAGGCCACAGCCCAGGCCGAAGCGGACCAGAAAGCTGCCAAAGCCCGCATCGCCGCTGAACAAAAGGCTGCGAAAGCCGCCGCCGAAGCCGACAAGAAGCGCCTCGCCGATGAGAAGAAAGCGGCCGAGTTGAAGGCCAAGGCCGACGCCCAGGCCGCCCGCGAAGAAGCGCGCCGCGCCGCCAGCGTTCGCAGCGCGAACGAACAAGCCATGAAAGCGCAGGCCGACGCGCGACGCGCGGCCGAGTTGCGCGCCAAGAAAGACATGAAGGCCCAGGCCGAAGCCGAAGCCAAGCGCCTCGCCAAACAAGCCGCGCCTGCCACCAATCCCGCCGACGACAAAGCCGCCGAAATCGCCCGCAAGGAAATGGAAGCCCGCGCCAAAGCCGACGCCAAGGCCAAGGCTGCTGCCGAAGAGAAACGTCTTGCCCAGGAACAGCGCCGTATCAACGAAGAACGCAAGCGCATTGAAGCCCAGCAAGCTCACGCGGAAAAGCAAATGGCCGAGGAACAGCAAGCCGCCAAGAAGCGCGCCGAACTGGAAGCCAAGTCCCGCGCTGAAAGTGAAAAGAAACTGATTGCCGAAGAAAAAAAATCCGCCGAAGCCAAACCAAAGGCCGACGCCCAGGCCGCCCGGCAAGCGGAGCAGGACACCATGAAAGCGCAGGCCGACGCCCGTCGCGCCGCTGAAGCCGAGGCGAAGCGCACTGCCCGCCAGCCTGCACCGATCGTCAAGGCAACACCTGCGGCACCGCCCGTGGTGGTGCAAACCCCTGCGGCCGCCGCCCCCGCCCCGGCCCCTGCCGCACCAGCGCTGTCCGCTGATCAAAATGATTCCATGCGCGCGGCGCTTCGCCAAAAAATGGATCAACAAGCTGGTTCCGCCCCGTCGGTTGCGCCCATCGTCGCACCCGTCGCACCCGTTGTCTCCACGCCCCCGCTGGATCGCAAAGCCCAGGAACGCGCCCTCAAGGAAGCCGAGGCCAGGGCCAAGACCGAGGCCAAAGCTCGCGCCAAAGCCGATGCCGAAGCCAAACGCATGGCTGAAGCCGCCGCCAAGGAACAGGCAAACCTGGAAGCCCGCCGCAAGTCCGAAGAAGCAAACGCCCTTCGCGAACGCGCCAAGATGGAAGCCGCCGCTGCCAAGAAAGCCGAAGCCGAAGGTCGCAAGGCCGCTGAAGCCGAGGCCAAGCGCCAGGTCGAAGCCAACAAAGCGGCCACCGCTGTGGTCAAACCGGTTCCGCCTCCGGCCGAAATGAAACCCGCCACCGTCGCCGCGCCCGCCACTTCCGATGACGCCGCTGCGCGCGAGGCCATGCGCCGCGCGCTCGAACAAAACGCCGCCGCGCCCACCGTGCCCGCCGTGAAGCCAGCGGAAACCGCCACGATCGCCACCACCGACGAAGCCCAGTCCAAAGCCGAAGCCAAAGCCCGCGAAGAAGCCGCGCGCAAAGCGCAGAAGGACGCGGAGGCCGTCGCTGCCGCCGAGAAAAAGGCCGTCGCCGAAGCCGAGAAGAAACGCCTCGTCGAAGCAAAACGCGCCGCCAAAGTGAAA
>JAYVNY010000303.1:0-5691 GCA_043758205.1 Akkermansia sp.
TTCCGGCTGCTCACCAAACCACGCGCGCAGATGGTCGTGGAACGCTGCCGCAAGCACTCCCAAAAACCATCGAAGAAGGCCCTGAACTAAGCGCCATTCAGGACTGGCCCCTTGCACAACATCCGGGACGGAGGTTGGACCTGCGACAGCCGGGACGGCTGCTCCACTACGAACCATTGCGCCGCCGCGGCAAAATCTTTTTACTAACGCGCATGTCCACCATCGCAGTTCTCGGAACGCTCGACACCAAAGGCGAGGAGCACGGCTTTGTCGCCGAACTGATTCGCGCGCGCGGGCACACCGCGCTCGTGATTGATGTCGGCACACTGGAGCCGCCGAAGATTCAGCCGGACATTTCGCGCGAGGAAGTGGCGCGCGCCGCTGGTTTCGCTCTCGCGGCACTCGTAGCCCGGCGCGACCGCGGCGAGGCCGTCACGGCCATGTCGCAAGGTGCGCCGATTGTTTTGTCGCGCCTGCTCGCGGAGAAGAAAATTGACGGCGTGATTTCGCTCGGCGGCGGCGGCGGCACCTCGATTTGCACGGCCGGAATGCGCGCTCTGCCGATTGGTTTCCCCAAGCTCATGGTCAGCACGCTGGCCAGCGGCAACACCGCGCCATACGTCGGCGTGAAGGACATCGTGATGATGCCGAGCATCGTGGATGTCGCGGGACTGAACCGCATCTCGCGGTCTGTTCTCACCCGTGCGGCGGGTGCGATCTGCGGCATGGTCGAGGCTGAAGTCGAACCTTCGGGGCGTTCCGGCGAGGACACCTTGCGGCGTGAATTCCATCAAGATAAGCCCGTCATCGTCGCCAGCCAGTTCGGCAACACCACGGACTGCGTGAATCACGCGCGCCAATTGTTGGAAGCGAAAGGCTACGAAGTCCTCGTCTTCCACGCCACCGGCACCGGCGGGCGCACCCTGGAATCACTCATCGAAGCCGGCCTCGTCTCCGGCGTGCTGGACATCACCACCACCGAGTGGGCGGATGAACTGGTCGGCGGCATTCTCGGCGCTGGCCCGACACGCTGCGAAGCCGCTGCGAAACACGGCGTGCCCGCCATCGTCACGCCCGGCTGTCTCGACATGGTGAACTTCGGCGCGCGCGAAACGGTGCCCGCCAAATTCGCGGGCCGTTGCTTCTACCTGCACAACCCGCAGGTCACGCTCATGCGGACCACGCCGGACGAATGCAAACGGCTCGGCGAAATCCTGGCGGAGAAAGTGAACGGCTCGAAGGCGCCCGTCACCGTGCTGCTTCCGCTGCGCGGCATCAGCGTGATCAGCGCGGCGGGCCAGCCCTTCCACGATCCGGCGGCGGACGCGGCGCTGTTCGCCTCGCTGAAAGTAAATCTCCGCCAGGACATTCCCGTGCGCGAACTCGACTGCAACATCAACGACGGGGCGTTTGCCGAAGCCTGTGCGGACGAGTTGCTGAAAAACATGGCGGCCCGGCCAGCATAAATCCCCCGCGTCAATCGCCGCGCTTCCTGTCCTTCGTCCGCACGCTGAACTTCACCGTGGGCTTGCCAGTCTTGTTGACGATGCGGGCGTTGCTCTTGCGCCGACGGCGGTCGAGCCGCGCGTCATTCGAGAAGCGCGGTGCGACGGTCACGATGAAGATCACGACCAGGATCAAGCCGCCGCCAATCCACACCAAAGGGTTCTCGAAATTCATGCAGTTGATCTGAAGCGTCAGAAGGATTTTGTAAAGCGGGCGATCACTTCTTTGCGTCGCAACCCTTGCCGCCGCGTTGGTCCGGTTGGGAGAGGCGTCTTGCTCAGAACGCTGCCGACGGTTTCAAAAATGATTCCGCGCGCCAGTTCGTTCCGCGCTTGCTACAACCGCACCGCGCTTGAGCACCTTGGACACATTTGCCGCCGTCTGGTTCGCGGGTTTTAACCTCGTGACGCTCCTTGCGTTTGGCTTCGACAAAGGGCGCGCGGGCCAGCAGCAGCGGCGCATCCCGGAAGCCACGCTCGCGCTGCTCGGCGCGCTCGGCGGCTGGCCGGGCGGACTTGTCGGCATGAAAATGTTCCGCCACAAGACCCTGAAGCGTTCGTTCCAAGTGAAATACGCCCTCGCGCTGGTTCCTTTCGTCGCCGGAGTCTGGGCGTGGTGGCATTGGCGCTGACGCGCGCGGGGAACTGGAGTGTTGGAAGACGCGCTGGAACCACCGTGACTCATCACTCCGCGCCGCCCGGCACTCCGCCGCTCAATGCTTGGACCGATGGTGCTTGCTCACCTGCGCGAGCTTCTGTTCCCACTCGCCCTTGTGCGCCAGCGGATCGGCGTCGGTGCCCCAGAGTTTTTTAATCATCTCGCGCTGCGGCACGAACGGACATTTGGATTTCGGATTCTTATGCGCGTCATCCAGCGCGCGCAGGGCGAGTTGCGCGCCGGTCATCAGCGCGGGCTTGTCGGGGCGGCCGAATTGTTCTTCGAGTTGGTTGGCCGCCTGATCCAGCGCGCCCCAGCGCTCGGCGTGGGTCGTGCCCCAGAGCGTGGGCTGCGTGTCGAGCCGCGCGAGATTCCAGAACGCGAGGCGAATCTGCCGCACCGGCTTGAACGCGCGGCCCTTGATGTCCTGGAAAATTTCTTCGAGCGCCGCGTTGATGACCGAGTTCAAAAACTGCGGATGCTGAAAGCGCTGGCTGCCGCCCAGTTCGGTGAAGTCATTGAAACGAATGGTGAGGCTCATCTCGCGCGCCTGGAGTTGCTCGCGGCGCAACTGCCCGACCAGCCGCGTCGTCTCGCTCAACACGAAGGTGAGCGCGGCTTCGTAGTCCGGCTCGTCGTAGGGCAGGGTGGTGTTGCTGGAAATGGTCGTGCGATCCTTGACGTTCAGCAGCAGCGGCTCGCTCCAGCGCCCGTTCGCGAAGAGCCACAGTTGCTGGCCCCAGATGCCGAACTTCTGCTTCAGCATCATCGAAGGCAGTTTCGCCACGTCGCCAAAGGTCTTCGCGCCCAGTGCGCTCAAGGCGCGTTCGCGACTCTTCGCGATGCCCGACATCGTTCGCACCGGCAGGGCGTGGAGAAATTCCTTCTCCTGCTCCTGCGGAATTTCTTTGAAGCCCGGCTTCACCACATCCGTGATCAGCTTCGCCATCTTGGCGGACCCGCCCAGCCCGCCCGACACCGGCAGACCCACCTCGCGCTGAATCCGTTCGCCGATGGATTTCATGTAAGCGTCCGGCGTGGTGTGGCGCCACACATGCGCGTCCATCGTGGTGAAATCGAGAAAGCCCTCGTCAATCGAGGTCGGCACCATCATCGGCGAATACTCTTCCAGGATGCGGAACATCTCGTGCGAGAGCCGTCGGTATTCGTCGTACTGCGGGCGGCACAGCACGCCTTGCGGGCACAGCCGCTTCGCCTCGAAGCATGCCTGCCCCGTCACCACGCCGAACTTCTTCGCGATGCGATTGGCCGCGATGACGATGCCGTCGCCGCGCCGTCCGCCGCCGACCCACACGGGACGCCCCGCCAGTTTCCGGTCGAGCGCGATTTCGCAACTCGCAAAGAAGCTGTCGCCGTCCACATGCAGGATGCGGTTCGTGCTCATGCGCGTCGGAAACGGTAGCCGCCGGACGACTGACGCCAAGAAAGGAAGTTGGAAATAGTTTGGGGGACGGACGGATTTTGTCCGTGGCGGTGCAGGTCGGGTTTTTTAACCACGGATGGACACGGATAAACACAGATGAAAACCACCGTCTGGTCCCTTCCGCATCCCTGTCCATCGGTCCCTATCCGTGGTTAAAAAAAAACGATTCTTCGTTTTCCCCAGCCTGCTCCACAAAGAACAAACACCGAACCCGGGACGTGGAGTGATGGAGGTCCGGGACGCCGCACCGGCCGCCTGTTGCACCCGGACGAAGGCAGCCTCGACCACGTCGTGCCCCGCGCGCGCGCGGGCGTCATCGGCGGCGTGGAGCGCGAGGCCGTGGTGCACCGCAAGGGCGCGACGCCAGCGGGCGCGGGCGTGCTCGGCATCATCCCGGCTCGATGACGCCGGGCTTCGTGGTGCGCGGGAAGGGAAACGCTGAGTCCTTGAACTCCGCGTCGCACGGCGCGGGCCGCGTGATGAGCCGCAAGAAGGCGAACGAATCGCTCTCGTGGGAGAAGGCGAACCGCTTCCTGAAGGAGCGGGGCGTGACGCTCATCTCCGCCGGATTCGACGAGGTGCCGATGGTTTACAAAGACATTCACGCCGTCACGGCCGCGCAAAGCGATCTGGTGGAAGTGCTCGGCCGGTTTGATCCGAAGCTGGTGAAGATGGCGCCGAGCGGGGAGCGGCCAGAGGATTGAGGATTCGGACGAGAGCCTGAGCTACAGCGACAGGCGTTCGTAGAACTCGCCCAGCGGAACCTCAATCCCAAGTTCCGGCAGACTCAGTTGAGTGTCGCGTCCACTTAGGACTTCTCCGCCACCGCCGCGTCGGCGCAGCGTCACCTGCACCTTGTCCTGCTCGATCAGGATGTAACTGACGAGGCTCGGAAGTTTCCAGTAGAGCAGCGCCTTCTCGCCTTCGTCGATGCGGCGTGTGCTTTCGGACAGCACCTCAAAAATCACGGTGGGCTTGTCGGTCCAATGGCGTCCGGGCGCAAGGCCCGAGCGGTCGCAGACGACCATCGCGTCGGGGTAGTAGAAATGGATGTGTTCGTCGTCCTGAACGCGGATTTTCAGATCAGAGGCGAAGGGCTGGCAACGTTGGCCGCGCAAACGGGTGCCAAGGGCCAGAAAAATGTTTCCCGCAATGGTGTTGTGCTCAAAACCCGCGCCTGCCATCGCGTGCGCGACGCCCGCCACGAACTCGTGCTTCTCAAGGCTGGCCACCTCGCCCTCCAGGTATTCTTCCTCGGAGAGCAGGACATCTTTGACTGGTATCGCCGACATGGCCGGAGAATAGGCGGGCGCAATAGAACTGTCCATCCGCCAGCAGCCTACTTCTTCTTCCCAAACTTCTTCGCCGCCGGGGCCTTCAGGCTCTTGAACTCCTTGGTGAGATTCGTCAGCGACGCCTCGATGCCCATGCGCTCCAGGCTCGTCGCGCCGACAAAGCCGACGGCGTCCGTGGCTTTCATCACGCGTTCCGCATCAGCGGGGGTGTTGATGGGGCCGCCGTGGCAGAGGAAGAAGATGTCCTTCCGCACGGTGTTCGCGGCATCAATGATCTCCTGCGTGCGTTTGACGGTGAAGTCCCAGCTCTTGACCGCGCTCTTCACGCCGATGCTGCCGCCGACGGTGGTGCCAACGTGCGCGATGATGGCGTCCGCGCCGGCCTTCGCCATCTCGATGGCTTCTTCCGGCGAGCCGACATAGACGACGGAGAACAAATCCATCCGGCGCGCGAGAGCGACCATCTCGTATTCTTTCTTCACGCTCATGCCGGTCTCTTCGAGCACGCCGCGGAAGTGGCCGTCGATGATGGTGTGGGTGGGGAAGTTGTTCACGCCGCTGAAGCCCATCTCCTTCACTTTGCCGAGCCAGTGCCACATGCGTCGGCGCGGATCGGTCGCGTGGACGCCGCAGATGACCGGGCATTCCTCGACGACAGGGAGCACCTCGTATTCGCCGATCTCCATGGCGATGGCGTTGGCGTCGCCGTAGGCCATCATGCCGGCGGTCGAGCCGTGGCCCATCATGCGGAAGCGGCCCGAGTTGTAGATGATGATGAGGTCAGCCCCG
>JAYVNY010000304.1:0-22590 GCA_043758205.1 Akkermansia sp.
CGGCCAGGGCACGATGGGCAAGATCGTGAACGACGAATCGCTCTACAAGAACGTGAAGGTGAGCCTCCAGAAACTCGACAAGGCGACGGAGAGTTTGGAGGACCAGGGGCCGTTGAGCATTCTGGGGATTGCGGTGCAGAGTTTGTTTTAGGGTGAGTTTGTCGCGTCACGCGCATGAGCACTCGCCCCTTCTATTTTCTCGCACTGTTAGCAGCGTTTCTTGCCGTGGCCCTGCACCTGACTGCTCTCGCACAGTTTGGCCGTGGTTTGGCGCATCGTGCCCGCGCAGTTACTGCCGGTGAAGTGGAGCGCATCACGGCGAGGGCGAAAGCTGCTCATCACTCGCGATTCGGGACCGTGGCTCTTTTCACTGGAGTTGCGCTTGCGGCTGCCAGCGTTGTGCTGGCGATTATCTCTTCGAGTAAGCGCGAGCCAGCGCGACGTTCCGTCGTGTATGGTCTTTTGCTTTGCTACGTTTTGCTTCAGCTAGTTCTCGTATGACGCTGCGGCCAACCCCCGCGCGCGAAATCCATGCAACAACTCGTCGAAGACTTCCTGACCTACCTGCGTCACGAGCGCGGGCAGTCTGAGAGCACGGAGAAAAATTACAGCTACCTGCTCACCCGCTTCGTGAACTGGGCGGCGGGAAAAAATCTCACCGACTGGAAGCAGGTTGAACTGAACCACCTCACGAGCTTCCTCGAACACGAGCGCGAGCGCGCGCTCGACACCGAGCCGCCCGAGTCCCTGCGCCGGCTCAGTTCGGAGAGCGTCTATCTGGAAATCGCCGCGCTCCGCGCCTTCTACCGTTTCGCGGAGCAGGAAAAATTTCTCCCCGTCAATCTCGCCGAGCATCTCTCGCTGCCGCGCCGTTGGAAGCGCCTGCCCAAGTCCTTGAGCAACGCGGAAATTGATCAGCTTCTGCAACCGCTGCCCGTGGAAACGCCCGCGACGCTTTGCGATCAAGCCATCCTCGAACTGGCCTACGCCTCCGGCCTGCGCATCTCCGAGTTGCGGAATCTGCGGCTGGAGCAACTGCATCTGGAGGAAGGCTTCATCACCGTCATCGGCAAGGGCAACAAGGAGCGCGTCGTGCCGTGCGGTCGGCAAGCGGTGGAGGCGTTGAATCATTACCTCACCACCGGCCGGCCCAAACTCGTCACGTCGCGCTCGCCCGCGAATGTTTTTCTCACGCAACGCGGCACGCCCTTTGCGCGCGTGACGCTTTGGTTGCACATCAAGCAGCGCGTGAAGTTATCTGGCATCGAGCGCAACATCACGCCGCACATGCTGCGCCACAGCTTCGCCACGCACCTGCTCGACCACGGCGCGGACTTGCGCGTGATCCAGGAACTCCTCGGCCACGCGCGCATCAACACTACGGAAGTCTATACGCACGTCGCGCCCAGCCGGCTGCGCGAGGTGCATCGCCAGTTCCATCCACGCGCCGTGAAGAAGCCGTAGGGCAGGAGACCCGTGCTCCAAAAATCAAACCGCGCCGGTTTGCACCGGCACGGTTCGCGGGCCTGATTCGTGTCGCGGATTACTGGGGCGGCGGCGCGGCGTCACGACGGGCCGGGCGCTGGCCTTCGCCACCGGGGCCGCGACGTCCGGGGTTTTCCCGTCCATCTTCGCCGACGTTGGGACGATCCCCGGCTGGGCGCGCGGGCCGCAATTCTTCCGCCGTGATTTTGCCATCGCCGTCCTTGTCCAGCTTGGCGAGCGCGGCGGGCGCGTTCTTGATTTCCTCAGCGTCCAGCACGCCGTCCTTGTTCACATCCAGCGCGGCGAAGAGCGGGGCCACCATCTGGCCGCGCGGACCGCCGGGGCCACCGGGGCCACCGGGGCCACCTTCGCGATTCTGTCCGGGACGGGCCGGTTCCCCCGCCGTGGCTTCGCGCTGGGGCGGACGGTCGCCTTGCGGCTTGCGCGGCGCGGCGGAGTCTTGGGCAAAGGTCATCGCTGGCAACGCAAGCCCCAGCGCCATCAAAAATGCGGACGTATTTTTCATAATATTTTCTCTGTTCAGTGGCCACCGTGTTGGTCGCCTTCACCACATGAGACGCGGGCGATGTAAAGATTCTGTTGGCTGGGACGGAGGAATTGTTAAGGCGGGGTAAATGTTTTTGGGTCTTGGCTCAGAGCGCCGCCTTCCCCAGTGAAGAGGATGCACGGCCTCCAACCGTCGTAATCCAACGCGAACTGACTTTTGCCTCTTCCCAAGGCCAGGAGGGGAGCTACTGGGTTGCTTCAAGCGCGACGACTTTTTGCCGCAGTCCGCGCACGCATGTTTGCACTCCGGGTAACACGCATGGAGCACCCGGGGCGCATCTTGAAAGTACCGCTGCTGGAGGATGGAAACGATCCGAGGCTGAAAGTCTCCCGGTCCAGAGAGAACAGGCGATAGCTCCAAGATGCGTCCGAGCACCCGCCTGACCGGGAAAACCTTTTGACAACAAATCCTCCGATCCCTAGCTTCCGCGCTCATTTCTCGCCCTGTGGCCACAGGACGGGAACTAACTGACAAAAACAAACAGTAAATCGTCGGTTCACGGGCTCGTGAACTCAAAACATCCGTGGCCTCGGATGACGACGAAACTAAGAAAGGCAAGTAATATGGCTGACATTGCAGCTATCGTAGAACAGTTGAGCGGTATGACGGTGATGGAAGTCGCCGATCTCGTGAAGCAGCTCGAAACCAAGTGGGGCGTGACCGCAGCGGCTCCGGCGGCGGCGGCGGCTCCAGTGGGCGGCGGCGGCGCGGCGGCTCCGGCAGCGGAAGCCCAGACCACCTTCGACGTGATCCTCGTCTCTGCTCCGGCGGACAAGAAGATCTCCGTCATCAAGGCGGTGCGCGAAGTGAAGGCCGGACTCGGACTGGCCGACGCGAAGGCGCTGGTCGAAGGCGCTCCCAAGACCGTGCTCGAAGGCGCTCCCAAGGCGGAAGCCGAAGCGGCGAAGAAGAAGCTCGAAGAAGCCGGCGCCAAGGCCGACCTCAAGTAATTGTTCACGGGAGCGGTGGTTCACCGCTCTCACTTTTTTGACGGCAGGTTCCGCGAGGAGCCTGCCGTTTTTTCTTGGCTGGCAGTGACTTGTTGGCTGGCTTTCGTGAACAGCTTTCCTAGTTTCGCAGTCCATTGACTGCCATGAATTCTAAACTGTCGTGCTGGCCCGGCCTGGCCACCATCTTCTTCGCACTCACTCTTTCCGCGCAACTGCCGCCGCCCACCAACGCGCCCATCATCGGCGCACGCCAGCCGGCGCTCAGTCCTGATGGGCAGCGGCTCGCGTTCGTGTATCGCGGCGACATCTGGGTCTCCGACGCGCGCGGCGGCCGGGCCACGCCGATCACCTCGCATCTGGAAATGGATTCCACGCCGATCTTTTCGCCGGACGGGAACTGGATCGCTTTCACCAGCAAGCGCAATGGCAACGCGGACATTTACGTCATCCCCGCCGAGGGCGGTGGCGCGAAACAACTGACCTGGCATTCTGGCAGCGACATTCCCACCGGCTGGAGTCCTGATGGCAAGTATCTGCTTTTCTCCAGCAAGCGCGACACGGTGAACTATTCGCTCTACGCGCTGGACGTGAACAGCGGGCGCACGCGGCTGCTCACCGAGGATTACACGACCATCAACTCGCCCAACTACTCGCCCGACGCAAAGACGGTGGTGTATGGCCGCTACGGATTTCCCTTCACGCGCCCTCGCTATCAAGGCTCGGCGGCGGCGCAACTCTGGCTGCTCAACGCGGAGAGCGGCGAACGACACGCGCTGACCACGAACGGCTTTCAACATCTCTGGCCGCGCTATTTGCCGGATGGGAAAATTCTCACCGTGACGGTGGATGAAATGACGCCCTCGACGACGCCGCTTGGCGAAACGGTTTCGCCGCTCGCGGACAATCCGCGCCGCACGCCGAACCTGTGGATTTACGACACGGATGGTTCGCGCAAACAATTGACCATCTTCACCGGCGGCTCCGTGCGCTCGCCGAGTGTGGCGGGCAAGAGCGGGGACATCGCCTTCGAGTATGGGCCGGATTTGTACCTGCTGAAGGAGGGCGAGACGGAACCGCAAAAATTAAAACTCCTCGCCGCCGCCGATGAAAAACAAACCACGCGCCGGCGCGAGAAGCAGACCACGGGCGTGACCGAGGCCGAGCCGTCGCCGGACGGCAAGACGTTCGCCTTCGGATTGCAGGGCGAGATTTGGACCATCCCGCTGGAGAAGCCCAAGGGCATCGCGGCCAAGAGCGCGGAATACGCGACGCGACTGACCGACTGGGCCGGCGATGATTCCGACTTCTCGTGGTCGAAGGATGGGAAGAAAATTTACTTCACCTCCGACCGCGAATTCTACACCCGCATTTACGAGCTGGATGTGAAGACGCGCAAAGTCACCCCGCTCTGGAAACGCGACAGCGATGTGGACAAGGTAAAAGTCTCCCCCGACGGCAGCACGCTCGGCTTCTGGGTCACGGGGCCGGACGGCGGCCTCTACACGCTCACGCTCACGAACAAAGAAGTGAAGAAGCTCGTGAGCGTGCCCGGCCCGCAGTGGCGCAACCAGGGCGGCGGAGAGTTCGAGTGGTCGCCGGACATGCGCTGGATGTGCTACGCGCATCGCGGCGAGAGCAAGGCGTGGAACCTCTGGATCATCGCGGCCAGCGGCGTCGGCCAGCCGCAGAACGTCACCAAGCTCTACGCTGCCCACGGCCAGCCCGCGTGGTCGCCCGATGGCAAATATCTTTTCTTCCAGAGCAACCGCGACGGCAATGGACTCTACGTCCTGCCACTGACGCGGGAGGAAGTCCGCGTGAGCGACACGGATTTAAAATTCACCAAACCGACCAACGCCGTGACGGTGAAGATTGAGTTCGAGGACATTCACCGGCGCATCCGCAAGTTCAGTTCGCAATCGCCGTCGAGCGCGCTGCAAGTCACCGCCGAGGGATTGATCGTCTTCATCAGCGAGGGCGACATCTGTTCAATTGGCTACGACGGAAAAGATTTCAAGAAGGTCACGACCGGCGGTGGCAAGTCCCAATTGCGCGTGAGCAAGGACGGGAAGAAGGCGTTCTACACCGGCGGCGGCGAGCTGTTCAGCATGGCATTGAGCGGGGGCAAGGAGGAGAAGGCCACCTTCACCGCCGAGTGGGAGCGGAACATCCGCGCGGAACGGCAGGCGGCCTTCACGCAGCTCTGGCGCTCGTACCAGCGCGGTTTTTATGACGCCAATTTCCATGGGCGCGACTGGTCGAAAATTCGTGCGCGCTACGAACCGCTGCTCGACGCGGTGGAGACGAACGATGAGTTCGCCGGCCTGTTGAACTCGATGATTGGCGAACTGGAAACCTCGCACTCGGAAGTGAGCGCGGGGACGAACAAGGACGCCATCGCCGGCCCCAACACGCCGCATCTGGGACTGACGTTTGATTACGCCTACGCCGGCCCCGGCCTGAAAGTGAAGACCGTTCCGCACGGCGTCCCTGGTTCGTACGAGAAGACACGCATTGAGCCGGGCGAAACCATCCTCGCGATCAACGGTGAAGAGGTTTCGTTGAACGAGAACCTCTACAAGCTGATCAACGACCGGTCGGACCGTGAGTTCGAGTTTCTCGTCAGCACCAATGGCGAGAAGTCCGGCGCGCGCACGGTGAAATACAAGGCGCTGACCTCCGGTGAGTGGACGGAGTTAAACTACCTAAACCGTACCGAGCACACGCGCGATTACGTCGAGTCGAAGAGCGGCGGCAAGGTCGGTTATCTGCACATCGCCAGCATGGGCGCACAGAACCAGACGCAGTTTGAGCGCGAGGCCTACGAGTTCATGGTCGGCCGCGAGTCCATGATCATTGACGTGCGTTTCAACACCGGCGGCAACATCGCGGACACGCTGGTCGAGTGGCTGCAACGTAAGCCGCACGGTTGGAACCGCCCGCGCGATGGTACGAAGGAGCCGGTGCCATTCCACACTTGGGAGCGCAAGATGATCGTGCTGATGAACGAGCATAGTTTTTCGAATGGAGAAATTTTCCCCAACGCCATGCGGGCGAAAGGCCTGGCGAAAATCATCGGCAAGCCCACGCCGGGCTATGTGATCTGGACTTACGAACTCGGCCTCGTGGACGGCACCAAGGCCCGGATGCCGATGACCGGCGCGTACCGTCTCGACGGCACACCGATGGAAAATCTCGGCGAGAAGCCGGACATTGATGTCACGCTCACGCCGGAGGACTGGCTGAATAATCGCGACCCGCAGATTGACAAGGCCATTGAGGTCTTGGTCGGCGAGAAACTGGTGCAGCAGTGACTTTGTAGCGGCGTCTCGTGAGAGCGCCGCTGATCATATCAAACAATGGCGGCGCTCTTACGAGACGCCGCTACAGACAATGGCCGACTTCACACAAACCCGCGCCGTCATCACCGCCGGACTCGAAGAACACATCCACCCTGGCGCACAACTGTGCGTGATGCGCTGTGGCGAAGTGCTGGTGGACGAGGCGTTCGGCGCGGCCCGCGAGGGGGTGCCGATGACACGCGACTCGCTCACGCTCTGGTTCTCCGCGGGCAAGCCCGTCACCGCCGTCGCCATCGCGCAACTCGTCGAACGCGGCGCGCTGACGTGGGAGACGCGCGTGGCGGAAGTGGTCCCTGAATTCGCCGCGCACGGGAAAGACGCCATCACCATCCGCCATTTGCTTACGCACACCGGCGGGTTGCGGAACGCGGACACCATTGATGCCACGCTGGACTGGGACGAACAAATCGCGCGCATCTGCCCACTGCCGCCGGAGCCGGACTGGATTCCCGGCCAGCGCGCGGGCTACCACATCTGGGCGACGTGGCAGTTGCTGGGAGAAATAGTGCGACGCGTCAGCGGTCAGGCGGTGGATGAGTTCGTTCGGAAAAATATCTTTCTTCCGCTGGGCATGAACGATTCATGGCTCGCGCTCCCGCCCGAGATCGTGGCGAATGATGAATCCCGCGTCGCCTTCGTGTTCGACACGAGCAGTGGTGTGGCCCAGGCCAAAGAAGATTGGAACAGCAGCGCCGGACTGACGCGCTGTCGCCCCGGCGGCAGCGCGCGCGGGCCGGTGCGCGAACTGGCGCGTTTCTACGAGGCGTTGCGGCGTGGCGGTGAAAACATACTGCGCGCAGAAACCGTTACTGAGGCGACCACCCGCCAGCGAGCGGGGATGTTTGATGAGACTTTTCAGTTCAAGATGGATGCGGGTTTCGGTTTCATTCTGAACTCCAATCGCGATGGTTTTCAAATGCCCTATGGGTACGGACGTCACGCTTCGCGCGCCACGTTTGGTCACAGTGGCAACCAGTCCTCCTGCGCTTTCGCCGACCCGGAACGTGAACTCGTGGTGGCCTGGGTGTGCAATGGGCTGCCGGGCGAACGCAAACACCAAGCCCGACAGCGCGCCATCAACAGTTCCATCTACGAAGACTTGGGGCTGGCGGGCGCGTGAGTGTTCCCGGAGGGTGCGAATGGAATGGCGTCTCGCCGCCCGGAGGAGTGTTGGCCAATTCTGGCCGGTTGAAATGTGCTACGCCCTTGCTCGAACGAGCGTAGCACGGATTCAGGCACCACTCCGCGCAGCACGACTCGCTACCTGGACGAGGGTGGCGAATACCCGCGCATCACGCCCAGCATTTCCTCCACCGCGCCGCGCAGGCCGGTGAAGACGGCACGGCTGATGAGGCTGTGGCCGATGTTCAACTCCACGAGATGCGGCACGCGGAAAAGGGTCGGAAGATTTTCGCAGTTCAATCCGTGGCCGGCGTTCACTTGCAGGCCGAGTTGATGCGCCAGTTGCGCGGCGTTAATGAGGCGCTGCGTCTCGTGCTCGCGCGCGGTCGGGTCGTGAAAATGTTCCGCGAAGGAGCCGGTGTGCAGCTCGATGAACTGGCTGCCGATCTGCGCGGCGGCCTCGACCTGGGCGGAATCCGGCGCGATGAACAAGCTGACTTCGATGCCCGCCGCCTTCATGCGCTGGCAGGTGTCGGTGAGGGCGGCGCGCTGGCCGACGGCGTCGAGTCCGCCTTCCGTGGTCACTTCCTGGCGACGTTCCGGAACGAGGCAAATGATGTCGGGGTGGAGTTTTTCCGCGAGCGCGACGATCTCGGGCGCATTTGCCATTTCGAGGTTGAACCGCGTGCGCACCGCCGCGCGCAACTGCCACACGTCGCGATCCTGGATGTGCCGCCGATCCTCGCGCAGATGCGCGGTGATGCCGTGCGCGCCTGCGTCCTCGCTGATGCGCGCCGCGGCCACGGGATCGGGTTCCCCACGTCCGGTGGCGCGGTAGCGCGCCTCGCGCAACGTGGCGACGTGGTCAATGTTGACGCCGAGTTTCAACATCTCACTGGGCCGGGCGGCGTCCGGGGATACGCGGGGTCGGCACGGGCGGAAAAATACCGAAGGCCGGGAAGTTCGTGGATTCAAGCCAGCGTCCAAGCGTGACCAGTTCGACGGCGGTGAGTCCGGTGACGGACTTGCGTGTCAGTACCATTTGCGTGGCGGAGGTGGAGCGCACTTCGGTCACGGCCTCGGCGGACTGGGGATTTTTCTCCAGCCACGCCTGCAACTCCAGGAGCCACTGAAGCGAGGGCGAGTTGGTGCTGGCGAGGGGCCGGCGCGAGGTCATCTCGGCGAGTTGGAAATACTGCCGCCAGTGCGGGAGGCGGGAGCCGGTGATTTCATAATCAAAGGCCACCACGTCGTTGCGGCTCACGAAGGCCTGATACAGTCCAGGCGGCGGTCTGTTCGTGAGGTGCAACAGCGGGAAGGAAGCGGTGGCCAGATAGTCGCGGCCACCATCGCGCAGCGTGCCGAGTTGCGGCAGGGCGATCGGCAGTCCCTGCCAGACGATCTGCTGGGAGTTGGTGTCCCAGAAAATCTGGCCGGTCAATCCATTGAGCTGCGGGCCGTGGATCAGTTTGGCGAGGCGCGGGGTCAGCGGGCGGAGTTGCTCGCGCACGTTGCTCGAGGGCGCGGCGTAGTTGTACTGGAAGGGCAGGCCGTTGTAACCCCAGCCGAAGATTTGGTTGGGCAACGGCTTGTAACCCAGGCCCGCCACCGGCGGGTAGGCTTCGAGCAGGGGCGCGACGCCGCGCACGGCGAGGAAGTTGACCAACGGATCATGAATCTGGTTCGTGGGGATCAGCCACGGCTCGGGCTTCCAGCCGTGCGCTTTTGGAAACGTGAACGTGGCGTGGGTGCGGACGAAATCCGTGCGGTTGCTGAACGAGAAGAGGGCCACAGGCAGATTTTCAAAATGCGCCAGCACCGGCAGCCAGGCGTCGAGGCGCGCGAGATTGGCCTCGCCATCGAGCCACGCGCCGGTCGGCTTCGCGGGGCGTCCGAGCGACTGGATGCCGGCGAGCACCGCCGCTTCACGCGCAGTGCTGCCGCCCGCGCTGACCACGATCCATTCGCCCGCCCGCAGGCAGCGGAACGCGCCGGGCAGGCCGGCGGTTTTCAGCTCGAAGCCCGTGGCGTTCGCGATTTTTACGGCGGCCGGTCGGCCGAGCTTCCAGTTCACCAGCGCCTGCCAGAGATTGGTCTGCCACACCCGCGCCCGGGCATCGCTCACTTTCACGGCCAGCACGAACTCCGGCGTGGCCAACGCGTCCACGTAAGATTCGTTCGCCAGCACGTCGTCAAGCAGCGGGCGGAAAAGATTGGTCTGCGTCGCCGCGCCTTTCGGCAGCACGTCGCCAAGCCAGAAGGAAGGCACGAGCGCCGCGCGCGACAGCAGGTGGTCGCGCAACGCGGCGGAGGCCGGGCGACCCCAGGCTTCATTCAGCTTCGCCGCGTCCGGACTGGCAAAAAGCTGCGCGGTGCCGATGAAATGCGCGCGCAGAATCAATGGTGCGGCCCCGGTGCGACGGCTGGAACTGGCGACCTTCACGCTGCACGCGGTCAGCGCGCCCAAGGTCACAACCGTCAGCAGCCAGAAAAATTTTCTCATGAGTGCGGTTTCTTGCCAGACCGATGCGCGTTTAGCAACCCGGAAGGCGGAGTTGCAGAGGGCGCGAGGGTGCGGCTGGGATACTCTTACTAATTTAATAGTGGGACCGGCACCCTCGGCGTCCTCGGCCACGAAGGCAGCAGGGTGATCGGGGTATTGAATAGCCTGCGGTTATTATGGCGGGGCGATTAAGTGTGAGGTTTGAAGTCACGTTAAACAACATGGATGGGCTTTTAAGCCAAGCAACGCGTGGACAGTTTCGTGCTACTGCTGTGCTGCACGATAAAAGGCTTGGCCGGACAGCGCGTTGGTGTCGTGGAATTCGATGATGCCGGGAGCAAGCGCCGTGATGGTGGCGTTGGTGGTCCACGGGCCGTCCACAGCAGCAGCGCGCTGGAATTGATAACCCACGTTGGCAAGACCGTGGAAACGGATGAAGTAACCGCCGTTACCGTCGGGTGTAATGGCAAGCTGCGGGCCAGTTCCAATGCCGGTGAAAACGTAAACTGCGCCTGAATCAGTCAGGCTGTTGTCAGCCTGGTTGCCGTCCACGCCCGTTGCATTGCTATCTTCCTGAAAAGCGCCAATTGCCACCGTGTTCAACGAGATCGCCACGGAGTTGCCGAACCGATCATTTAGTCCTGGATTTGAAGCCTTGAGGTAAGCCTGCTGACTCCAGTTGGTGCCATTGCGGAGGAAGACGTAAGCCGCGCCTGCGCGGTTTAGTCCATTGTCGAGCTGATTGCCATTCACACCACTGGCACCGCTCTGCTCGTAATAGGCCGAAACCACAGCGGTCTCGCCGTCCAGTCCCACCCTGTAGCCAAATCGATCACCAAAGCCTGTGTTTGAAGCTTTCAGGTACGCCTGCTGGCTCCAATTTGTTCCGTTCCGTGTAAAAACATAGGCGGCCCCAGCCAAGAAATCACCGTTATTGGTCTGATCACCATTCACTCCTGTGGCGCGGCTGGCTTCGTACTCGGCACCGACAAGGATGGTATCCCCCGCCACAGCGACTGAGGTGCCAAACTGGTCCCCCGGCGACGCAGTCAACTTGCCTCGTGGATTTGACGCTTTGAGATAGGCTTGTTGAATCCAATTGGTTCCTGTCCGCACGAATACGTAGGCCGCACCCGAGTTCGTCGCACCATTGTCGTTTTGGTTTCCGTTCACTCCGGCCGCGCTGCTGTCCTCCTGCATCGCCCCGACCACAGCCGTGTCGCTGAAAATCGCCACTGAAATGCCAAAAAAATCATTTGGATCAAAATTTGATACTGCGAGAGCGGCTTGCTGATTCCAAATTGTTCCGTCGCGAACGAATACGCAGGCTATGTTGGCAGCGCCCAAGATGATGGTATTGCCAGACATGGCCACCGATCTTCCAAACTCGCCGATCCCAACGGTTGACGCTTTGAGATAGGCCTGCTGAACCCAATTCGTTCCAGTTCGCACAAAGACATAGGCGGCACCCGCGCTCAAGGCACTGTTGTCGCTCTGGTTACCATTCACACCAGTGGCATTGCTGTCTTCCCCAAACGCGACCACGACCACGGTGTCGCCCGACACGGCCACGGACCAGCCAAAATAGTCACCTGCTTCAGCGTTGGAGGCTTTGAGATAGGCTTGTTGAATCCAATTCGTTCCAGTGCGCACAAAGACGTAGGCAGCACCGGCGCTCGCAGCACTGGCGTCACTCTGATTGCCGTTCACACCAGTGGCATTGCTGTCTTCGAGCGGAGAACCAATCACCATGGTGTCTCCAGACATCGCTAGGGCGTTTCCAAAATTGTCAATCGCACGAGTGTTAGAGGCTTTGATGTAGGCTTGCTGCGCGGGCATCGTTGCGGCCACCGCGGATGAAAGATTGAGCGCAACAGTTAAGAAAGCGTATCCAATTTTCATGACAATGATGATGTTCGGAACTGGGAAGCCTCGGTACGAGGGAAACCGCTCTTCCAAGTAGCAAGTTAAGAATTCCTTTCTGTGTGGCCTTTTGCAAGAGTGGTTCAGGAAGAATTTTAGCTCAGCCCCTTCAACACCCCCGTGCTGTCCCCGAACCGCTCCTCCTTCAGGCCCATGCGGTCGAGCATGGAGAGATACAGGTTCGACATCGGCGTGTCCTTGGCGAAGCGCAGGTGGCGGCCAGTCTGGAACGCGCCGCCGCCGCGACCGGCGAGCAGCACGGGCAGATCGTGATGCGAGTGCGCGTTGCCGTCGGCGATGCCGCTGCCATAGACGATCATGCAGTTGTCCAGCAGCGTGCCTTCGCCTTCGCGCACGGCTTTCAGGCGTTCGAGGAAGCGGGCGAACTGCGTCATGTGGAAGCGGTTGATCTTCGCAATCTTCGCCTTCTTCTCCGCATTGCCGCCGTGGTGTGAAATGTCGTGATGCCCGTCCGGCACGCCCGCCATCGGATAGCTGCGGTTGCTGCCATCGTGCGCGATCATGAAGGACGAGACGCGCGTGGTGTCGGTCTGGAAGGCGAGCGCCAGCAGGTCGAACATCACGCGCAGGTGCTGCTCGTAATCGCGCGGGATGCCGCCGGGCGTCGGATAATCCGGCGTGGTCACGCTCATCTTTTCCGCGCGCTCGATGCGCTGCTCGATCTCGCGCACGCTGGTCAGGTATTCGTCGAGCTTCTGCCGGTCGTTCGCGCCGAGACCGCGTTGAAGCTGTCGTGCGTCGGTGAGGACGAAATCGAGGATGCTCTTGTGCGCCTGCTGGCGGCGCGCGCGCGACTCCGCTGTCTCGCGCAACGAGCCATTCGAGAACAACCGCTCGAAGACGAGGCGCGGATCGACTTCCGGCGGGAGCGGTGTGGTCGGTGTCTTCCAAGCGAGATTGAACTGGTAGGCGCAACTGTAGCCGGAGTCGCACGAACCGGCGCGCTGGCCTTTGTCGCAACTGATCTCCAGCGAAGGCAGGCGCGTCTGGTTTCCAACATGCGTCGCGGCGATTTGATCCACGGAGATGCCAGCACGCACATCCCTCGCCGTCGTTTTGCGAGCTTGCACGCCGGTGAGAAACGACGCGGAGGCGCGCGCGTGATCTCCGGCCCCGTCACCATTCGGATACGCCGTGCGATGCGCGAGGCCGCTGAGAATTTGAAGGTCACCGCGCAACGGTGTGAGCGGTTCGAGAATTTTCGGGAGCGTGAAATCCGCGCCCGTGGTCGCCGGCGTCCAGTCGTCCATGTTCACGCCATTCGGCACATACACGAAGGCCATGCGGAGCGGACGGGGCAGGGCGGGGGCGGCGGCACGGAGCGGAGTCATCGCTTCGAGCCACGGTAGCGCGAGGGCGGTGCCGACGCCCTTGAGGAACGTGCGCCTTGGTATCTGCCAGTTGTTCATACGAGTGCTGTTTGGTCAGAGGCTAACAGGGCGAGCAGCGGAAACAAGCGGACGTTCCGGGTGGCGCAGCATTGATTTTAGCGCAAAGACGCGGAGACGCGGAGACGCAAAGAAAATCAATTCTCCTGCGCCTTGGCGTCTTTGCGCCTTGGCGTTAATTCCGGGTTTGGCCCGCGCATCTTCTGAAACGGAACGCTGCGTACGATGCCGAGCACCGCGGATGAAAAACGGTAATGTTCCTGTGCAGCCGCACGCGTGATTTCATCCAGCGCGCATTTGTCGGTGAATTCGATTCCGCGACCGAGCGCGTAGATCAGCAGCTTCTCGGCGAAGGCTCTCGCGAACTGATCCTTCTTCTGTTCGGCGAGCATTTTCGTGAGGCCGAGCGCGTCGCGGAATTTTTCGCCCGACACCAATTCGCCGCTCGCGTCCACGGGTTCCTTGCCGTCCCTGTCACGCCAGGCACCGATGGCGTCGAAGTTTTCCAGACCGAAGCCGATGGGATCCATGCGCGCGTGACACGAGGCGCAGAGCGCGTCGGCGCGGTGCTGCTCCATGCGCTGGCGAAGCGTGCCGGTGAGTTCCGGACCCTCCTTCAACTCCGGCACCCCGGGTGGGGGTGGTGGCGGTGGCGCGTTCAGCAAGGTTTCCAGCACCCACTTGCCACGCTTGACCGGCGAGGTGCGCGTAGGATTCGAGGTGAGAGCAAGCACGCTGGCGTGAGTCAGCACCCCGCGCCGGGGCGTGCCGCGCAAGCTGACGCGCTCGAAGTCCCGGCCTTTCACGCCGGAGATCCCGTAGAGCTTGGCGAGCGGTTCGTTGACGTAGGTGTAGTCGGCTTGGAGAAATTCCAGGATGCTCGCGTCGGTCTGCATCACGTTGGCAAACAGCATTTCCGTTTCAATCCGCATCGAGCGGCGCAACTCGTCGTTGAACTTCGGGAACAATCCGTCGTCAGGCGTGACGAGTTCGAGATTACGAATTTGCAGCCATTGTCCGGCAAAGTTTTCCACCAAGGCACGCGCCCGCGCGTCGCCGAGCATCCGGCGGACTTCGGATTCCAGATTCCGGCGCAGCAAATTTTTGTCGGCCAGCGCGAAGAGGCGTTCATCCGGCATGGAACTCCAGAGGAAATACGAGAGCCGCGACGCCAGCGTGAATTCATCCACGTCACGCGCGGAGCAGGGCAGGGCGGGGGCGCTGGTCTTTTTGTGGGTGGCGGACGTGTTGGTGGAAACGGACGAACTGCTGCGAAACAAAAAGTGCGGCGAGACTAACGCGGCCTGCACCGCACGCCCGATGCCCTGCTCGAAGTTATCGCCGCGCTGCCAGCATTCGCCCGCGAGGTTCACAAAGCGGGTCACTTCTTCCGGTGTCACCGGACGGCGATAAGCACGCCGCACGAAGCGCCCGAGGATATCGCGCGCCACTTCACGGTCGGTGCCGATCTGCGATTCGGTGAAGAAGAATTGCTGATGCGTCACGGGCAGCAGCGGGTCCACGATCAGCGGGCCGACGATCTCCAGCCACTCGACGTTGATTGCGCCTTGTTGCAATGGGCCGCTTTTCCAGCGCAGGGCTTCGTCCTCGGGCAGGCCGTCCTTCACGCGGCGCACCACGGCGCGCACGCGGTTTTTGCCCAGGGCGAGTTTGAAGTTGGTTTCAAAAACGCGCGGGCTGGCCGCATTGGTTGGAACCTCCACCGTTTCAATCGGCTGGTCGCCCAGCATCAACGTCAGCTTCATTGCATTGAAACCTTGCTGCTCGGCCGAGGCGTGAACGCGCACCACATATTCGCCCGGCACGGCGGAATGAAAATCCACCGCCACATCGTCTTCCTCGACGCTGTTCAAGCGCACCCAGCCATCACCGCGCTGCCGGGCGTTGTAGCCCACTTCCAGTTCGTCCACGCCGAAACGGTTCGTGGCGAACACCGGCACGCTCATCACAAATGCGGAATTGATAATGCGCTCGGACGCTGAGAGATATTTTTCCGCCAGCACCGGCGACAGCGAGAGCGCGTCGGCCATGTTGTCGAAGCCGTGGCCGGAATCATCAATGGGGAAATCCGCCGAAGGTTGGAAATCCACGCCGAGCAAATCGCGAATGGTGTTGTTGTAATCCGTGCGGTTCAACCGCCGCACCAGTGTCCGGCCGGCATCGGGATGCGCGCCATCACACTGGAAGACCTTCGCTTCGATCCATTGCGTCAGTTGCCGTTTCTCGGACGCGCTGGGCTGCGGTTTGTTCTCGGGCGGCATCTCGCCGTTCTGAATCACGCCCAGCACGCGCTGCCACAACGCCTTGTCGCCGAGCGCCGCCGACTCGTCGGCCCACTGATCGAGCGTCACGTCGCCCTTGTGCTTGCCGCGTCCGTGACAACTGAAGCAATGCGTTTCGAGCATCGGACGGATGTGGCGGGAAAAATCTGCGGCGGAGGCGGAATGCCGTGAGGTGCTGGCGACCGTAGAAAGTTTTTGGGCGTGCCCAAATCCTGGGAACAGGATGAGCAACCCGGTCAGCCAATAGTTTTTACCAGACGTCAGCAAAGCGAATTTGACGGTAATGACAGGGAACCATTCGTGCAAGCGTAGTAAACACAACAAACATTGTGCGAACTTGTTGTAATGCTGAACTGTACAGAGAAATGGTCGGTTCGTCGGCCTTTTGCATCCAAAGCAAGCGTGGCGCATACCTTGACCCGTATGGATGGCGCGCTTAGAACTCGCCGGCATTTCTTTGCACGACGCATGGCCGTTAAATTCAAAGACTATTACGAGGTGCTCGGTATTCCACGGGGCGCGAGCGAGGACGACATTCGGAAAGCCTTCCGCAAACTCGCGCGCCAGTACCATCCCGATGTCGCCAAGGACAAGAAGGTCGCCGAGGAGAAGTTCAAGGAGATCAATGAGGCCAATGAGGTTCTGAGCGATCCCGCCAAGCGCAAGAAGTACGACCAGCTCGGCGCGAACTGGAAGCAAGACGCGGAGTTTCGTCCTCCGGGCTGGCAAGGTCGTGGCGCTCCTGCGGGCGGCGGTCGCGGCGGCGGTGATTCGGAGTATCAGTTCGGCGGCACGGGCTTCAGCGATTTTTTTGAAAGCGTGTTCGGTTCACGCGGCCAGCGGCGTGGCGGGTTCAATGGTCCCGGCTCTGATGACGAGGAAACTTTCGCTGAACGCGGGCACGACGTGGAGGGCGACATCATGGTGTCGCTGGAAGAAGCCATGCGCGGCTCGGTGCGGACGGTGAATTTGCAGCGCGCCGTGGAATGTGAACGGTGCCGGGGCACCGGTGCGCTGGGTCAGCGCGGATGTCCCGTTTGCGGCGGCAGCGGACAAATCACGAAGGCGGACAGCTACCAAGTGCGAATCCCGGCCGGGGTGAGCGCGGGACAGAAGTTGCGCCTCGCCGGACGCGGCGGTGCGGGCCAGGGCGGCGGCGCGTCGGGTGATTTGTTTTTGCGCGTGCGCCTGGCGAAGCATCCAGACTTCGAGGTGCAGGAACAGAATCTTGTCCATGAGCTTCAAATCGCACCGTGGGAAGCGGTGCTCGGCGCGCAGATTTCCGTGCCGACTTTGGAAGCGCCGGTGAACATCAAAATCCCGCCCGGGACGCAGAACGGCCAGCGTCTGCGCGTGCGTGGTCGCGGGTTGCCGGCACGCGATGGTGCGCGTGGGGATTTGCTCGTGGCGGTGCGTGTGGAAGTGCCCGCGACAATCACAGATGCGGAGCGCGCGCTGTGGGAGCAGTTGGCGCGCGGGTCGCAATTCAAGCCCCGGGAGTGATCGGTCCCCTGCCCTGCGCTGGAATTTGGCCGTCGGCCTTGCTCTGAGGCTAAGGCGTTCACCCCATTTGCGTGAACGCCTGGCTTTCTTAGAGTCTTTCGCAACAAGAAAAAAACTGGCTGACCTGCGTCGTGCCGAGAACAATCTCCTACCTACTCACAAGCTATGAAAACATTGAACAATCTTCGTATCGTCCTGACTCTGGCCCTGCTCTTCCTGATCACGCTCCGCAGTTCGGCAGAGTTTCTTTCGCCCACACTTTCCGCACGCGCGTCGGCCAAGATCGCTCTGGCCTCGCCTGTGCCCGGCACCAATGTCCTCGTCGTCACCAGCGACGACGACTCCGGTCCCGGCACGTTGCGCCAGGCCATCGCCGATGCCGCGCCGGGTGACACGATTCGCTTCGCGTTGCATCGCATGAAAAGTTTCGGCTTCGACGGCTCGGAAACTATCGCCTTGAAAAGCTCGCTGACGATTGACAAGGACTTGAACATCGTCGGCCCCGGCCCGGCTCAGGTGCTCGTGGCGCGCAGCACGAAAAAGAAGACGCCCGCCTTCCGCATTTTCAACATTAACGAAGGCAACGTGACGATTTCCGGCCTGAGTCTTTTTAATGGCCGCGCGCTGAATCCTGACGGCACCTCGGATAATCTGGGCGGCGCAATTCTCAACTTCGGCGCACTCACGATCAGCAATTGCGTCATCGCCTTCAACGAGGCGCGCACCGAGAACGGCGGCGTGGGCTACGGCGGCGGCGTCTTCAGCGTCGGCCCGCTCGTGGTGATTGATTCGACGATCAGCAACAACAAAGTCTCCGGCGCGGGCGGCGGCATCTCCACGTTTCACACGTCCAACCTGCTCGTGGATCGCTCGACGGTCAGCGACAATTTCGCGGCGGTGCAAGGCGGTGGCATCAATTTCCAAGGCACCCTCGGCCATCTGCGCAACAGCACCATCAGTGGCAACGAAACTTCGCCGGACGGTGCGGCGAGTGGCTTGTTGTCGCTGACGTTTCCCGGCGAAGTGGCGGGACTCGACCTGTCCGCCTGCACCATCGCGCGCAACCAAGGCGGCACGAACGCCGTGGTCTTTGCCGCTCTCTCCAGCAGTCCCTTCGCGCAGTCCATCCGCATGGTGGGGAACTTGGTCGCCGAAAATGAGGTGCGAAATTTTGCCCGCCTGGGCAGCCCACTGCTCGTCTCCCTCGGGCATAATCTCGACACCGACGGCACCAGTGGATTCGTGAACAGCGTCAATGGCGATCTCATTGGCACGCTGGCCGCGCCATTGGATGCCCGCCTCGGTCCCCTGGCTTTCAATGGCGGTCCCACGCGCACGCACGCCTTGCTGCATGGCAGTCCCGCCGTGGACGCGGGCGCCAGCACGGATGCCGGCGGCGCACCGCTCGCCACCGATCAGCGTGGAGTGCCTCGCCCGCAAGGCCCGGCCTCGGACATCGGCTCCTTCGAAAACCAGGCGCCGACCATCACCTGCCCTGCCCTCTCCACCATTAATTGCGGTGGCGAATTGCGCGTGACGGTGAACGATCCCGATGGCGACGCACTCTCGCTCGTCTGGTCCGTGGACGGCACGGATGTGCAAACAAATTTTATTTCTGCCACCCGTTCTTCCGACGGTCGCACCGTGAAACTCAACCTCCCGCTCGCCGCCGGTCCGCACACCGTATCCGTGCGTGTTTCTGACGGAAAGGCGGCCACCGCGACCTGCACCAGCAGCATTACGGTGCAGGACACCCAGGCCCCGCAGATCAGATCGATCAAAGCCAGCCCGCGCCGTCTCTGGCCGGCCAATGGTCAACTCGTCCCCGTGACGCTCACGGTCAAAGTCGAGGATTGCAGTCCCACGACCTGCCGCATCATCGCCGTCCGCAGCAGCGAGTCCGTGGGCGTGGAGCCGGACTGGAACATCACGGGTGATCTCACCGTGGATCTCCGCGCGGAACGTAACGGCAAGAAAAACCGTCTCTACACCGTCACCGTGGAATGCACGGACAGCGCGGGCCACTCAGCGCGCAAGGCGGTTGAAATCAAAGTCTCCAAAAAATCTTCGGGCGATGATGATGATGATGATGACCACGACTGAGCTGAGAGGCTGTGGTCTTGGATTTTCACCGAACGCGGCCGACTTCCTCACGCGGCGACAACCGACGACGGACGCGCTCTGCTAACGCGGTGTCAGCCCGGCTTGATGCGACCCGGTGAGACAGAATAGCGTCGGCGGCACGGACACATATTCGCCATGAGTTCACTGCCGCCTGTGATGGCCAGTGATCAAGAATGCCTCGAAGCCTTCCGGCGGCGGCGCGAGGCGAACGCGCTGTGTCCGGTGGTGGAACGCTATTTGGCCTTTGTCCACGCATCGGCCCTCCGGCGGACCAATGATCCGGCGCGCGCGGCGGACGTGACATGCGCGGTCTTCCTCGTTCTCGCCCGGCGCGCGCGGCGGCTGCGGAAGCACACGGTGCTGGCGGGCTGGCTGTGGGGCGTGACGTCCGTGGCCTGCCGTCGTGCGGGCGTGAAATCACGGCGCGGGTGGTTTGGTTTCCTGCGACGGCGCGCGGAGCTTCCGCCGGACGCCACGCTTGGCCAGCGCATCAGCGGCGGGCTGGACGACGCGCTGGCAAAATTATCTTCCAAGCAACGCGACGCCGTGCTCCTGCTCGCGATGCTGAACTGGCCGGTGGATTCGGCGGCGAAAACTCTGCGCACGTCCGAGTCCCGCGTGCAGAAGCGCGTGGCGGCGGCGCTGCAAAAAATGTTACGCCGTCTGCGGCCACGGAAAGGCACCTTGGACACACGTCCGCTGGCCGCTGCTCTGGTCACGGAAAGTGGTGCCTCTCCCGTTCCCGAAGGACTGCGGGCAGAAGTGCTGGCCTTGATGGAAGCAACCGCCGGACGCCGTGCGACGCTCAAGCTCGCGCGCCGCACGTTGACCACACTCGCCTGGGCGCGCTGGCGGCGGCGCTTCATCATCGGCTTGCCGAGTTCCATCCTCGTCCTCGCGCTGCTGATTTTCGCCGGGTGGAAGGTCAGCGCGCGCGACGGTCACAGCCGGGCCTTCTCCACGTTCCTCGTCTGGTCCATGAAGAACAAGGCGTGGTCGAATCCAGAGATGGCGCAACCCGCGCGCCCGTGGCCCACGAACCAGACGGACCTCGTTCGCGCGCCCGCCGTCCTTCACTCCGCCGCCGATCTCTACCAGACCACGAACATCTGGCCGGCTCATCTAAAATTCTCGCGTGCGCAGTGGCAGGCGTTGCAGCCGAAGAAAATCGGCGCGCTCCCGCACATCCTGCAGCCGGACGGCACGGTGCTCCTGCGCCATCCCGGCGCGCAACGCAGCGGACTCGCCGGCGTGCTCGGCTACGACTTCGACTGGACGCCCGCGGAGTTTGAGTTCGAGGGCCGGGGCTTCACAAATGTCGCCGCGCGTTTGAAAGGCAACGGCACCTGGCTCGGTTCGCTCATGGGGGAAAAGCGTTCGTTCAAAGTGGACCTCAACAAATTCAGCGAAGGTCAGAAGCTTGGCGGCATGGACGAGTTCAACTTTCACAACCTCATCAACGACCGCTCGTATCTGAGCGACGCGCTCTCCTGTGAATTTTTTCGAGAAGCCGGCGTGCCCGGCCCGCGCACGGCGTACGCGTGGCTGACCGTGAGCGTGGAGGCGAAGTGGACGAACCAGCCGCTCGGTCTCTACGCGATGATCGAGCCGGTGGACGGCGACTTCGCGCGCCACTGGTTTGGCTCGAAGAAGGCACCGGTGTTCAAGCCCGTGACCTACGAACTCTTCGAGGATCGCGGCGGGGACTGGACGAATTACGCCGCGATCTACGATTTGAAAACGCAGGCCACGCCGGCGCAGCAGCAGCGCGTGATGGATTTCGCGAAGCTGGTCTCGCACGCCGATGACGCGGAGTTTGCCGCGCAAGTCGGCGAGTTTCTGGACCTCGAAGCGTTCGCGCGCTTTCTCGCCGGGCAGGTGCTGCTCGCGAACTACGACAGCTTTCTCGCCAACGGCCAGAATTTTTACGTCTATCTCGATCCGCGCTCGGACAAGTTTGGTTTCATCCCGTGGGACATGGATTTGTCGTGGGGCAGTTTCTTTCTGCTCGGCACGACGGAGCAGCGCGAGCGCGCGAGCATCTGGCATCCGTGGGTGGGCCGGAACCGCCTGCTTGAACGGGTGATGAAGACGGAAGAGTTTCGCCGTCTCTATCGCGCGCGGCTGGAAGAGTTCCTCGCGGGCCTCTTCGTGGCGGCGAAGTGGAACGCGCGCATTGATGAACTGGCGTCGTTGGTGCGCGGCCCCGTGGCGGCGGAGTCGGATTTCCGATTGCGGAAGTTTGAGGACGCGGTGAGCGAGAAAAAATTAAAACCCTCCACCAAACGCCGCCGCGCGGATGACGATCCGCCCGCGCATCAGATCAAACTTTTCCTCCGGCACCGCGCCGCTTCCGTGCGCGCACAACTGGACGGGAAATCCGAAGGCGTGATCCTCAAGCGCGGACGTTGAAGGAGCACGGGCGTCCCGCCCGCCTGAATGGAACTACGGGCCGCTTCGCTCCGGCGGGGTGGAGACTCCCAAAACTTTCCGGGCGATCCGGCGGGCGAGACGCCCGCGCCCCGGCCAGGTGACTACCATCTCAATCCGGCTTCTGCCCCTCGTCCGCGACGCCATCATCCTCCGCTGAAAAAATCTGCGCAATGGCGGACGCGGCATTCGCCTCATCCTCGCCACTGGCCTCGACCTCCAGCGCCGCACCCATCGCCGCCGTGAGCAGGAGAATGCTCAGGATGCTGCGGGCGTCGGCCAGTTTGCCACCGCATTTCAGGAGGATCCGGCAGGGAAAATTCTGCGCGCGCTTCACCACGCGCGTCGCGGTCAAAAGATTCAGGCCCGTGGGCCAAGGCACCAAAACTCGGGAACTTTTCATGCTGGTTCGGACAGCGGGGAGAAGGTTCCGTTCAAAAACGAAGCGCGGACAGAAAGCTCCGCGCGCCCTTTTTTACAACTCGGCGGGACAAATGGATTGACCACCTCCGGCGGCATCCCGCGAGATCAGCGCGCATGAAGGCCGCGCACCGCTGTCCCCTCACCCTCGGTTTTCTGGCTTTCGTGCTTTTCTGCGCGGGAACTTTCTCTGCGCGCGCGGCGAACTATGGTGCGAAAGCCGACCCCAGCCTCGAACTATTCACCAACAGCTTCATCCGCCACCTCCGGGTCGAGATCGGTGACGCGGAAATGAACATCCTCCGCCAGCCCGTGGCCCGCAATCGCACCGGCGGTCCGCGTCCCGCCGTCCTTTGCACCGTGCGCGAGGGCGATGCGGTGTGGACGAACGCTGGCCGACGTGCAAATCCAGTGCGTGCTCCAGGCGAGTTCCGGCGCGGCGTGGTTTGATCTGGCGACGCTGAAAATCCGCCGCACCGCGCTGACGG
>JAYVNY010000305.1:0-4934 GCA_043758205.1 Akkermansia sp.
TTCAACGGATTGGAAATCAAGTTGAAGCCAGGCAGAAGGGTCACATTGACGTAACCAACGGCATTGACGGAATATACCGACTGGGCAATGGAGCCAGCAGCACCGGCAGCGACGATGGCTGCAGTCAAAAGCAGCGTTTTTGTTCTCATGTTTGTTTATTTGTTGTTTAGTTTACTCTGTGTGTGAAGGGACATTGCCGCCCTCCATCACGAGTGTCAAAACTTTTTTTACCTATTTTTGAACGCTTCACGATGGGATTAAATGAAACCGGAGGCCTTTTGCGTTTTCCTAGAGAGACTCAATCGACGGATTGCTCCCGAAATTGTTGCCTGCCCGCCAATTCAATCTGCCAAGCATTTGAGGAAGCTTTTAAGGTCATCAAGAGGGGCCGCGATGACAAATTACAGCGAACAGACCTCCGAATGCACTCGCTGCAAGCTTTTCCAGCCCATTGCCCTGAAGGGTCGCCGTCAATCGTCATTCGACATTCGCCGCCGCGCCGTTCATCCTGCGCGCGTGAACATCACGGTCACTCAACTCACCAATCAATTGCTCGCGAGCTACGCGAAAGAAGGCGGCATCAACCATCTCGACGGCAAAAACCTGCCGAACAAGACCACCGTCTGCACCATCACCACCGAGCTGCTCCGGCTGTTGTTTCCCGGTTTCTTCCACGACCAGATCATCCATTCGTCCGAATTGAAGGTCGAGACTGCCGCGCTCATGGACTCCGTGCTCGGGCGATTGGAGGATGAAATCTACAAGAGCCTCGACTACCGCACGCCTGCCGGCTTGACCAAGAAGGAACTCCGCCCTGCCGCGCGCGACTGGACGCTCGAATTCCTCTCCAATCTCCCGCGCCTCCGCGAGCTCCTCCACACCGACGCCGAGGCCGCCTTCAACGGCGACCCCGCCGCGCTCAGCCAAGAGGAAATTATCGTCGCTTATCCGTGCATGGAGGCGACCGCAGTGCATCGGCTCGCGCACGAGCTTTACAAAAAAGGTGTTCCGCTCATCCCGCGCATCATGGCCGAGTGGGCGCACACGCGCACTGGCATGGACCTGCACCCCGGCGCGCGCATCGGCACGCATTTCTTCGTGGACCATTGCACCGGCACGGTCATTGGCGAGACGTGCCTCATCGGCAACCATGTGAAGATGTATCAAGGCGTGGGACTCGTGGCGAAATCGCTCAAGGCCGGCCAGGCGCTCAAGGGCACCAAGCGTCATCCCACCATCGAGGACCGCGTGACCATCTACGCCGGCGCGACAATCATGGGCGGCGACACCGTGGTCGGCGAAGGCAGCACCATCGGCGCGAATGTCTTCCTCACGCACAGCGTGCCGCCCGGCTCACTCGTGCTGCCCGAGGAAGTGAAAACCAAAATTCTCACCAAGAAAGAGCGCGCGGCGGCGGAAGTGAGTTTCGAGATTTGAATGGCTGTCGAAAGGTCGGCGAAAGTGGAAACACCCACGGCTTCGCGGACAACGAGCAAACGCATCTCGACGATTGACCACGCTTGCCCGCAAACTCTCGGAAGACGCAATGATTATTTTCGGCAACCCCTTTGACGTTATCCGCCTCGGAGAAGCTGAACGATATGCCTGTCAGATTTGCGGGCAGGAAACTCCACACTCCTTTCGGCTCAATTACCAGTATTTCCATATCTATTATCTCTTCGGGTTTACTCACTATCGGCAGTACTGGCTAGTTTGCGACCGATGCCAAAATGGATTACCGGCGCAGAAAGAAGGTGTTCCGCTTTCGCTCCGAAAGCCGGACAAGGTTCCGTTCATGAAGCGTTACGGCCGTTTTGTGGGACCGCCAATTCTCTTCGTCGTCGCTGTATCGCTAGGCTGGTTTCTGATGGAGTTCGTTATCAGATAATCTTCAGAACTACTCCTTCAACTCCGCCGCCAGATCCACTTCGTGCTGCGCGCGAGTCTATTTCCCTTCACAACGTCCTGAACCTAAAGAACCGCTGCGGCACGCCGGGGGCGGTGTTCTCCACCACTTGCACCTGGCCGTTGCCGTTCACGTCGGGCAGGGCTTGCCACGAGGGATTCGCGAGGTCGTCAGTGTATTCGATCCGGTAGGTGCGCCCGTCCAGTGTCTGAATGGAGAAACGGAAGGTGTCGCCGGTCTTCGTCGGCGCAATCAGCCGGAACTGATCCACGGGCGCGAAGAGTATCTGCACCACGCGCGTCGCGGAGTTCGTGCCGCCGCCCAGCGCGTCCGCGCGAATGGTGAACGTGCCCTCGACCAGATTGCTCCACGCGAAGTCCCAGCGCTTGGCATTGCCCACGAAGTTCGTGTCCCGTACCGCCGCGCCGCCGGCAAAGAGGTTGGTGCTGAAACTGATCAGCACATTCGTCGGCGTGGTCGTGGTCTCGGTGGTGATGGTGAAGGTGTTGATGAGCGGCACGCCGTGGTCGGACGGCAGGATGATCTGATACGGCGAGCGCCCCTGGGCATCGGCGGACGGCGGCTGCACGATGTTCACGGTCGCGCCGGAGATGTTGGCGTTCACGAAGCGCGCGGCTTCGAGCGCAAGCCCGTCGCCGTTGAAGTTCACCTCGAGGGTGTGCTGGCCGGGAATGATGCCGGTCCAGGTGTAGCGCAGTTCGTTCTTCTGATCGCCGGGCGTTTGATCCTGAAAGACGTAGAGCGGCGTGTTGCTCGGCGAGAAGCGCGGCTGCACCGCGTCATCAATGCGGATGGTGAAGTTGGTCACGTTGGCCGTGACCACGTCGCTGAAGCGGAAGACGAGCGTGTAGGTGTCGCCGGGATTGAAGTTCAGCGTTTGCCCGTCGGTGCTGGGGAACGCGACTTGAAGCGTCTGCGGCGCGGCGAGCGTGGCCACAGTGCGCGCGAGAATCTTCACGCGATTGGTCAGCACGGCGGAGGTGGCTTCCTTCAACCGCACGTTGATCACCGCGTTGCTGGATGAAGGCACGGCGTAATAGTTGAAGCGGAATTCCTGCGGGAAGTTCGGATACTGCGCGGTGAGCGAACCGCTGGGTGAAACTTTCGTGGCCGAGACCCAGGCGTTCGAGCCGTTGCCATTCGGCAATCCGGTGAGCGCGTCGTCGTTGGCGGGGTTGCTGTCGAGAATGTTGTATTCCACCTGCGTCACGCTCGCGTCCGCGCGCACGACCACGCCGTACTGCTGGCTGGTGATGGTGCCGTTCGTCGCCGGAAACGCGATGACGCCATCCGGCGGCGCGGCATCGTAGTAGAAGGTTTGCGAGAAGGTGTTGAACACCGACGACTTCCCCGAGCGCGAGAGAAAGGCCCGCGCGCGCGCGATGTGGAAACCTTCTTCGAGGCCGAGGCGCGTGTGGTTCGTGTTGCGGTTGTTGTGCAGATACACGAGCGCGGTCTGCGGGTTGAAGTTCGTGATGGCGAACTGTGTGACGCCGTAACTCTTCGCCTCATCCGCGTCGGAGATGGGATTGATGCCGTCGTCGTAGAAGGCGATTTTGTAGCGCACCGTCGTGTTGTTCGCCTGCGCGGGAATGGTGCCGCGCCACCAATCCACCACGCCGCCCGCTTCCGTCTCGGTGTGATCGAACGCAAGGTTGATGACCTGCGTGGTGCCGCGCCCGCTCTTGAAGGAGCCTTCGGGATTGCTGCCGTCGGTCGTGTAGTAAAGCGCGCCGTTGTTGATGGCGAACTGGTAGCCGACTTTCACCCACACGTCGCAGCTCTGCGCAGAGGTTGGTTGCAGCGGCACGCGCTGCGTCGCGGGCGGATTCACACCACCGGTCACGGGCCGCACGGGCCAATGGAAAACCCACTCCGCCGTCTCAGTGTTCACGCCCGCGCCGCCGCCCGCGCCTTGGACGATCAGCGAGTTCGCCGTGCCCACGGTGTAGTGATACGTCTCCGCGCCCACGGACACGACGCGGTTGTTCGCCGTGTTGGTGGCGGCAAATTTCTCCGGCCCGCGCCGCAAGCGAAACAGCGCCTGCTCGTAGCCGAGGAAAACATCTGTGACCGAGCCGGGCCGATTGTCGCGCTTGTCCGTGTTCGTCGAGCCGAGATTCATGTGGCTGTTCAAGTCCATCCCGCCGTCGAGCTTCACGAGGATATTGTTCACGCTCGCGTCGGGCCGCACGAGGATGTCGAACTGCGCGTTGGTTACGATGGGGATGTCGATGGCGTAAGTGCGTGTGCCGACATTCGTGCCGCGAATCAAATTGCCCGCCGTGTCCACGCTGCCGCGCATCTTGAACGGGTAGCGCGGATTCCAGCCGCTGTCGCCGTCGCGCCCATCCACGCGATTCACGAAGAGGCGCGGCACCTCCACGTTGTTGTGACGAAAGGTGATGACATCGCGCTGGCTGGCGCGGCTGGCCTCCGGCCCTTGATACGCGTAGGCCACGTAACCGCCGCTGGGAATTTTCACCTCAATCGCGCCGCCGCCGGGCGCGAGCGCCTGCAAGCCGACATAGACTTTGCGGTTCACGGGATTCGGATCGTTCTTCGAGCTTTCGGCGTCGGCCTTTACGTTCGTCGCGAGGCGCACGAGGAGTTTTGAGCACACACGATCTTTGCCCGGTGAATCGGCCTGTTGAACCAACACGGAGCCGGGCGGAAAGCCCACGACCAGACCTTGCCCGCGCGAGTTCTGCACGGGGAAACATTCGTAGAACGTGCCGCCCGTCTGGTTGTCCACGCCGTCGTCGAAGCTGATGTCGCCGGGGTTGCCGAAGTTGTCGTTCATCGCGAACCACACCACGGTCTGGTCCGCCGCGCTCCCGCCCTCGCGATAGTCGTTGCGCTCGAACGCGATGACATCCGTGTCGCCCCAGCGCGAGCGCGTGCCGCCGCGCGCGAGTTGGTTATGCATCCACGCGAGGTCGGGCATTTTGTTGTCGCTGAACTGGCCGAGATACGGCGCGTTGGCGATGCGCGGAAATGGATCGCC
>JAYVNY010000306.1:0-11643 GCA_043758205.1 Akkermansia sp.
CCGCTCGCCCTCGATCAGTTGGAAAAACTCGGCGTCCCGCTCCGCGTGAAAACCGAGGCCACGCCCGAACAAATCGCCCGCCGCGAAGCGCAGATGAAAGCCGCCGAACTGGAGAATCAGCAGAAGCTCTGGCGCTGGCTCATCGTCGCGACGCTCGTGGTGCTGATCGTGGAGACGTGGATGGCCTCGCGCCTCTCGCGTCAGGGTCCGGCGGCGGTTTGATTAATTTCAGGTTCTTCGGCTGATTGGTGCGTAGATTCTTGTAAAATTCTTCGGCCAAAACGGCCTGACCTCCGTCTGAAAGAGTGGCCAGATGGTGGCGATCTGCGTGATTGCCGCGCGGGGCGGGCGCGGGGATAGTGTGGCCCAGCCAAAAGATAGGTTTATCCGAATTGATCCGAGGATCGTGTTATGACCGAAATTCTTCTCAAACGCGAACTGGAGCCGCTCGCGCGGCAACGGCAGCGCTTCAAGCTGCTCGTCGCGCTCGCGGTGGCGTGGGCCATCGTCGCGGTCATCGCGCTTGGCGTGTTTGCGGCGTCCCGGTATTTTCTGCCGCTGCCTGCGCCGGTGCTGATCGTTGGCGTCGGGGTGCTGGCGCTGTTCGGGTGGGTGATCGCTTCCAAGATTTCTCGTCGTTCCGTGCCGGACTTTCGCGACATCGCGCGGAAGATTGAGACGAGCAAACCGGAACTGCACACGCTGCTGCTCACGGCGGTGGAACAGGAGCGGGACAAAGCCACGGGGCAACTCGGTTATCTTCAGGAGCGGCTCATCGGTGATGCCCTCGGGGCCATCAAGCAGGAGCAGAAGCTGAGTGCGGTGCCGGCGCGAAAGATGTTCTGGGCGCGCGCGGCGTATTTTGCGGCGCTCATCGCACTGGTCGCGGTGATGTTCACGGTGCCGAAGACGTCGTCCTCGGCGGCGGCGCTCGCGGGCGGCCCGGATCGCAAAGCAGTCATCGAGGTCAGCGTGTCGGTCACGCCCGGTGATGCGAACGTGGAACGCGGCAGCGGCTTGATCGTGATGGCGAAGTTTGAAGGCCCGGTGCCATCGGAAGCGGTGCTCGTGATCACGACGAACGGCGGCACGGCGAAGCGCATCCCGCTCTCGAAGAATCTCAATGACCCGGTCTTCGGCGGGAGCATTCCGAATATCCAGGGGCCGCTCGGCTATCGCATCGAGTACGGCGCGGACCGCACGACGGATTTCAAAGTCACGGTGTATGAGCATCCGCAGTTGGAGCGCGCGGACGCGAACATCACATACCCCGCTTACACGGAATTGCCGCCCAAGCGCATCGAAGACACCAAGCGCGTGAGCGCGGTGGAAGGCTCGACGATTGACCTGACGTTGAATCTGAACAAACCGGTCGTGACCGCACAACTCGTCGCGAAGGATCAATCCGTTCTCCCGCTCATCGTCGTCTCGAATCAGGCGCAGGCGCGGCTCGATGCCTTCAAGCTGGAGAAAACGCAGAGCTACGAACTGCAACTCGTGGATGCGGACGGGCGCTCGAACAAGCTGGCGACCACGTTCACTTTCGACGCGCTGACGAATGCGCGGCCCACGCTCAAGTTCATCGCGCCGCGTGGTGACCAGCGGGTGTCGCCGTTGCAGGAAATGTTTTTCAACGGCGAGGCGCAGGATGATTTCGGGTTGAAGCTATATGGACTCACCTACTCCGTCGGCGGTGCGGAAGGCACGGTGCTCGCGCTGGGCAGCAACGCACCGGCGAAGATGAAGACGAACTTCACGCACCTGCTGCGGCTCGAAGCGATTCACGCGCAGGTGGATCAGTTCATCTCTTACTACATCTGGGCCGACGACATCGGGCCGGACGGGCAGTTGCGCCGCACGTCGAGCGACATGTATTTCGCCGAGGTCCGGCCCTTCGAGCAGATTTTCCGTGAGGGCGAAAACATGCAGTCGCAGAACCAGCCGCAGGAGAAGAAGCCGGGCGAAGAGGAGAAGAAGAGCGAGGCGGAGAAGCTGGGTGAGTTGCAGAAGCAGATCATCAACGCGACGTGGAAACTCCAGCGGCAGGAGACGGGCGCGAAGCCGTCGGAAAATTATCTGGAGAATGAGCCGGTGATTTTGGAGTCGCAGCAGGAGGCGCTGGCGCTGGCCGAGAGCGCGGAGGCGAAGATTGAAGATTTCAAAATGAAGGAGGCGATGCAGTCCGCGCTCAAGAGCATGGAGAAGGCGCTGGAGCATCTCACCGCCGCGAAGGACGCCACGGAGCCGCTGCCGAAGGCACTCGCCGCCGAGCAGGCCGCGTATCAGTCGCTGTTGAAACTTCAGGCGCGGGAATTTCAAGTGCAGAAGCAGCAGCAGGCGCAAAGCAAAAGCCAGAGCAAGAGCCAGCAGCAGCAACAGTCGCAGATCAACCAGCTCGATTTGAAGCAGCAGGAGAATCGTTACGAGCAGCAGAACCAGGCCACGGCACAACAGGAACAAGACCCGGCGAAGAAGGAGCAGTTGGCGCAGTTGAACAAGTTGAAAGACCTCGCCCAGCGTCAGCAGGACATCAACGAGAAGCTGAAGGAGATTCAGGCCGCTTTGCAGGAGGCGAAGACGGAGAAAGAGAAGGAGGATTTGGCGCGCGAGTTGAAGCGCCTGCGTGAGGAGCAGCGTGAGTTGATTGCCAACCTTGATGAATTGCAGCAGCAGATGCAGCAGCAACAGGGCGAGCAGGCCCAGTCCCGCGAGGCGCAGAAGCAGATGGAGCAGACGCGCCAGCAGGCCCAGCAAACCGGCGAGGCGATGGAGAAAGGCGAGGTGCAACAGGCGCTCGCCTCCGGCACGCGTGCCGAGCGCAATCTCGAACAGATGCGCGATGAGTTGCGGAAGAAAAGTTCCAGCCAATTCTCCGAGGAGATGAAGCAGATGCGCAACAACGCGCGCGACCTGGCCGAGAAGCAGGAGGACATCAGCAAGAAGCTCGACGAAGCGGCGGGCCAGCCGAAGGCGTTGAGCGACGCAGGCAAAACGGAAGAACTTGCGAAGCAACTGGCCGAGCAGCGCGCTGCCGCCACGAATCTGCTGAGCCAGATGAAGCGCGTGACCGACCAGGCCGAGGTCGCCGAGCCGTTGCTCTCCAAGCAGCTTTACGATTCGTTGCGGAAGAACAGTCAGGGCAATCTGGATCAGGCACTCGCGGGCGCGGAGGAGTTGACCAAGCGCAGCTTCCTCGACCAGGCGAAGCCGTTCGAGCAGCGCGCGAATCAGCAGATTCAAAATCTCCGCCAGGATGTCGAGCGCGCCGCCGAAAGCGTGCTGGGCGACGAGACTGAGGCGTTGCGTGCCGCCAAGCGCGAACTCGATGCGCTCACTGAACAACTCCAGCGCGAACTCACGCGCGCGATGGCGACAAATAGTTTTGGCTCCAACGGCATCGCGGCTGCGGGTGGGCGCGGCACGAACGGCGCGGGTCGCGCCAGTTCCACCAACTTGCAGGCGAGCGCCGGCTCGACGAATGCGCCGGGCGCTGCCCGCTCCGGGACAAACTCCGTCGCTGGCGGTGGTCGCGGCACGAACGAACAACAGCTCGCCTCCAACCAAGGACAGCAGGGACAACAAGGTGCCCCCGGCATCCCGCCGGGTCAGGGCGATCAGCAATCCCAGACGGGGCAGCCCGGCCAACAAGGCGAAGGTCAACCCGGCCAGGGGCAGCAGGCGCCGAACGGCCAGCCGGGACAACCCGGCCAGCCCGGACAACAACCGGGTCAACAACCCGGTAAGCAAGGTCAGCAAGGTCAGCAACCCGGGCAGCAGCCCGGCCAAGGGCAACAAGGACAGGGCCAGCAGGGACAAGGTCAGCAAGGTCAGGGACAGGGCCAAGCCCCAGGTCAGCCCGGCCAGCAACCAGCGCAACAGAATCAGCAGCAGCAACAGCAGGCGCAACAATCCCAACAGGCGCAGCGCGGCCAGGGACAAGGCCAGGGTCAGGGCCAGCCGCAGCAGGCTCAGGCGCAAAAGCCCGGCGAAGCGCAGGAACCTTCTCAGCAGCAAAACCAGAACGCGCAACCCGGCCAGCGCGGACAGCGCGCGAACGAACTGGCCAACCTGTTCAACCAAGCCGGCCCCGGCACCAGCACGCGCCCGCGCGAAGGCGACGGCGGCGAATCCAGCCCGCTCACCGGCGACGAATACAGCGGCTGGTCCCAGCGCCTGAGCAACGTCGAGGAGATGGTGGACAAGCCCGAGTTGCGCAACCAGATCGCCCAGGCCCGCGACCGCGCGCGCGCGGCCCGTGCCGAGTTCAAACGTCACGCCAAGCCGCCGCAGTGGGATTTGGTGAAGCAGGACATTTTGAAACCGCTCCTCGAAATCCGCGACCGCCTCGCCGATGAACTCAGCCGCCGTGACTCGAAGGACTCTCTCGCCCCGATTGATCGCGATCCCGTCCCCGGCAAATACACCGACCTCGTGAAGCGCTACTACGAGAAGCTCGGCCAGGGGCAGTGAGGTGTTCCCATTCCCCGTAGCGGCGTCTCGTCAGAGCGCCGCCATATTATTTTCAGTGGGCGGCGCTCTCATGAGACGCCGCTACGCGGTCACCGCCGTCACCGCTGCGACATTCTCACGGAGATGCGCGCGGTTGATGGTGCCGATGATGACGCTCGTCACGCCCGGCACGGCGAAGATGGGGCGGAAATTTTCTTCCGCACGGCGCGGCACTGCGCCGCTCGCGAGACTGCCGGAACCAAGTCCTTTCTTGATCACGATGCCTTTCCCGAGCGCCGCGGCTTGGCGGATGAACGGCTCCATGCTCGTGTCATCTGCGGCGTAAGTGACCATCAGCACATCCGCCCCGCGCTCCAGCGCGAGCGTGCCGCCCTCGTGTGAATTGATGGACGCGCCGAAGCTGCGAATCTTTCCCTCCTGCTTGAGCGCGGCCAGCGCTTCCAGCACCGCGCCGTTTTTCATCGCAACAAAATCCTCGCGCGGACAGTGAGCCAGCACGCAGTCGAGCCGGTCCGTCTTCAACCGGCGCAAACTCCGCTCCACACTCCGGCGCGTGTGTGCGGCGGAGAAATCGTAACTGGATGCGCCCTCAGCGAACTCTTCGCCGCACTTGGTCGAGAGCACGAACTGCTCGCGGCGCGCGCCGAGCAACTGGCCGAGGCGTTCCTCCGCAATTCCGTACGCGGGCGCGGTATCGATCAGGTTGATGCCGAGGGCGAGCGCGTCGTCGAGCAGTTCTTCAATCGCGCGGTCTGTTGGAAGCTCGAACGTCGGATACTTGATCTTCGTGTTGCGCCCGAACTTCACCGTGCCGAGTCCAAGTACGCTGACGTTCAGACCGGTGGAGCCGAGCGGGCGGTGCGGCAGTTTCAAAGCGTCCTCCAAGCGCGCACTTCTTCCCACGGATAGTGCGCTGGTTCAGCAATAGGCAGCGGCAGCGCGGTGGTGCTGTGCGAGGGCGTTACGCCGAGTTGCTCCAGCCAGCGCAGAGCCTGCAAGGTGAGCGCGGGCGCGAGCGCGAGTTTGGTCGGCCAGGCCAGCGCGGCGTTGCCGTTTATGGTGAGCGTGGGGCCGCTAGGCAGAAGTTTGTTCGCGAGTGGTTCGGCGCGATCCACGTCGTGAATGGCCCAAGAAACTTTTTTCCAGTCGAGCCGCGGAAACAGATCGGTCATCTCCGCATACGCCCAGCGCAGGGCCTCAGCGTCGTTCATGCCGACGGCTTTCTCCGCGATGTTGCCCCCGATGTACCAGACGTTTTCGCTTTGTAACTTGTGCGTGGTGACGGTGACGCGCGGTTTCGGTTCCGGCACGAGGCAGTGCGCGAACAGGCCGTGCGGCAGTCCGCGCGCGAGGAACATCCGCAATGGGCGTCGCTGCGCGACTTTGGATTTCTCCAAACCGATTTGCTCGGCGAACCACTCGTTGCCTGCGCCGGAAGTGAACACACAGGCACGCGGCGCGATGGACGTTCCATCCGCGAAAACAATTTCCACCACGCGCCCGTCGTCGCGGCGGATGGATTTCACCGTGGCCTGATGTGCATCCGTTTTTCCAAGCGCCGCCAGCACCGTCTTCGTCGCGAGCACGGGCTCTTCGAGCCGGTAGATTTTTCCGCTGAACTCGCGCGCGTCGAAGACGGCGGGCCAGTTTGCACGCGCCACGGAGTTCACATCACTCCGCATCGCCTTCGTGGCGAGCGCGCCGGTGAGGCGGTTGAGCAGGCCACCCGTGGTGAACATCAGTTGGTGCTCGGCGAGAATTTCCGTCCCGCGCAAATCCACCTCGCCGCGTCCCGCGATGCAATCCATCCAGATCTTGGGCATAGACGACAGCGCCTCGGTCTGCGGGCGGTTCACGCCGTCGAAGGTGTATTTCACACCGCTGTGGATAATGCCTTGCGAGGCGATGGTCTGGCCGGCGCCGAGGGAATTTTTCTCGAAGAGCGCGGCATGGAAACCGAGCGCGCGCAGGCGGCGGAGCAGCCACAGGCCGGCGATGCCGCCGCCGAAGATTGCTACATCCAGTTCCATTGCTTCGCGCACGCGCGGACGTTACGGGCGTGGAAAGTTTGTTGTCCACGCTGCTTTGCAAACGCGAAGCAGCGTGCATTTCGCATCTACCGCCCTGGAGCGCTGAGAGCAACACGAGGCTGAAAGCCTCGGAACCTGCCGGCTGGAAAGCCGGCGCTACGTAACGCCGACATTCTTGTCGGCAGGTTCAGAGGCTTTTAGCCTCGTGGCCACGGGACGTTAAAGCCGCCCACCGGCAGAGGTCGGGTATTTTTCCATCCTCAGAATACTTTCAGATCGCAAAATGGCAGGCTTCTGCCAGTTGCAAACCGGCCGCACGTTGCTCCGCATCCTCCCGCATCTTCCGGGTGACATCTGTCCGTGTTCCCGTATCATTCGCCTCCAGTTTTCAAAGGAACATTTTATGGCAAACGAAACACAGACCGCTTCACGTCCGCCGCGCCGTTGGTTGCGCCGCATTGGTTTTCTCATGGGCGCACTCGTCGTGCTGCTCGCCGTCGCCTGGTTCGTGGGCACGAGCAGTTGGGCGCTCAAGTCCATCATCCTGCCGCGCGTCAGTGCGGCGATGAACGCGAAGGTGACAGTGGACGATGCGAGCATCTCGCCGTTCTCGGCGGTGACGTTGAGCGGGTTGAAAGTGGAAACAGCGACGACGGAAGCGCAGAAGAAGGGTTCAGCTTCCATCGAACCGCTGATTACCGCGAAGGAAGTCCGCCTGCGCTACAGCCTCATGGACATGATCAAGGGGAACATCAACGTGAGCGAAGTGACGTTGGAATCGCCGGTGGTGAACCTCGTCACCACGGCGGACGGGAAGAGCAACTTGGATCCCATCACCAAGGGATCAGAACAGAAGCCAACGAAGGAAACGAAGCCGGAGCAGAAGAAGTCTGGCGAGGCCCCGCAGGTGAACCTGAAGAAGTTCGCGCTCAACAACGCCACGGTGCGGATGACGGAGCAGCGCAAGGACGGCACGAAGCAGATCACGGAACTGACCGGCGTGAACATCACGGCGGATGACATCGGCAACGGCAAGGTCGGGCAGCTCGGGCTGGCGGCGAACATCCGCATGGACCAGGGCTTGAACTCGGCGAGCAACGGCGTGCTGGTCGCGAGCGTGGGCGGAAAATTTAATCTGCAACTCGACGCCGCGCTGAAGCCGCAAACGGTGAAAGGCCAGACCACGGTGAACGTGTCCGAGGGCAAGGGCGCATTCGCGCAAGCCGCCGGCATGGGCGTGGTGATGAACACGGATCTCACGCCCACGCGGTTGAACGACGTGAGCGTGCGGGTCGCGCAGAACGGAAAAAATCTCGCGGCGCTCGCGGTCAGCGGGCCGTTCAGCGCGGAGACGATGGAAGGAAAACTCGTGGCGATTTTGTCCGGCGTGGACCGGCTGGTGTTGAATCTCGCCGGCGCAGCCACGGGCCTCGACTTCAACCAGACGGCGATCAGCTCCACGAACACGATTGAGCTGACGCAGAAGGGCCGGATGATCGCGGTGAACGGCGCGCTGCTCGTGGGCAATTTTTCCGTGACACAACAGGGCCAGACCACGCCCTCGCTCAACATGCAGAGCAGCTACGCGGTCACTTACGATCAGTCGAACCAGACGGCGGTGGTGCAGACCTTCGCGTTGAACGGCGTGCAGAACGGCGCGGAGTTTTTGCGCGGCACGCTCGCGAAGCCGATGCGGCTCGAACTTGGCAAAGCCTCTGGTGCGGTGGACGAGTCGGCGTTTGATTTGCTGGTCACGAATTTCAATCTGCCGGACTGGCGCGCGTTCCTCGGCACGAACGTGGCGCTGACCAGCGGGCGCGCGGGCGTGAACTTGAAACTCGTTTCGCGTCAGGCGGGCAAGGAGTTGCTCATCGCCGGCACCGTGAGCCTCGATGACCTCACGGGCACGATGGACGCGAATCGCTTTGATCGTTTTGCGACGGCGCTCGATGTGGATGTGGCGTTGCGCGGGCACGATTTGGAAATCAACAAGTTGAGCGGTGCGCTGCGGCAGAGCGGCCAGGCGGGCGGGGCGTTTAATGTCGCGGGGCGTTATCATCTCACGAATCAGGTGGGCCTGATCACGGCGACGCTCACGGATTTGAACCAGCACGCGCTGAAGTCATTCCTCGCAGGGGCGCTGCGCGACAAGCAGTTGGAGTCCATCACCATCAATTCCAAAACCACGGCGAAGCTGGACGGCGCGGACAAGGTCGCGGTGCAGTCGGAATTTCACGTCGCCAATCTCGTGGTCAATGATCCGAGTGGACAGGTGCCGCGCACGCCGCTGGCCGTGGACTTGACGGCGGACGTGGCGAAGGCGGGGCAGGTCGTGGACTTGCGCGCAGTGCAACTGGCGCTCACGAAAACCGAGCGCGCGCCGAACACGCTGAACCTCGCGGGCCGTGTGGACATGACGAAGTCGAACGCGATGTCCGGCCAGTTGAAAATCACGTCGCCCGGTCTGGATGTGACGGCCTATTACGATCTGTTCGCGGACAAAAAGCCGAAGCCGGAAACCACGACGAAGCCTGCGACGCCCACGGCAACCAAACCCGAAGTGGAACCGGCGGCCATGACGCTGCCATTCGCGCCCTTCACGGTGGAGATGGACGTCGCGAAATTCTTCCTGCGCGAAGTGGCGATTTCCAATCTCGTCGCCAAGACTGTGCTCGACGGCGCGCGGGTGAACGTGAACCCGTTCACGCTCACGCTGAACGGAGCGCCGGTGAGTTTCACCACGGTCGCGAACCTCGGCGTGGCGGGCTACGAGTACGACGTGAGCGCGAAGCTCGCGGGCGTGCCGGTCGAGCCGTTGGTCAATTCGTTCGCGCCGGAGCAGCGCGGGCAGATGAAGGGCGACCTGTTCGCCTCGATGCAGCTCAAGGGCGCGGGCGTGACCGGGCCGAACTTGAAGAAGAATCTCGGCGGGCAAATCGGCCTGACCCTGACGAACGCGAACGTGCAGGTGTCACAATATCGTTTGGCGAAGGAAGTTCTGACCGCCATCGCTATCGCGCTCCGCTCGCCACAGATCGCCGAGTCGCCGCTGAACTGGATTGACGCGCAGATGACCATCGCGAACGGCACAGTCACGATGCCCGGCGTAAATTTTGAAAGCTCCGTGCTGCGGGGCGGCGCGAGCGGCACGATCACGATGCAGAATGTGCTGACCAACTCGACGTTGAACAGCCTGCCGGTGGACATCGCGCTGCGCCGGAATGTGGCGGACGCGGCGCGCTTTACGCCCGCCGGCACGCCGGCGAACGCCGCGTTTGTGCCGCTCCCGCGCTTTGTCAGCGTCGCCGGCACGGTGGGCGAACCGAAGGCGAAGATTGACACCATCGCCACGGCGCGGCTGCTGGCGAGCACGGTGGGGAATTATCTCGGCGGCGACGCGGGGCGAGTGCTGCAAGGTCTGGGCAATCTCGGCGGTGGAACTTCAACGAACGGGGGCGGCACGAATGCCACGAGCACCAACGCGGTCGGCAACTTGATCCAGGGCCTCGGCAATTTGTTGCAGAAGCCGGCCAAGACCAATTCCACGACCACGAACGCGCCCGCGAAGAAGTCAGGCGGGTTCAAGTTGAACGATTTGATCAAGTAGCGTGGCTCCCTGCCGCCGACACGAGGCTGAAAGCCTCGTGACCTGCCGGCTGGAAAGCCGGCGTTACGTCGCGCCGACATTCCTGTCGGCAGGTTGCGAGGCTTTTCAGCCTCGTGTTTCTTCCCCCACAGAACGGCGTGAGGGCAGGATGCGATCCCTTAAAGTTTGGAGCTTGGAGCTTGTTTAAGATTTGAAGCTTGGGACTTGGAATTTTCCCCTGGTCACTCTTTTTCGTTCGTAATCATTCCACTCAACAGCCCCACCTTGTCGCCGCCGCTCCAGGTGCCGGCGTAGGTGTGTTCGTACACGAGCACGCGCGCGGAGTAGGTGCCGCCGCCGGGAATTTTCAAATTGTCCACGGTGATGACCGGCGTGTCGCCGGCCCATTTCACTTTCACCGGGATGGGCATGATCATTTCGCGTCCGCCGTAGTTCATCTTGGAGCCGATCATCCATGAGTCGCCCTCGAGTTTCTTCGCGCCGATGATCGTGTATTTCTCCTCGCGCTCGGGCGTGAGTTGGCCGTCCTGTACCAGACACCAACGCCCGGTCATGGTGGCCTTGCTCAGGGTGGCAATGAACTTGGCTTCAAGTTCGTCTTGCGTGAGGGCGGGTTTGGCAGTGGCGGGAGCGGCCTTGGGTTTTTCCGGCGCGGCCGGCTTGGGTGAATCTAGGGCGGAGGCCAACGCCGTGGCGGCGATGAGCAAAGCGAGCGTGGTTTTCATAGTCGTCCGGCGTTGGACGCGAGCGGGAGCGGGAAAGTCACAGGGAAGTTCGCGGCTCTCCCGGTTCGGGGGCATGACGCGGATAAAGTTTGTCCGTTCAATCGTGGCCGGTGGCGGATACACCCTGTTCCTCGGCAACGGCCAAATGCAACTTTACAACCCGATGCTCGCCTGTAGCCTGTGGCCCCTATGCGAAAAATTGCATTGCTGACAGCCCTGTGCGCCGTGGTTTTTTCCGGTTGCGCGTCGCGCATCACGAACCTGACGCCCACGCGCCAACCGCGCAACGCCGCCGGCGTTTATCCCGTCGAGTTCGTCTGGGACACGCAACAGCAGTCCGTCATTGATGGTTCACTCAAGCCGGTGGTCGTCATCGGCATGGATCAGTATCCGATGCGGCCCGCGCTCAACATCGCGAACCGTTTCGAAGCGGTGATTCCGGTGCCGGCGGACAAGAGCTTCACGGTCTATAACTTCAAGGTGGATTTCATGTATCGCGGCTACGGCAGTCCCAAGCAGGACAGCAAGCTCTCGCCGAGCTACCGGCTGGACATCGTGGACAAGTGACCTGAGCGGAAATTTTTTGCGAAGAGCGGCGGTCATGCTGACCGCCGCATTTTCTTTGGAGCGCGGACCGCCGAGTTAATCCTGTCCGGCACAGGAATGGCTGGGCGCACGCGTCACACCCATGCGATCTTTCTGTCACCGGATTGTCACTGGTACTTTTTCCTTCGCTCTGCTGCACTGGCCGCGTGGCCGACGACGCGCCCATCTCCGAGCCGCCGCTCCAGCAGTGGAAGCTGCTCGCCGA
>JAYVNY010000307.1:0-27868 GCA_043758205.1 Akkermansia sp.
CCGCTCGGGCGTCATCCCGAGCTTATGCCCGCTAAGTGCCCTGATCATACAGCTTTATTTTTACACGCCCGCTTGCGCAAAGTGCATGACAGGCTCTAAGTTTGCCAACCTCATCCGTTCCGCTACGCTCCGTGCCGTGACCAATCCGCGCTACAAACCGTTGTTCGCCGCCGCCGTCATTCTCGTGTCCGCCTGGGCGCTGGCCTTCATCGGAACACGGGTGGCCGCGCATTATAAAATGACGGCGGAGAAAATGATCGCCGCCGTGCGCGCCACCGATTTGGAAAAGCTCGCCGCGGAGGCGCGGGCGAAACGGTTGCGCGAACTGGGCGACAAGTTGAATCAACTGACGCCGGACGAGCGCCGTCGCGCCCGCGCGGATCTGGAGTGGAACCGCTTGTGGCGTCAGATGACCGATCCCGAAAAAAGTGAGTTCGTCGAGCGCACCATGCCGTCCGGCGTGAAGCAGATGATCTCGTCGTTCGAGAAACTGCCCGAGGACAAGCGCCGCTACGCCGTGACCAACGCCATCGCGCAGATGCGCGCGCAACGCGAGAGCGGCCAGATGCCGCCCGACGACGGACGCGAGCGCGTGGCGGTGGACGAACAGTTGCAGGCAAAAATAATCAACACCGGGCTGAAAACTTTTTACTCAGAGAGTTCGGCGCAAACGAAGGCCGAAGTCGCACCCCTGCTCGAAGAGATGCAGCGGATGATGCAGAACGGGCGATTGTTTCGGAGATGAAGGGGGACATGTTGAAAGTTGAGGAGTTGAGGGTTGAGAGCCGGAAGCGGGGCGTTGCGATTTTTCATACGCTCGGCGGGGGCGGGGCGTTTCCCCTCACCCCGGCCCTCTCCCTCGGGGAGAGGGAGAATGGCATTCAGCCTCACCAATACCCAACGCGTTCAACTCGACGAACACTGGCTGACTTTCCCCCTCTCCCAGCGGGATACAACTGTTGGCTTTTGACCGGCGTTCGATTCGTGCATCGCGGATGCATATTCCTGTAGATCGTAGGCCAAGAAAAGAGACTTTCTCAATGACCAACTTACTCCCTTCCGGCCTTCCCAACAGTTGAGTGCCTGCTGGCATTTACCTGCCTGCGCATTGGCCGCAAAAAATGCAATGAAGTAGCGTGATGCACCAAGGCCAAGTTATCTTTGATTTTTGATGCCATCTGAACTCGTTAGTGAATGGTTTTGACCAACGAGTTGTGCGTGCATCGCCGCGTAAGTGCGGCATTGTGGCGCCAGTTTGGATGCTTGCGCGAAAGCTTGAGCAGCTTCTTGAACACGTCCGCTCTCGCGCAGGCACATGGCCCGAATGGACAGAAACACGGCGAGTTCCCCCGCTGCATCCAAGTTTTTCAGGTATCCCTCTGCCTGTTCCTCCTGTGCCGTCACCGGGAAAGGCCAGCGCCGGTAGTAGTCATCGGCAAAGGTGTTCAAGCCTTGGCCTGCGGCTTCGATATTGAACCGCTCACCTTTCCCCTCCCAGCGAACAAACAAGTGCCCCTTGGTTGTGACAAGGTGGAGCGGATACCCCAGTCGCCGTCCAACCGCCACATAGAGCACGGGCAGCGAACTGCATGTGCCTTGCCGGTTATCTCCGAGAACTCCGGTCAGAAAAACGGCATCCGCAGAAGCGAAAAATCTGTCGTTGGCATTGGCGACATCCGGGCTGGATTGTCGGGCAGGATCGTAGCGAACACCAAAGTCCTCCGCCAGCACCACACCCAGCATCATCATGCGAAAATAACCTTCCGAGCGGTTGAATTCGGCAGGGTTCTGCTCGAAGCGGTACCGATGCCGACGGGTTTCCTCATCCACGCGCTTGGCCCAGACATCCAGTTGTTTCATCAACGGCTCATGGGCGACCGTTTCGTTTCCGGGCAGACCTTCGGCACAGAGCAGATTTGCGCGCGCGATGTCCGGAAGTTTGCTCCCGTTTTGGACTGCGCTCATCAATTCGGTGAAGGAGGCGGGGTGGTCGCCTGGCGCGAAAGATGTCGCCTGCGAAGTATCGCGGTCGCGAAACACGGACATGACTCCAACAAGAACCAAGACACAGGCAACACCTGAAAGACTTAGCCATGCCAGCCTTCGACGATAACGATTTCTCGTCAACGAATCAGATTTTCTGCTCATGACTCTTTCCGAGTTCAAGGACGGTCTCGTTCCCCGATGGGGGGAGCGTAACCACCAACACCTCTCCAAGCCTTGCAAAGTGGCGCAAACACACGAAACGGCCATTCGTCGCCATTGAAGCGAACGTCGTGGACGGTCGGACGGCAAAACATCCTTCTAGGCTTGGGGCCGATAGCGACTGCTCGGCCATCGGCGGTGTTGTCCTCATCGCCCGGTAATGCCGCGCGAAAGAGGTCGAACACAACGAGCGATGAAAGCACGTAGGCGACAAACGACACAATGATGCTTCCGAAAATGGCGCGCTTTGTCTTTCCCATACGCTTCATGGGATGCGTGATGGTGATTTGTTGCCGCCATGCCGCGTCTCGGGCGTCTTTTTGGTGCATGGCCGACAACTGCTCAGGTCGTTAAAACCACCGTCCGCTCGACCTTCGCGAAGTGCGGTAGGATGCTTCTTCAAAACATTGTTCATTTCCTGGCAAACATTTTGCACGTCGTAAATACCCTCAAAGCCGCTCCCGTAGATTTCTCCGCCCGCGCTGTAGGCAACTTCGTCGTATGGATCAACGGTCATGCCAACACTCTGCTTCCACGCCGATGCCTGGTTCAGTTGGGCGTCTGTGAACCCAGCGTAACGCCCGACTATTCCGTACACTAGATTTCCAAGAATCGAACTGCGAACACAGTTGCCGCAAAGAGTGACTGAAAAACCGCAGCCCGATCCCTTGATATGCGGCGTGTCGGCGGTGCCGCATCCGGTTCCGGTGTTGAACTTGAAGTGATTGTCGTCTTTGTAGCGTTGATTACCGTTCGCCCAAGGGATGTATTCATCGATGGTGCCGGCCTTCGTGTTGTCGCGTTTCCACTGGTCCCAGCCCCGGATTTGAGCCGTGATTTCATCTAGGAACCAATCGTCCGCGATTGCCCCACACACGCCTCCACATTTAACAGTTTGTGCTGCACGCCCGTCGGGGTCGAACTTCGCCAGCGTTTCATTGTGGGCAAATCCGTAAATGTTCAAGCCGCCCCGAATGCCGATGGGGTCTCGATTGAGCCACCGCCCTGCTGTCGGGTTGTAGAAGGCATGGACTTGCTGACCAGCGAAAGGGCCAAGCACCAAGGCCAGCAGCCAACCTGTCATTTTTCTGCTCATAAATTTTCGAGGTTTCCTTTTCTCAATCAGTCCCTCAACCATCAGCGCCAGCCGCCGCCCTTTACCACATCTTGCAGGGCACCGGTGCGCTTGATGACAACGCGGATTCCTTTCTCTTTGCCCAAGGTTTTCAACGCCTCGGCCTCGAGCTTTCCTGATGGATCAACAATGCCGCACCACGTTATGGACTGACACTCCTTGAGCAGGCGCACGACGTCCGCCTGCGACAGCCCGTCTGCCGAGAACCCAAATTCTTTCAAAGTTTTCGACGAAGCCAGTTTAAGCAACCCCTTCATTGTCACCTTCTGGCAGTTGGAGGCGTTAACTCCCGTTAATCGCATCTTGGACGCCATGATTTCCAACGATTCATCAGTGATCGAAGTTCCCTCCAATTGGAGGTGTTTCAACCTTGGAATCTTGGACAAGTGGCGGATTCCCTCGTCCGTCACTGCGCGGCAGTTGAGCAGCGAAATCCCTTCCAGTTGGTCGAACTTTAGTTTGGACAGCTCTCTCAACTTTTCATCATTTGCTCCAGTTCCGTCTAGGGTGTAAAAATCAACATCCTTCAAATGTTCAAATCTCGTGAGCAACGGATAATCTTTGAGAGGCAACAACCCGATGATGATCCGGTCAGTGTTGGCCGGTGCGCGTTGGATGTCGCGCTCAGAGGCCAAAGCTTCCGGATGCTTGCCAAAGCCAGTGCTCAGGCAAACGAACAACACCATGACCAGCGGTCGCAGTATGCGACCAATCATCGCACGCATCCAGAAAATCATGGCCTGGCTCCTCTCTCCCAGCAACTGTCCGGGACATCATCGTAATTGTCATAGAATGTGCCACGATTCGGCCCATTCGGACAAAACCACCGATCGCCTTCCTGCGGCCCGCCACCCGAAAGGCAGGCGGCAAAACAACCCAGCGCCTGCCGATTGCACCCACCGCACGGGGAACATGGATTCCAAACCATGAACCATGACGAAGACCGGCAAGGCCGATTGCCGTTTGGTTCCCTTCCGTTCCGGGTAAAGAAACAGTGGTCATGTTGGGCACAGCATCGCAAAAGACAGTCGCGCAACGCACCACCCGGTGTGCTGTCAAAATATGGGATGTCGCAACCTGGGTTATCGAGGCCGAGGTAATCCCATTGGGCAATCGGGCTGTTTTTAACAAACAGATGCCGGTTTGGACCGCCAGCTATGGCCGATGCCTTCTTCCCGCGTTGCATTTCAAACCCCGGTTCTCCAATTGGGTCTCGATTAAGCCAACGCCCTGTTGTTGGGTTATAGAAGGCGTGGACTTGCTGACCGGTGAAAAGGCTGAGCAACAAAGCTAGCAGCCAACCTGTCATTTTCGTGTTCATAAAATTTCGCTGTTTTTCAACTCGCCTCCAGCATTTTCAAACTTCATTCCAATCACGCGGAACCGACTTGCTTTTGCTCGAACCGAGCGCAGCCGGATTCCTCCTCGCTTCTTGACGGACAACGACCTTTAAGGTGTTCCTCCTGTCGGCTTGAATATCTGAAAAGAGGTGACGACATTGGATTTGAGCACGAACGACACGCCTTCGGTCGGATACCAAAGTTCCTCGACACCGTTACCTCGCCCGTGAACGAACGCCTGTCTTTTCCTCCGAAATACCAACGCTTCTGCTGCATTGGTGACAACCCGGGACGTAATGCCGAAAATTGCCTCCACCTGCTGGTTGCTGACCGCAGCATCCTTGAATGAAATGCGCGCCCCTACGCTGCCTCGAAACGGTTTGCTCACTTCCAAGCTAAGAATGAGCTTCTCTTTGTGCGGTTGGACGTAAAATTCCACGAGCGACACCGGCTCATCGTTTCCTGTCGCGGCGATGGCTCCAAGTGACGGCACCAGCACAAACTCCCCGCGCCCGGGACTGCTGAGGCGCTTCCACGACCACGAGCCATCGTAAATCCCGTGCTTGGTCGCATCACCAGTCGCTTTCTGGATTTGTGAGAAACTCATGCCCAGCTCGCAGATGTTTGAAACCCCGAGGCCTGGCTGAACAACAATGACGGAATTGTCCGTGATCGTGGGTGCCTTCTGGCATCCAAAAAAAAGAAACAAGCCGGGCACGACGGCAAGCATCGCTCGCAGACAAGGAAGGGCGGAGCGCAATGCCGGAGTGATGGCTTGTAGCAGTTTGCTCATGGCGGACTAGTGCAACCTCGGCTTTCTGCTTTGCAATCATCGAACAACTTGGTGGCAAAATCCCGACAATCTCCCCCGCGACTGCCATTCAATTCGGCCGCCTTTCGCGTCATGCAGGCATTGAGCTTCTTAAAATCATACGCGCATGGGGACAATTTCAGCCGCTTGGATGTGTTTGGACTGGGCGTGGCACCCGCTGGCGATTCCACTTTTTGACTTCCGGGCGTCAGGACCATCGAATCCGAATTGGAATCTGCACTGCCTCCGTCCCAAGTCAGCCAAACATGGACGTTGCCGCCACCGTTGGCAGTGTCGTTCCACTGATGCCTCACCACGCCAGTGTCAATTGCCGTGGTGGAAACCACCTTCCCATTGCAACAGCATTCCACCAGAGGGTTGTAGGTCTTGCCGTTGCACTTGGGCCAGCAAATGTAGAAGGACGTGGTCGGATACTGGCCCAGAGGATCGATGAACTGCGTGGGACAATTCTTTACGAATCCAGAAAGGTTTTTGCCGCCGTCTTCGGCGATAGGGTCTCTATTGAGCCACCTCCCCGCCGATGGGTTGTAGAAGGCGTTAGCATGTTGACCGGAGAAAAGGCCAAGCACCAAAGCCAGCAACCATCCTCTTGTTTTCATGTTCATAAATGTGTGCCCTTTTCAAGACGCTCCTTACATTGTCAATCTGACGCTCCGCTGCGGCCTGAGTACCGCTAGATTTCTAACTCCCTTTTCGTGAAGGGCACCGAGCGGATTTACTCTTCAAGAGAGTGTCTCCACGCTCTTCGTTCCAGTCGTAACTTTGTCCAATCACACCGGTATGTGTGGCACACGTTTGTGTAGCTACATTTAGGTAAAACGCCGACATTCCCGACCAGATATATTCCACCGCTCGGACACCTGAACAGCGCTGCTGCCTTTGGTAAATGTTTGTCTAGCGCGTTGTTTGGGATGGGGTCTCCAACGGCGAGTCCAAGATCCTCTTGGCACACCGACTTCGCCAGTCGCATTTGAACCAAATTGCCGACACAATGCGTTCGTTCGGCGAAAGCCCGTTGTTGCTGTTTGTGCACAAGCCAAACGGCGATCACGAGGTTCAGGGCAGCCGCAATCGCCACAACACAAAGCTTTCGCTTTGTCGTCCACCTGCTTGGGGCTATGTTCATGGTTAGTGTCTCCTCAGTCTAACGAATCCGTCCAGTCGCCCACTAATCAACGCATTCAAACGTGGCTTGAACTCTGACGGTGGACGTTGTCGGGGTTGTTCTTGAAACATCTGTCCATCCCTGACCACTTACGAAGCCGAAGGTGGTGCAGTATGAAGTCGTGTCGAGTGTTTTTTCTTTGACTCCGCTTCGAGACGCACTTGGCCTGTTCCAAGAAGTGATGGCTGGCCGCTCGTTGTCGAATTGGGCGCTCGCGTTTCCAGCAGTGCCGCTCAATCCAGCCCTAGCACTCCAAGTTGCGCGAACTTTCTTGAAGGGACATGGACAGCATACCTTTACCGTCCCGCTCAAGTCTGTGCTCATCTGTAGTGCCCTGATGCCGGCGTCCCTGCTGAGAGCGGTCCACGCAACAATTCTTGCATTAAAGCCGTCGTCGAGCGTCGCCGTCACCGATGCGGCAGGCTTTGTGTCGCTCACCTTCAAAGGGACTTGGCCATTGATCGCGCTGTCAACCTCAACATATTGCCATGTAGTTCCATTCTTCTCCGCTGAACCATGTCCTCGATACTCGATCGATTGGACCGAGGCAGCCAGCAATCCGACAAGGTCAATCTCTCCCACCGGCGAGTTCGCCACGAAAGCGTGAAGGTTCATCCCGCCGCCTTCTTCCAAAATGGGTCTCTGTTGAGCCACTTTCCCACTGACGGGTTGTAGAAGGCGTGGGCTTGTTCGACGGCGAAAAGGCCGAGCATCAAGGCCAGCATCCATCCTGTTATTTTCCTGTTCATAAGCTTCTGCCGTTCCTCAACGTGCTTCCATCATTATTAAACTCTCGCCCCAAGCGCTGGCCGAGCTACTCCGGGGCAGCCCGAGTGCCGCTAACCTCACTTATTCGGCATAAGCCCCCAATCGCAACAATTGAAAAACTGCATCCTCAATTTCCTTGACGTCGTGTTTAGGATAAAACTTTTTGTCAAAAAAAATCACCGCATTTGTCAATTCTTGAATCTGCTGTCGTTCCGCCAATCCACGGATATGCTGAGAATACTGTCCAAATCGAAAAACATATTGGCTGTAATTATTTAGTCGTTCTGCTCCTTGTCCCAAAAAAAACCCTAGGCTAGCGGCCAAAAGCAATCCGAGTAAGACAATCCCTATTCTGGTGGCCCCATTCGTTTTTACTATCCCGTACAACAAACCAACGACGAACAATAGGGTTGTGAATAAAAGAATAGACCACATATGTTATTTTGCTTAATAAGTAGAACCATCGTAAGGAATTGGTTGATAGGCATACCAGTGAGGCTTCCAAGTTGATTTCGCACAGCATTTTTCCAAAGCCTCACGTGTGGATGATTGGCAGTTATCCCCTGGGCTATTGCCTGCGAATGAAGGATTTTTGCGGAGACATAGCGACATGTCGGCATCGCTTTTGATTGCAGAATTGCAACAGCTTGTCTGGCGGACGATGGGATAGCCAATACTATCTGGATCAGGATCGCAGGGGCCTTGCCGATGATCACAATGAACGAAAAAAGCACCTGCCCATCCCCTCACAGAGCGGCAGCACACCTGCCAACGTCCACCCGGAGTGAAAGGCGGTAGGGGCGGGTGACTCGTTGTCTCCTCATCATTGGGAACTGGCGGCACGATCGGCCGACGCGGCAATTCCCAAAGTGCTCGCCCGTCAGAGTCAAACCTCTCGATTGAATCATTTTTAACGAACCTGTAAAGATTCTGCTCCTCATTAAAGTTAAAACCCTTGCTTTTCCACGTAATCAGAAAAGTTCCTTTTTCGTTTATAGGGTCTCTGCTAGGCCACCTCCCCTCGGTCGCATTGTAAAACCTGTAGCCGTAGTAGTTGAAGCTGCTCTCGTCGTCCGTGTATTTGGTCGAGAAGCGGAAGGGATTGAGCGAAGCCAGTGGGCCGGTGGCGCGAAGCAGCCGGCCAAACGGATCATATTCGTAATGGGCGGTAACTGCGCCGCCGCCCGCGCTCACGAGCAAGGCCAGGTTGCCATTGCCGTCAAAACCCGCGAAGTGCGTGCCCGCACCCGCAGCGGCGATGGCCAATAGCCCGCCCACGCCGCCCGCCCCTTGCATCGAGCCACTCAGGTCCAGCCCCCACACGAAGGAACTGATGACGGTGTTGTTGCTGGCGTTGAGCACCCCGAGCAGGTTCCAGCCGTCATACACAAAGCGTTCATCACTCTGCCTGACCCACGCGCTGCCCGTCCAGTTGCTCACCACTTTGCTAATGCGGCGGGATTGCGCGTCGTAGCCAAAGTGCAGGCTCAGGCGCGAACCGCTCGGGCCATCGGCATGGCTGGTCATGCTCACGAGGCGGTTCTCTCCGTCCCACGTCATCAGCCAACGTCCGTCACTGGTCATGTTCCCGTCCAAGTCGTAACCGAACGCTTCCGGCGTCTTGGGTACGAACACGTTCCCCGTCCAGTTGGTGACGTAATCGTTGGTGCCCGAAGCCAGCACGGCCACGTTGGTGATGGACGGCCACACGGCCCCGCTGTTGGGCGCGCTCACTTCGGCACGGTAGTAATCCCCTTTGCGCGAGGCGGCAGTGTTGTTCACGGTCACGGTCGAGGTGTTGGTCGCCGTGCCGAGGACATCCACCCAGCCGGGGACGGTGCGTGAAGTGTATTGGTTCAAGCTGTTGGCGCTGTAAGTTTGCAGGCGCAGGTGCAAGCCGTTGCTGTCCCCGCCGCTCACCGCGTTTTTCCGGTTCCCAATGTCGTCGAACAGATAGCCGAACTGCTGCCCCAGCACAGTCGATCCGTCGTTCCAGCGTTTGGTGCCGTTGGTCACCTGACCAAGCGCGTCGTAGCCGTAGAGCCAGCGTGAGGCGTCGGCGTTGGTGATGGCGGTGCGCTGGTTGGCCGTATTCAAGGCATAGGCAAAGGCTGGACTCTCAGCGCCCGCCGCTGCGACATGGTTGGTGATGAGCAGGAGGCGGTTCAGGTAATCGTATGACTTGCTCGTGGTCATTCGCGTGGTGGCGTTTTGCTGGAACACAATCTGGCTGACCAAGGGTGAGTTGGCAATGTATGAGTAGGTGGCGCTGTTGGTGCCTTCGATGACGGTGGAGAGCCGTCCCGCACTGTCGTAGCCGTAGCCCGTCGAAGCCACCACGCTGCCCCCCACGACGACCGCCACGTTGGTGCGGCGGAGCAATTCGTCATAACGATTGCTGACGACGAGGCCGTTCTGTGTCTCGCTCAGAAGCAGGCCGGAGTCGCTGTAGAGGCGGGTGGTTAAGTTGCTGCCGCTGTTCACCCCGGTCACGCGGCCGCGACGGTCGTAAGTGTTCGTGACATTGCCGGTGTTGTCGGAATAGGTGATGCGTTCGATATCGCCGAAAGCATTCATCGCGTAGCTCGTGGTCGTGCCGCGCGCCCAAGTCCTCTGGGACAGGCGACCGGCGGATGTGTAGCTGTAGCTCGGGCCTTTTCCGTCCGCATAGCCTTTGGCATTGAGCCAGCCGCGCAGTGGGTCGTTCGTCCAACCGGTCATCGCGGCCGTAGCGTCATTGCCAAATTCCTGCCACGTCTTCATCGTTTTCATCCGCCCCTGCGCATCATAAGCGTATTCCACCGGATAGGTGCGTGCTCCCGAAGTCTTCTTCAACTCTCCGCTGGCAAAATACTCGTTCGTCACCGAGCGATTGTCCGGGTAGGTGACGATGGCCGCTCGCCCCAAGCTGTCGTATTGCGTCTGCGTTTGGAGATAAAATGGACCGGGAGTGGTGGTGCTGATGACTCGATCCAAACTATTGAAGCTGTTTGTTGTCGCCCCGTTGCGCGCGTCAGCGGATTGAATCTGCCGCCCATGCGCGTCGTAGGCAAATGTCGTCGCGCCCAACTGGCTGCCCGCCGAGTCGAAGTGCGTGCTGCCCATCAGCCGCCCGTGGACGAAATAGTTACTCGCATACGAGCCGTCCACGCGCCAATTCATTTGGGTGCGCACCCCGCTGACTGGATAGAACGTCCGCATGCTGCTTGTCCCGGAATCAGTAATGCTCCACGAGCGCAATCCATCCACGCTCGATTCCGCGGTACTCACCAGCACTTCCGAACCGCCCTCGCTCAGTTGATACGTGAGGGACCGATGCACGTCCGCCACACCATTGTTCGCCACGTAGTTGGTCGTGCGTTGCACGCGATCGTTCCCGCTCAAGTCAATAGCGGCATTCAAGTTGGAATCGATGGCCGTGAATGCCGGTTGACCGAGTGCATTGTAACTGGTCAGCCGACTCACCCCATCGGGATCAATGCTGTTCGTCGCTTGCCCCTTGCTGTTGTAGAATGTCTGGCTGGATGCGCCATCGGCGTAGAGGGTTTTGGACGGACGACCAAGCAGGTCGTAGAACTGAATAGTCCATTCGTCCGTGTCGCTGCCGCTGGCGGCGAGTTTGATTTCCTTGGTAAAAGTGCCGCCTCCGTTCGTGACGGTCGGGCCATATTCGTAACGTACCGGATGCGCCAACCCGCCGGTGATGCTCTTGGTCTGCCCATCGAGGTAACGCGCCTCGGTGCGTTGCGGGCCAGAACTGGAATTGGTGAGGCGTGTGGTGATGTTCGTGGTGCCGGACAAACCATGTGCTTCCGTGAACAACGTCACTTCGCCGATCGCATTAGTCGTGGCCGTGCGATGCCCTGCGGTGTCGTAGCTGTGGCGCTCGACCACGATCACATTTCCATTGGTGCCAATGCGTTCAACTCGCACCACGCTGCCCGCCGCGTCGTAGGTGTTGCTGTGCGTGGCGCCATTGACCTTGGTGGTGAGCAAGCGGTTCAGAACGTCGTAAGTCTTGGTGGTCACGGTGCCCTCGCGGTTGGTCGTCACGGTGTCGCCGCAGCAGAAGCGCGCCGAATATTCCCAAGTGCCATCCAGATTCGTCACCGCCTGCGGGCGTGAATACATATCGAACGCCCCGTAAAGCTGCTGGCCTATAACTTTGTTGGTTGAAGCAATGTCTGTGGTGGTGACGCTGATTAACTGCCCCAGTGGGCTTTTGACCGTCACGGTCTTGGTGCCATCTACGATGGCGGTCTTGCCGGAGTTCGGCACGCCCACGGAAACAATGTTGGTGTAGTTCGTGGTGGTGCCGCCGTAGGTGCGTTCGTGGAACTCCATGGTCGCGTCCGCATGCTCCACACTTTTGGGTTCGCCATAGAAAAAGCCCCTCGTGTGAAGTTTGGTGATGTTGGTGAGGTTGCCTTTGCCAGAAAGATCGCCCGAGAGGCTGCGAACTTCCCATTGCTTGTCGTGCGTGTACGCCAGGAAACGCACCGACACGGTTTGGCCGAGCCAGCGTTCGGTGGTGCGCCGTGGAGAGGACGGATGATACACGCCTGCATCATTGAAGGCGCTCACGAGGTTGGTATCGTAGCTGTGCTCGACCAAGCGACAGAGGTTTGTCTCGGTGGTCGGACCTTGATTGCCGAACGCGGAGAAGATTTGCACGGGCCGCATCTGCGCGTCGTAAAAGTAATGTTCCCACGAGCCGTCGTCGCGCACCACGCGCTCCAGCAGGCCGTTGGTGTAGTGGCTGTAAGTGTTGGTGTGGGCGTCGGGGCCGGTGCCGGGAACTTCCAGGGTGAGCCGCTCGCCTGCGGGATAAACGGTGTATTGTTTGGTGCCGACCCGATTAGTGACACCGCCAGCCTTCATCACCACGGTTTCGGTGCGGACATTGCCAGACGCGCTGACAAAAAGTTCCTCGGTCGCCGCATCCGCGCGGGTAAACCTCCAAACGTCGGTAGCCCACGCCAGGCCGCTCACCCGGGTGTTCTCGCCTGGCCGGATTTCGGAAATGATCATCTCATCATCCACCGCTGCCGCCGCAAAACGCCAGGTGACAAGCGGATTGCCGAACCAAGTGTAACCATTGGAACCCTGTGGTCCCACATTGGTGTTTGCAAAAAAGCTCACGTTGACCTCGTTGGCATCGGGACTGATGACGGCCAGTCCGTCCGGCACCCGGATTTGTTGCAGAGCTTCTCCCGGATCCTGCGGAATGACGTTCACGTTTCGTCTCGACCAGGGATATTTGAAATCGGTGGGGGTGAAGGTGAGCGTGCTAGGCGAAGACAAATCCAAAATAAGGCTGCGGCTCCGGTCGCCGCCCGGCATGTTCCCCAGGCTCAACTCGAAGCTGGCCCCATCTCGAGAAGAAAGGTTATGCCAGCCGCCGCCAAAGATGGGGGGGGTCTGTCCCGGAAAAGAGGATGTGTTTGCTGGGCAACTGCCCGGACACCCGCCGCCTCCACCCTCACGCGGGTCCACCACATCCAGATCCATTTCCACAAAGCAATTCCCGCTACTGGCGCGAATCCGGATCGTTCCGCTTCTCATCCCGGCACGCACGGTCGCCATGGTGGAGCTGTTAGAAGTGATAATTGCCCCCGATGGATTGATGGGAATTGTCCAAGTGATCGGCGGGGGCAAAGGCAGCGCGCCCGGAATGTTTGGGTCGGGCGGTTCATACCTCACTTTCGCCTCCGATTTTCCATCGGCCCACAAGGCACCGCCGCAGGCGTCGGTCTGAATAAAACCGAGATATTTTCCTAAGCTGAGCGTCGCATCGAATCCTAGCTCCCCGTTGCAGTCCACATGAACCGTCTGATTGGAAGAACATCCCGGGACGGAAAGGTCGTAACAAACAGGAACTTGGGACGTGTCAAATTTCACGACGCCCGCTCGACCTGAGGAGCAAGGAAAACCCCAATCGCAGTCCAGTTCACAATCCTTGGTGTTGGGGATGGGCAATTTTTCTGGCTCTCCGGGGTAAATCCAAACTGTACCTTTTTGACCAGCAACGAACCCCGGATTACAGGGGGGATATTTGGGAACGCCGACCCAAGTGTAGGGGACTGCCACCCACTGTGAAAAAACTTGGGCCAATTGAACCTGGAGCAGAACACCAACCAGCAATGGAATGTTTTTCATGGCTGCACGGGAAAGTTGAAGTTTCATTGCGTTCCTTGTCTATTTCAAAGGCGTGAACACACGCAGGTTGATGAGGTTGAGAGTGTCGGTGGTGACGTTGCCGCGCGGGTTGCGGCCTTGCAGGAGTTCCAGGCCGTCGCTCACGCCGTCGCCGTCGGTGTCGGCATTCTGCCAGTTGATTTCGGTGCCTTCCCAAGTGCCGTTCCCGTTCAAGTCCTCCCAATAATCCGGCACCCCATCCCCGTCGGAGTCGAATGGCAAGCCTTTCGTGCCGGTGGCCACGTAATGGAAGCCGATGTCCACGACCGTGTTGGTCTCCTTCACGTTGTTGGTCAGTGTGGTGTAGTGGTAGAGTCCTGCATTGGTCGCGTTGCGGCTGCCGTTGTTAAACAGCGCCGTGTTGGTGGGAACGTAGAAGTAACCGAGCGATCCCGCTTGGAAAACCAGCCCCGTCAGCACGCGGTCACTCGCGTTGGTCGGGGTGAGTCGTCCGGTGCCCGAGTAGCCGATGTGACTGCTCACCACTTCCGAGTCAAGCGTAGTGCCCAAAAACAAGGAATCGTGAACCCGGAGGTAGTTGGACCCGGAGTAAGAATACCAAAAGAGGCTGCCTCCGTTGAAGGTGCAGTTGTACCAATAGCTCGTTACGCCCGACCCCAGGATCAATTCCTGATAAGTGCGGTGAAAGAGCGAGTTGGTCGTTGTCATGGGGATATTGCCATTCCAAATAGAACCACCATAAAACTGGCAATCGGTGAACGACCATTTGGAACTGTTATCGGAGGCATAGAGATGGGGTATGGCCGGGTGGGTCGCGCTAGGCGGAGCACTATCGGCCAGCACGCTGAAATCCGTGAACCGGCAGCGCAGTTCTTCATTGCCGGCAGCCGACGAAAAGGACATCAGCAGCGAATAAATTGGCCCGTTCCAGTTGGTGTTGACCATTTCCTGCACGGTGGCGTAATGCGTGACGTTGATTTTGTTGTCTGCCCGCCCTGCGGCGAGAAAGCGACCGCCCTGGCCCATCGCGAGTCCATAGGTGCTGCTGTTCGTCGTGTTGAACACGGCGATAGCGGTGCCGGGCTCGACCGTGATGGTGGCATTCGTCAGGTAGATGAAACTGAACGCGTAATCGATCGGGTTGTAGTGGTAGCCGAGATCAGGCGTGTCCGTGTCCAAACCGCTGCGCGGGGTCAGGGTTTGGCTCACCCCGTAGTATCCACCCACCGGCGCGATGATGAGCGGCGGATACGTGGTGGTCTTCCTGAGCCGTGCCGCCAGCGTGGCGGGCAGGTTCGTAGTGCCGGCATCGCGGTAGGGGCTGGGATCGGCGAGGTAATGCGCACCCGCGCCCACGGTTTGGAAAATGTTGCTGGTGGTGGTGACGGTGAAGTTGGTCGTGAGACTGACGCTGCCCAGGTTCGTGACGTTGACGAGCAAGGAATTCGTCAGCCACACCCGGCTGTAGTTGGTGTTCGCCCAGTCTTCGGAGAGCTGCGCGCACTGGTTGATGGTCACATGACGCACGCTGTTGGTGTATTTCGAGCCGGCAAAGACCCGGCCGGAATTGTAGAAGAGCACGTTGTCGATGTCCGCCGCACCGAACTCGGTGTAGAGCGCCTTGTCGCATTCGGTGAACTGGGCATCGCGCAGTTTCATGCGGGTGCTGGTGTGCAGGCCGTATTTGGCGTGCGAGATGCGCAGGTGTTGGAACTCGTGGTAAATGGCCGTGCAGGCCAAGGCCCCAAAGTATTTCATAGGCGAGTCGGCGGCTGTGAAATCCAGTCCCACGGTCTGATCATTCTGGGAGGTGAAGATGGCCGGGCGGTACGGGTCCGTTTTCCAGACGGTCGCCCCCCAGAGTTGCATGACGACATCATTGGTCGTGGCATATTTGAGCACCGTGCCGCCCTCGAAGGTGGTGGTGCCCCAGATATTCAAGCCGCCGGAGATGAGGTAGGTGGTGTCCGTCTGAAAGGTGAAATCATCCAAGTCTCCTCCCTCGATGATGTAATCAAGAACCAGCCCGGGCTGGTCTTTCAGCACCGATTTGTCCATCCCCAAACGAACGGGGGTGGGCGCGGCGGCCCGGCGCTTTTCCAAACCGTTCAACCATCCCAGACGTGGACGAACGGAGGCTTGGGCTTTCAAGGCCGGGAAACCCGCCGGAACACCGCGCACGCCAGCGCGCAAATCGGGGAGCTTCTTCAGTTCCTTTTCCAAGGCGCGATGCGGCACGCTCTCAATCAAATACTGGCGGCCATTGGCTTGCAGCCAGGTCTTGCCCACCGGTGCGGCTCCCATGCGTGGGTCCTCGGCGTCGAGGGCAAAGGCCCGTCCACGGGCGATGCGCAGCTTGCCGAACTTCAGCGTTTCATCCGAGATACCTTCGAGGCTGGCCGGGATGCTCTCCGGCACGGGCGCGTCGAACTCGGTCCAGACTTCCAGCGCCACGGCATCGCCTTTAAGACCATAGTCGGAGGGTGGTGACGGACTCTCGCGCAAAATCACGTCCTGCTCAAAGCCCTGCCTTGTGTAGGTGTAGCGCAGGTCGGCCAACAGCCCGTCAAACGCCGCCGGATACAGCACCTGATTGGGCGGCAGCAGCAGGCCCACGGAATCCCGCACGGAAGCAATGAGCACGCTCTCCCCGGTGCTCAAATCGGTATAGGCCAGCCCGACCACCTGCGCCCGCAAGGTCTGCCCCTCCGCCGACGTGATGGTGATGGCCCCGGCCGTGTTGATGTTGCCCGAGAACTGCACTTTGTGCGGACCTTGCCGGGCCTCGGCACCCTCCTGAGTGACCAGGATTTCGGCGCGTGATTCCTTCCAATGATTGACATCCCAGTAGTGCATGCCGCTCGCGAGATCGGTCCAGCGATTGGTGCGGAACACGGTAGTGTCGTTAGTCAGGGCGTAAGTAGTAACGCGCTCCCAGATGCGTCCGTCCGTCCAGCGTTGGACAATCCGTGGCTTGCCCACTTCGGTGGTGGCCCCTTCCATGGCGCGAGGAGAGGTCGGAGGTGCGGCACGTTGCTCCGCCGCCCCCACGCCGACGGTTCCGAGCAGCGTGTACAGAATCCATGCGTGGTAATTTTTCATAACATTTTTACGTTTTAGGGCCGGGCCTGTTTCGGCGCTTCTCCGAGCGACCGAACTCTCTCTGCGCTTCCTCATCGCCACCGGCTCCTTCCCAAGGAGTGATCCGTCCGTGATGATTTTTTGAACGACGTTCGTTTTACGCGGGTGCGGAAAATTCACAACGAAATAAAACTCTCAATTGTGGACATTATGAAAACCACCGATCCGCTGGCCGGGGCCGCCGTGGTTCTCAACCAAATGCGCAATGTAACACCGTGAACTTCCTTGAAGCGCCGCGACAAATTGCGCGCGTGCTTGAAACGCAACTCGACGGCAATGTCCTTTTCTGACCTTCCCGCTCTGGCCAGTTCCTCGATCTTTTCCTGGCGCATGAGTTCCAGTTGTTGGCGCGTCGGACGCCCAAAACTTTTCACAAAGTAACGGCGCAACGTACGTTCTTGCACGTCGAGCAGGTTCGCAAGGCGGTAAGAACAATACCCCGCTTCCCGAGCCAACTCCGGCCAGTCCGAAACCATTTCCAAATCCTGAGTGATACGACTTATCTTCATGAATGCTCCGTCACCAAATTGTGGAACCCCCGTGAGTCAGGCTTATCAATCGCAGGCTCCTTTTTTACCGAATCAAACGCGAGGACTGAGCGCGCGCGTGAAGAATTCGCAGACGCTTGGACCAAGCCTTCGCTCGTCACCGACCGGGCATTGATACCTGCATCCTGCAGGCACCAGTTGATCGCCCGCCATTCCGAAGGGGTCATGCCGTGGGCCTGCTTGAACTGCCGGGTCATGTGGGAGGGCTGTTTGTAGCCGCAAAGATAAGCCACTTTTTTGAGTTGAATATCCTCGGCCAGGCGGCTCTCCATATCCCGCTGACGAAGCCGGTTCAGCCAGTGCTGCGGTGATAATCCGTAGGAAGCTATGAAGAAACGTTCGAGCGTCCGGCTGCTCACGGCGCACACTCGCGCCAGCTCTGCGGTCTGGTAATTGGCCAGTCTGGCCTTTTCTGACCAGTTCCGCACTTCCGCTAAACGCACCCGTGGCTGACTCGCATTCATCCACCCTCAAAAGGGGAAACGGCGCGAAAATCTGACACTTTAATTTTGATTATTTTTCGGCGAGAGGCTCGTGGAGCCAGACCGCGCGGGGTGATGGGCGACTATTTCTCACGGCAGGCCATGAGAAACTTTTCGCGGTGCACGAGTTATTCACAATCAATGTCGCGCTTAGATAAGCGTTCGTTGTTGTTACTCACGCACCACGCGTCATGCTGGAAAAAACAGGACATCGTCTAGCTGGCAACAGAGGCTCATGAACGCATTAGAATTCCGCAACGAACTCAGCGAAACCAATAAAGAGGGCCGGCCGCTCGCTCCTCGCCCAAGGCTCACTAATTTGCCAGTGCTGAGCACGACCACTTTTGGCCCCCTCTAGTTGAGACCGCCCTGGTTTTAGGATTTTAATGCCATCACCTATGCCCAGCACCATGGTTCCTGAACGCGCAAAGAATGTGTTCAACTCGCCCGATATTCGGAAGAAGGAAGCGTTCGTCCTCCCACCGCAATCAGGACCTCAGGAGCCGGATGAACACTGAAGCACCCAATTAAGCACTGCCGTTAAACAACAAAAAACAACCGGAGAAACAACACCATGCCCGTCAACCTTAACAATACCAAGCCCATCGACCAGAACGACCTTAAATTTGACGACCTGTTGTCCAACCTTCAGGGCAACATCCTCAAGGGACACGGGAGAGATCACACCGCCAATATCTTTGTCGAATTCGATGCTGCCAAGCTCGCAGCCGTTAGAGATTGGATTCACGACTTTGCCGAAGAGCGGGTCATTTCCGCCAAACAACAGCTCAAGGAAAACGAGCGCTTCAAGCGCAATCAGGTTTCCGGCGGTCTTTTCGTCGGTTTGTATGTGACGGCCAAGGGTTACAGCTACTTTCAGGTCGCTGCGGCCAAACGCCCGAGTGACGCCAGCTTTGCGGCCGGCATGGAGAACGCGGCACTCAATGATCCGCCCCGCAGCGAGTGGGAGCCAACGTTCCGTGATTTGAACATCCACGTCATGCTTCTCCTGGCGCACGATGACAAGACCATCTTGAGCGTGGAAGCCGCCAAGATCATCTCTGAGTTGCGCCCACTCAGCACCGACGATCCTTTCGTCTCCTCCGCGATTCGCATCGAATACGGGAACTCGATTCGCAACCACAACGAAGACGGGCTGGAACATTTTGGCTATGTCGACGGCGTCAGTCAGCCGCTTTTTTTCAAAGATGAAAACGAACGCTTCAAGGCCACGGCGACGCCCTCCACCGGAGCCACTCTGGCGTGGAATCCTTTTGCCCCCCTCAAGCTGGTCCTCGTCAAAGACCCCTCCGTAACCGCCCCCGATGCGTGCGGCAGCTATTTTGTATTCCGCAAACTCGAACAAGATGTCCGGGCCTTCAAAGAGGCGGAGGAGGCGCTGGCCAACGCCCTTAGCCTGGTGGGTGAAGACCGCGAATTGGCCGGTGCCCTGGTCGTTGGACGCTACGAAGACGGAACCCCGGTGACACTTACTCCCAAAGATGGCCTCATCGGCAGCGGGGCGGCGAACAACTTTAATTACGATCAGGACCAGGCCGGCCTTCGTTGCCCGTTTCACGCCCACATCCGCAAGAGCAATCCTCGGGGCACGGGCGGAGCCGAAACGCCCGCGGGTGAAAAGGCTCACATCATGGCCCGACGCGGCATCCCTTTCGGTCTGCGTGAAGTGACGCCCGCCATCGACAGCCAGCCCGAACAGTTTCCCAGCGGGGGCGGAGTGGGTCTGCTCTTCCAGAGCTTCCAGGCCAATTTGAGTGCCCAGTTTGAATTCATCCAGAAGGCGTGGGTGAATAATGGAACCTTCCCGTTTTCCAACCCGGCCGGGCCCAGCGGTATCGATCCAATCATCGGCCAAAGCCCAACCCCCGTTCCACCCGCAGACCGCGCCTTCCAGTGGCCGGGCACATATGGCCAGCCTGGACCCACGGTCGCCGCCGGCTTCGCTTCCTTTGTCAAAATGAAGGGCGGTGAATACTTCTTCGCTCCCAGCATTGACGGGCTGAAATCGCTCTAACCTCATAGCACGGCGCAGAACAAGAAAGGCCTTCCATGCCCCTCATCGACCAAGTCAAAGCCATCTGTGACCGGCTTGCCCCATTGGGCTGGCGCGATCTCCTCCTCACCGTCACCGGTGGTCAACTCGACATCGTAACTCCAAATTCCAGCGAGCTAAGGAAACGGCTCGTCAAGGATTTGGATTCCGGAAAATTTAGGCTGACGCATCCCGGATTTCAGGATTTTTCCCGTCAAGCAAAGCGCGGCATCACCTCCGGACAACCCGGTCGCAGCCTGCTCTTCCACGCCTTGGCGAGTCCCGGTGTGCTCACCGGAACTCAAGGCCAGCCGCTCCGCGGATTTCCCACCCTGTTGGAGATTGAAACCGTGGAAAACTTTGTCTTTGGCGTGGAACCGCCCACGGTCGCGACGCTTCTCGCGCGAGCCGGGGCAACGAAACTGGCCATAGTGGTCTTCGCACACGAATATCGACCCGCCAAGGACACCTGTTCGCGATTGGAGGCGGGGATGGCCTTCTCCCGCACCGGCATCGCTCGTGTGGGAACAGCCCCCGCCTTGTATGATCCGGCACGCCGAGGGTTTTGGTCGGCGGTGGCTGACAACGCCTTTTCATTCCGTGTGGTCCCCTCGCGGTTCGCCGCCTATCTCGCCGTGGAACAAGCTGGCCAGCGGGCCGCCTTTCTTCCCATGCGCCCGCAGGCCGGAGACCAAAACCTGAAATTCTGGGTGCCGGTGCATAAGCTTTTCCTCGGCACAGAATGCCTGGCCGGGCTGGATTTGCAGATCGTCTGGGCATGCCGGCATGTGAACGAGAAATTGCGCCGAGTGCGTTTGAGTCTGAAGCAGCTCGCTCCAACCACGCCCCCGTTTAGGTTTACTGACGGCATCGCGGAACTCGGAGCGGCGGCAGAATTTGGCAGCGGCACGATTATTCCCGTGCCTCACACACACCTCGTAGCAGTGGCTCGTGACTCCAGCGGACAAGTGCAGACGTTCAGCGTTCCCAAGAATAATAAAAACGGCTTTGCGGCCTACGAGCCGAGAACAGGTGCAGATGAGTTTGGTGAAATTCGCCCGGCCCCGGCCTATGTCCACGCTCGCACCCGAGTCACGGGGAACCAACTCATCAACCTCAATGATGATGCCCAGCGCCCAGACATCAGGGCCACGGTTCGGGCGGGCGGTTACGAGGCCGCTCACTACGTTGATTTCACCGGCGAAGGACAAATCTCCGTCACCTGCACGACGCTCAATGGAATCGCCGGGATCGATGCGACGCCCCGCCCCGCCTACTCGCTCGTGAGCGCGCCAGATTTTTTCCCGCTGGCCGGTCAGCGAGAACTCAGTGAGTGGACAGAGTCAAAAGAAGTGCCGGTGAGTTTGATGGAGGACATTTGGGGAGTGCCACCTGCACCTCTATGCGATGTGCGACTCCCCGCCAACCTGCAACTGCCGGGCAATTCGTTTGACCCGAATGAAACCACGGTGGCGGCCTTGGTGCCACTGCATGGCTCGACCCCGCTTGCCCAGTCCGAGCCCCGGTCCTTTGACTCAGCCCGGCACTCGTGCCTGCCCGACGATGCAGCCGGGACTTTTCAGCCCGGCTGGGACGTTTCACACGATCGGTTGAAAAAAGGCAACGACTCCATTCCGCATCTGGCGGCTTATGGATTGGGCAGTCCCTTTCCCGAGGATGCGAAACTGTGCGCGGCCCTCAGCACATTTTGGCCGGCGGTAGCACCGGACGTGACCCGGTCCTTCGACTCCGGGGCCGGAAACGAAGGGCTGACGGGGACTGTTGCACCATTAACAGATGAGGAGTTGGGACAATCGGGCCAGACGCCGTGGGATGGCATCCCTGGCCCGAAGGTGGTCAGTGTCAATGGACATCAATTCATCGAATGCGAAGGCTTCCTCCATGCGGATTATGTTCAAAGTGCGTTGGAAAACCGTTTCTCGGCCCGCCTCACGTCTCAAATCACGGCGGATGACTACACGAATCGTGTGCTTGCGACGGCCTTTGCCTATGCCGCGCTGAAAGAGCCGCGCACTGCTTGGTTCATCTTTTCCTTCCGTGTCATCACTCCCGCTGACCCCGAATTTGTGCGGGCCCAAGCGCAGGCGGCCACCACGTTGCAGGGTCCGATTTTTCGCCTGGAGATTTTTCGGCGTCTGGTCGGCCCCGCACCAGCTTCCCCCCACGATTTCCGCCGCCGCCTTCTGCCCATGAATGATCAGCGGTTTATTTTCGCGAGTCCGCTGACTCGGCAGATTCTTCACCGTCGAACAAATCAGACGACCTTTACCGCGCTACCGGTGCCGGTGTGAAAGAATCGACTCCCAGCACCGACGCCTTGGTCATTGGCGGAGGTCCGGCGGGCTGCGCCGCCGCCATTAGCTGCCTTGGCGTGGGAAAGTCTGTGACTGTGCTGGAGGCAGACCCCGCTGAACGGAAAATACCGGGCGAAACGCTCCATCCCGCCGCCGAGCCGATTTTCAAGCAGCTTGGCATTTGGGAGGCCGTTTTGGACCATAAGTTTCATCGGCCTTCCGGCATCTGGCGGGAGAACGAATCTGGAGAAAGGCTCTTCGCGCCTTATGGGCACGACACCGAAGGTGACTGGCTTGGCTTCCAAGTGAACAGGCCGGCCCTGAATGACATTCTGCGCCGGCGTGTTGTCCAACTTGGGGGAACATTGAGGTGGGTTAAGCACCTGAAATCAGCCCATCGAACAGAAGACGCCGCGTGGCAGGTGCGGGCCGACGAAGAGGAATACAGGGCGACAGTACTTTTTGATGCCACAGGGCGAAGCGGTTGGTTGGCGGGGCAGTTGGCCCTCCGCCCAGATACGCGTGGCCCCTCCCAACGGTTAAGCTTCGGATGGAACGCTGAAGCAAGAGACCATCTGCATGGAAATCCTCTCTTCAGACGATGTGCGGATGGCTGGGATTGGTTCGCTCCGTTAGGAACAGGATTCAACGCCTGGGCCAGGCTGCGACGTGAAAGCAGCACTTCAGGCCTGGATGCGACCTGGCGAATTTTCAACGAATGCGCAGGCCCCGGTTACTTTCTGCTCGGCGATGCGGCCTGTTACATGGACCCGTCCGCAGCCAACGGTGTGGTGCGAGCGATGATGTCAGGAATCTACGCTGCACATCTGGCCACGATGATGGTGGACAACCATTTCAAGCCCAAAGACGCGATCCATGAATATCGGCGCTGGGTTTCCGAACTCTTTGAGACCACGTACGGCCAAATTATGACCTCTGTTTGATTGGCGCGAGCGCAGTTGATGCCGAGAAATTCCACCCACCAGAGCCTGAGTCCTGCCATCCACGGGTAAATATTGAAATGCTTTCGCAGCTCGCGGGATCGGTTTTGCATTTTGCCCAAGCGAACCGAACATCCGGACGGAGTTGGCCTCAAACCTCCTTGCCACAACCAGCCTGCTAATCCGGGCCACGAATGGAACTGAGAAGACAAAAATTTGCCGGCTGAAGCGCGGCTATCAGAAGCGGCTAGTATTGACCCTCCCGCTCGCACTTTGTATTCCTCTGCCGACTGAAGTGTAATTATGAAAACAAGAGACCTATTGCAGCAGTACCATGCCTTGCGTTCGGCTTTGGCCAAGGAACGCGAGACGATTGAGGAGCGGCTCCAAGAAATCAACACGGCCCTGGGCACCGGAGGCAGTGCCATCCCCCTTGCGTCCCCACCTACACCCAAAAAACTGGGGCGTCCGCCAGGAAAACGGAAATCGGTGGAAAACACAATGCCCCTCCGCGAAGCCGTGCTGAAGGTGCTGACCGCCACCCCCGTCACGAGGCAGGAGTTGCTCGCCGCCGTGCAGAAGACCGGCTACCGCTTCGCCTCAAACGAGCCCCTGAACTCCTTGCAGACTTTCCTCTACGGCAGCGGCAAGAAGCTCGTGAAGAAAGTGGACGGAAAATTTGCTGCGCTTGGGAAACCTACTGCCGCCGTTCCAAAACCCGAAGAGGCAGCGCCCAAGAAAAAACGAAAGTTGTCTGCCGCCGGGCGCAAGGCGATTGCCGAAGCGGTCAGGAAGCGTTGGTCCAAGGTTCATGCCGAAAAGAAAGCCATGGCTCCTTCCGATTCAGCGAAGAAATGATTCCCTAGCCTGCGAAAGGTTCGGGCTTGCGATTCCCATGTCGCCCGGCATTGGTTCAAAATCGGTGCCGGGTCTTACGCTTAAACCCGGTGACCCGCGTCAGGGCGCTTATTCGCTCTCCTGCCACGAAGTAACCTTGTCCTCCCGCAAAAAGACGTAGCGGTCTCCATACACCCATTGCTCGTGAGTGCCGGATTCATAAACGCTGCGGTTTTTCTTATCGGGTGCGCCGAGCGCCCGCTCGACTTCCGCCGGAGTCATCCCGAGCAACACCCGTCCGGAGAGCAAAACCGCCTTCCGACTTACCGCAACCTCGGGTTGCGCGCTGGCCTTCACTCCGGCGGCAGCCTCGTGCTCGGCTTTGGCGCTCGCTGAAAGTGCATCGGAAAATTGTGAATCAGTCACGCCAAGCTGGAGGTAAGTTTCACGCGTGAGCAGGCTCACGGGACAGCGGCCAAAAACAAATTCATTGGTGGCTGAGACCCAGGTGATAAATCCCCCGTCAATTTTTTCGATGCGAACATTGGCAAACACCCGCCCCAACCTGTTGCTGAAGGTAAGGGTGTGGGTGCTGGCCGGAACGTTCGCGGCCAACGCACCCGCCGCCGTGAGCATCCAAAGCACGAGGCATTTCATCCAAATGCCAGCGGCAGTTGCAGGCCATGAGTTAAGCGCAAACCGGCTCCTCACAAAATCGGCCGACGTCGATGAGGTTGGGCAAGCCACTTGGCTGTCACTTAAGTTCAGCTTGCTAGATAAACTCAGACATAATGGCACCCGTCTGCATGAGCTGAAACGCCCAGGCCAGAGCCGCCGCGTCGAAGATGCCCATGCCATGCGCTTCGCTGTTCCAAGGCCGGCGTTTGTCCGGGAGCCGGGAAGCGAGTTCTTCCGGAAATTCTTGAGCAAGCAGGGTCGCCAAGGCGTGCTTGGTTCCCGGCTGCTCGCTAAAGAAAACCTTCCGCACCTGCTTTTGCGAGAGCAACACCACTTTGACATGCTGGCTTTTGGCCTGTGCTTTCAGGGCGGTGATGAGCTTTTTAATCCGCAGGCCGCGTCGCGAGTTGTGGCAGTCCTCCAGCACCAGCACGTCCGGCCGGTAAAGGTCGGTGAGCTGCTTGGCTTTCTTGAGGCTGTCCGCATTCTTGTGCTGTGTCTTGACGGTCTTGACCCCCCAATCAACGAGGGTGTGCGGCGTTTCTAGGACGACAAAGCCCAGGCCCTTGCTCGATGGAGCAAAGGCCAAGATGCGCTGCGGCTTTGGAGGTGGTTGGATCATGATGAAAATAAAAATTAACGGTTAATTGTGGACGGGGTGTGTACGGCGTTCGGCTTTGGGGTCACACTTTTCTTGCGCGCTTCGAGCACTGCGGCGCGTCCCGCCACCTTCACTTCCAAGTCCCGGTAGAGTCCGCCAAAGAGTTCCCGCGCCGGCTTCTTAAGAATGATTTCCAGAGCCAAAGCCGTCTCCAAAGTCGGCATGCGGGTAAAATTTTCGTAGCGGCTCACCTGCGCTCCGCTCTCGACGCCCAGGAGAAAAGCCACTGCATCTTGGGAAAGACCCAGACGCTTCCTTTGAGAACGCACATAGTTGGGGAGTGAGGGTGATAAGGGCATGAAGGGGGTCGCCAAACAACTCGGAACGCGTGTGTTCAGAGTAGCGGAACGTGAGGTTTGCCCAAGGGGCGGAAACTTGCCGCGAGCGGCAACTTTACAAAAACGTCCGGGCAGCAGGCCCGGGAGTGAAGGAGAGTATTAAACCATAATACTGGGTTTTAGTCAATATAAACGGTCTTGCGGCTGAGGTCACCCCAAGAATGCCAGCCTTCAACACGACCGCAAAGGTTGCCGCCTAGGACAACTTCCCGCTCCTTTGGCGAAAGGCCGCGAGGGGTAAAATGAGCGCATGAAAACACCACAACAACTGAGTCAGCAGGCATTGGCCGAGTTCAAGGCGACGTACCAGGAGGAGTTTGGTGAGGAGCTCTCAGATGCCCAAGCCCATGAAATGGCGGTGCGCCTGCTTCGCTTCTTTGGCATTCTGCAGAAGCCGCCCAGCGCCTAAAGTTATCCACCGTCGGGCACCTTTGACGGTTTTGCCGTTCGTACGTTAGGATCGTGTACCCCCTTCACAAGCGGCCATTCACCACCATGCTTCCCTTCCTCATCTATTGCCGAAAATCCAGCGAAGCCGAAGACCGGCAGGTTCTTTCCATTGAATCCCAGACCCGGGAGCTGGAGGAACTGGGCCGCCGGATCAACGTGCCGGTGGAAATCCTGAGCGAATCTCGCTCGGCCAAGGAACCCGGTCGCCCGGTGTTCAACCAAATGATGCAGCGCCTCTACCGGGGTGAGGCCGCCGGCATCATCTGCTGGAAGCTGGATCGCCTGGCCCGCAACCCGGTGGACGGTGGTTCCATCATCTGGGCCATCAAGCAGCACGGCATCAAGGTCGTGACACCCGCCCAGAACTTCTCGCGCGAGGACGACAACACCATCCTCATGTACATCGAATTCGGTATGGCCCAGAAATACGTCGATGACCTGAGCAAGAACGTGAAACGTGGGATCAAAACCAAGGTGGAAAACGGCTGGTTTCCGGGCATTGCCCCACCCGGCTACCTGAATCATCTCGACAAGCTGACCGGTGCCAACACCCTGGTGCCAGACCCGGAACGCTTTCCCCTCATCCGACGCATGTGGGACTTGATGCTGACCGGGCTCTACACGCGCCCCGCCATTCTTGCCGTTGCCAATGACGAGTGGGGTTACCGGACACGCAGGACTCGCAAAAACGGAGGAGAGCCGCTTGGCCGGACGGCCCTTTACCAAATTTTTAACCGTCATTTTTATTACGGCACGTTTGAGTATCCAAAGGGAAGCGGGCGGCTGCATCCGGGCAAGCACCAGCCCATGATTACCGAGGGAGAGTTCGACAAGGTGCAAAGACTGCTCGGCCGCGATGGCAACCCTCGCCCGCAGAAAAGTTTTACCTTTGCCTTCACCGGACTCATTCGCTGCGGGGAGTGCGACCGCATGGTGACCGCCGAGGAAAAGCACCAGCTCATTTGCGGCACCTGCCGCTTTAAGTTTGCCCACCGAACCCGCTCAGCATGTCCTCGGTGCCAGACCCCTGTCCTCGGCAAGCAAAATCACCTTTTCCTCACCTACGCCTATTACCACTGTTCCAAGAGCAAACGTCCGGCCTGCCGCCAAAAGTGCGTCAGCGGCGAGGAACTGGAAAAGCAGATAGGCCAGTACCTGAACCGCATTCAAATCTCAAAACGCTTCAAGGAATGGGCCGTCAAATATTTGTCGGAAATGCACGAGGCTGAGGTCGTGTCGCAGAAGGCCATCAGTCAAACACAGGCGAAAGCCCTTCAGGACGGACAGCGGCGCATCGCCAACCTGGTGAGGTTACAAACCTCCCCTGAGAACATCGACGGCGCCATGCTTTCTCATGACGAATACCTGCAGCAGCGTGCGGCGCTGCTCCACGAGCAGTCCATCCTTGAGCAAGCAGCACGACAGGCGGGAAATCAAAATGAACGGTGTCTAAAATTGGTCGAAGAAACCTTGGAACTTGCCCATTCGGCCCGGCTCCGCTTCGCCCAAGGTGATGCGATGACCAAAAAGGAGATTCTCACCGCCATTGGATCGAACCTAACTCTGAGCGCCAAAAAACTGAGGATTGAAGCCAGGAAACCGTTCTTTTTCCTCGAGGATTTTGCAAACCCTCAAGGGCCTGAAATTGGGCCTATCGAACCTGGAAATGATGGCTCTAAATATGGATGGAATGGAGGAAATGTGGTGCAAAATGGCTTAAGGCGGGGACAAGCGGACGATGTTCGAACCTACGGAGCCCGAGAGAAGAGGATGGTACGCAAAATATACCGCTATTTTCTGCGCCGGGAAATGTGTCGGTG
>JAYVNY010000308.1:0-5209 GCA_043758205.1 Akkermansia sp.
TATAGCATCTACGTCGCGATCGGCCAGAAGCAGTCGAGCGTGGCCCGCGTCATCGCGACGCTGGAGAAGGAAGGCGCGCTGCCCTACACCATCGTGGTCGTGGCCTCGGCGTCGGACTCCGCCGCCAACCAATATCTCGCTCCCTTCGCCGGTGCGGCGATGGGCGAGTGGTTCATGGACAACGGCATGGATGCGTTGATCATTTTCGACGACCTTTCCAAGCAAGCCGTCGCCTACCGTCAGGTGTCCCTCGTACTCAAGCGCCCGTCCGGTCGCGAAGCGTATCCTGGCGACGTGTTCTATCTGCACAGCCGTTTGCTCGAGCGATCGGCGCGTGTCGGAGAGAAATACGGCAATGGCTCGCTCACTGCGCTGCCCATCATCGAGACGCAGGCGGGCGACGTGTCGGCTTACATTCCGACGAACGTGATTTCGATCACGGACGGTCAGATTTATCTCGAAACCGATTTGTTCTATCAGGGCATTCGCCCCGCGATTTCCGTCGGTCTCTCGGTGAGCCGCGTCGGTTCCGCCGCGCAGATCAAGGCGATGAAACAGGTCGCCGGCAAAATCAAACTTGACCTCGCGCAGTTCCGCGAACTCGCGGCCTTCGCGCAGTTCGGTTCGGACCTCGACGCCAAGACGCAGGCCCAACTCGAACGTGGCAAGCGCATCGTCGAGCTGTTCAAGCAGAACCAGTACAATCCCATGCCAGTTGAAGCGCAGTCGGCGGTCCTCTGGGCCATGCAGAACAACATGCTGGATGACGTGCCGGTCGAGAAGGTGAAGGATTTCCAAGCCAAGATGACCGACTTCCTCAGCACCCGGAAAGCGGAGTTGCTCGGCAAAATTCGCGCGGAGAAAGCGTTCAGTGACGCGCTGGCTGCGGAACTGAAGGCCGCGCTGATGGAGTTCAAGCAGACGTATCGCTGAGAACTTGAGATCGCAGTTTGCGATCTCAAACGCACGCAACAAAATGTTTATGGCCAACGAAGCAGCAACGACGCAGGTCGAAGGAGTGGATTCCAAAATCCACTTCATTCGCGGCCAGCGCGTCATGCTGGATTCGGATTTGGCGGCCATCTACGGCGTGCCGACCATGCGGTTGAACGAGCAGTTCAAGCGCAATCGGCAGCGTTTCCCAGCGGATTTCGCCTTTCAACTCACCACTGGTGAATACACAAACTTGATATCGCAAATTGCGATATCAAGTTCCGGACACGGCGGACGGCGCAAACTTCCGTGGGTTTTCACTGAACATGGGGCGATCATGCTGGCGACGATTCTGAAAAGCCAGCGGGCCAGCGAGATGAGCGTCTTCGTGGTCCGCGCCTTCGTGCAGATGCGCGAGGTGCTGATGGGTAATCGCCAACTCGCGGCCAAGTTGGATGAACTGGAGAAGCGAATCGGCGGCCACGACGAGGTGATCGCCGATCTCATCAACGCCATCCGCCCGTTGTTGGAGCCGGCGACAGAGGAAAAGCCCAAGCGTGAAATCGGATTTCACATGCGCGAGGAATCGCCGCCGTACCGGTACAAAATTTCCCGTAAAAGATAACCATGCCCAGCACACGCGACATTCGCCGGCGCATCAAGTCGGTCAAGAACACCGCCCAAATCACCAAGGCGATGCAGATGGTCGCTTCCGCCAAGATGCGGAAGGCGCAGCAGGCCGCCCTCTCGGGCCGGCCCTACGCCAAGCTGATGAACAACGTGCTCTCGGCGGTGTCGGCGGGCGCGGGCGATTTTTCCAATCCGCTCATCGAAGTGCGCGTGGTCAAGAAGCGCGCGCTCATCATCATCAGCACGGACAAGGGTCTGTGCGGCGGGTTGAACACGAACCTGTTGCGCGAGGCGACGAAGTACGACAAGGCCACCACCGTGCATGTCACGGCGGGACGCAAGGCGTCGCAATTCGTGGCGCGCACCAAGCGCGAACTGGCGGCGGAATTCACCTACAAGGATAATCCAGCGTTCGCCGAGGCGCGGGCCATCTCACGGTTTGCCCAGGAACTTTTCACCAGTGGCAAAGTGGATCAGGTGGACGTGCTCTACACGAATTTCATCAGCACGATGATTCAGAAGCTCGAGGTGCGGCAGCTTCTCCCCATCCGCGAAATCACCGCCTTGGACGCGGACGTGCATGGAGAGAGCACGGGGCGGGCGTTGGAGAAGAACACCACGGAATACCTCTTCGAGCCGGGTGCCGAAGCGGTGATGAACAACCTCCTCCCGCACTATCTGAATTTTCAGGTCTATCAATTTCTGCTCGAGGCCAAGGCCTCCGAGCACAGCGCGCGCATGGTCGCGATGAAGAGCGCGACCGACAACGCCAAGCAGATGATCAAAGACCTGACGCTCGAATACAACAAGCTGCGCCAGGCGAACATCACCCGCGAACTTTTGGAAATCACCAGCGCCGCGATGGCAATGAGTTAAGCAATTACGAAAATGAACAAAGGCAAAATCGTTCAAATCATCGGTCCGGTCGTGGACGTCGAGTTTCCGGCCCAGTTGCCGGCGCTCTTCAACGCGCTCAAGATCGAATTCACCCCGCCCGGCGGCGCGCTGACCAAGCTCACGCTCGAAGTGCAGCAGCACCTCGGCGACAACTGGGTACGCGCCATCGCCATGTCCACGACCGAAGGCTTGAGCCGCGGCCAGGAAGTGATTGATGCCGGCGCGCCCATCTCCATGCCCGTCGGCGAAGCGGTCATGGGCCGCATCTTCAACGTCACCGGCGACCCCGTGGACGAGCAGGGTCCGGTCAAGGCGGACAAGTATAACCCGATTCACCGCCAGGCTCCGCCGCTCGTGGATCAGTCCACGTCGCCCCAGGTGCTCAGCACCGGCATCAAGGTCATTGACCTCATCTGCCCTTTCCTCAAGGGCGGCAAGGTTGGTGCGTTCGGTGGTGCCGGTGTCGGCAAGACCGTCGTCATCATGGAATTGATCAACAACATCGCGAAGCTGCACGGCGGCATCTCGATGTTCGCCGGCGTCGGCGAACGCACGCGCGAAGGCAACGATCTCTACAACGAAATGATCGAGGCCAACGTCATCAAGACCAAGAAGGACGCCAAGGGGCACACCATGACCAATGAAGACGGCCTGCCGATTCTCGAACCCGGCTCCCGCATTGGTCTGGTCTATGGCCAGATGAACGAACCCCCGGGTGCGCGTCTCCGCGTGGCACTCTCCGCACTCGCCGTGACCGAGTATTTCCGCGACGAGAAGAACCAGGACGTGCTCCTGTTCGTGGACAACGTCTTCCGTTTCTCGCAGGCCGGTTCCGAAGTGTCCGCGCTTCTCGGCCGCACGCCGAGCGCCGTCGGATACCAGCCGACACTCGCTGCTGAAATGGGTGACTTGCAGGAACGCATCACCTCGACCAAGAACGGTTCCATCACGTCCTTCCAGGCTGTGTATGTGCCCGCTGACGATTTGACCGACCCCGCGCCGGCCACCACTTTCGCGCACTTGGATGCGACCATCGTGCTCGAACGCTCCATCGCCGAGTTGGGCATTTTCCCCGCCGTCGATCCGCTGGCCTCGAACTCCCGCGCGCTCTCGCCGGAAATCGTTGGGCAGGAACATTACGACGTCGCTCGCGGCGTGCAGAAAGTGCTCCAGCGCTACAAGGACTTGCAGGACATCATCGCGATTCTGGGCATGGACGAGCTTTCCGCCGAGGACAAGACGAGTGTGTTCCGCGCGCGCAAGATTCAGAAATTCCTCAGCCAGCCGTTCACCGTGGCCGAGCAGTTCACCGGGCGTCCCGGCAAGCAGGTGCCCGTGGCGGACACCGTGCGCGCCTTCAAGGAAATCCTCGAAGGCAAGCACGACGCTGTCGGCGAAGGCAACTTCTACATGAAGGGCGGCATCGACGAGATCAACGAAGCTTGAGCGACATAGGTTGCGTGTTGGAGCCAGAAGCTCCGGCTCTCAACTCTCAACCCTCACCTCTCAACTAGGTCACGCTGTGACCATGTCAATGCCACCCTTCATGTAGAAATTGCCCTCGGCCACGCTGTCGTGTTTGCCCTCGAGGATTTCCTTGAAGCCGCGGACGGTGTCCTTGATCGGGACGTATTGGCCGGGCGTGCCGGTGAAGACTTCGGCGACCGAGAACGGCTGCGAGAGGAAGCGCTGGATTTTCCGCGCGCGGAAAACGAGCAGCTTGTCCTCGGGCGAGAGTTCGTCCATGCCGAGAATCGCGATGATGTCCTGCAAGTCCTTGTAGCGCTGGAGCACTTTCTGCACGCCGCGGGCGACGGCGTAGTGCTCTTCGCCGACGACGTCGGGCGCGAGGGCTTTCGAGGTCGAGGCGAGCGGATCGACTGCTGGGTAGATGCCCAGTTCGGCGATGGAGCGCTCGAGCACCATGGTCGAGTCGAGATGCGCGAAGGTGTTTGCGGGAGCGGGGTCGGTGAGATCATCTGCGGGCACATACACGGCTTGCACGGACGTGACGGAGCCGGACTTGGTCGTCGTGATGCGTTCCTGGAGCTGGCCCATTTCTGCCGCGAGTGTGGGCTGGTAGCCGACTGCCGACGGCGTGCGGCCGAGGAGCGCGGACACTTCGGAGCCGGCTTGGGAGAAGCGGAAGACGTTGTCCACGAAGAGGAGAACGTCCTGATTTTTCTCGTCGCGGAAATACTCGGCCATCGAGAGCGCGGAGAGCGCGACGCGGAGACGCGCGCCTGGAGGCTCGTTCATCTGGCCATAGACGAGTGCGACCTTGGACTTGCTGAGGTCCTTCTGGTTGATGACGCCTGCGTCGCTCATTTCGTGGTAAAGATCGTTGCCTTCGCGCGAGCGCTCGCCGACGCCAGCGAACACGGAGAAGCCGCCGTGATTTTTCGCGATGTTGTTGATGAGTTCAAGGATGACGACCGTCTTGCCGACGCCTGCACCACCGAACGCGCCAGCCTTGCCGCCCTTCGTGAACGGGCAGATGAGGTCAATGACCTTGATGCCAGTTTCGAGGATGGTCGCCTTGGTGTCCTGATCGGTGAGCTTCGGCGCGGGGCGATGAATCGGGTAGCGCTTTTCCGCGACGACCGGGCCGCGCTCGTCCACGGGATCACCGGTGACGTTGAAAATGCGACCGAGCGTGCATTCGCCGACGGGCACGGTGATCGAGTCGCCGGTGGCGTTGACTTTCTGTCCGCGCTTGAGGCCTTCGGTGCTGCTCATGGCGACCGAG
>JAYVNY010000309.1:0-4259 GCA_043758205.1 Akkermansia sp.
TGAAACAGACTTCGCCGCACGCGTGGGCGCGCGCGCCAAAGCTTTGGCCGTGAAACACGGTGCCGTCTTCGAGGGCGAGAATTGCTTTCATCAAATTCACTGACTGCAAATTGCGCGGGATGCTAGGTGGGGGAGAAAGTGGGTCAAGAATTCAATTGGGTGCAAGCGGTGGCAGGGCCAAGGTGGGGCGTCGTCGCTCCGCGCGCGCCGGTTGAGATGAGAGAAAATCTGACGCGTTCTGTCGAGTTGCGGCCCGGCGCGCGCGGAGCGACGACGCCCTACCAGTGTCGGATTTCACCACGCCACAAAAGCAGTTGAGCGGCACGAAAAAGCGGCGGCGTTCTCGCGAACGCCGCCGTTCTCAATCTGACGTGCTTACTTCGGACCGCAGCACTTGGCGCAGGCCGCCGCGTCTTTGCAACACGCCGCGCAGTTGTCCTTGCAGCACGCGCCGCACTTGGTGTGGTCGTGGCGGCGCCAGGTGGCGCAGCCGGTGAACAGGCCGAGGGCGAGAACCGCGGCGGCCATCATCATGGTGAGGTATTTCATAGTTTTTTTCTTTCGTGGGTCGTTCTACTTTTTCGGAGTGTCTTTCTTTTCCGCCGCTTCCATCTTCTTCACGTATTTGGCGGAATCTTTTTTGAAATCATCCAGGCAGCCCTTGCAGCACAGCTTCACTTCGCGGCCTTCGTGGGTGAAGACGTAAGGTTCGCCCATGTCGCCGCCGAATTTTTCATCGGACACGACACAGGTTTTGAGCGGGTAAGGCTTCGCCTTGACGGCTTTCTTCTCATCGGCTGCGAATGCGAAGCTGAGACCGAAGACCACAACGGTCAGGAGCAGAAATGCTTTCTTCATGGACCGACAGATAAACCCTCGCCGCCACTTTCGCATCTAAAAAATCACTGGAAGGGAATCGGCCGGCGCATCTTGAAAGTACCGCTGCTGGAGGATGGAAACGATCCGAGGCTGAAAGCCTCGGAACTTGCCGACAGGAATTTCGGCGTTACGGCGGGCGGGCGTAGCGCCGACATTCCAGTCTCCCGGTCCAGAGAGAACGGCGGCACCTCCAAGATGCGCCCGGAATCGGCCTCACCCCAAGAACGCAAATCACGCGAAGGAGCGCGGCGTTCACGCCGCTTCAAGTTGAGAAGCAAGAGCCGTCCTGATTCTTCCACGTTGCAAACCTTGCCAGCGTCAAGCGGGCTGAAGCCCGGGCCCCTTTGCGTCCTTGGCCTAAGGCCCCCCCACAAACAGTCACACCTCCACCGTCACACCCGGCGCCAGGAAGTGCAGCCAGCGCCGTGTCACCGTCCGATCGTAGATTTTTCCCAAGGCGGCCGCGTAGGCCTGCAACTGCGGCCGGTAATCATTCGCCCGCGCCTCCGCCTGCTCGGGCGTGATCTCATCGGTCTTGAAATCGAGCAGCCAGATTTCCTCGCGCAAAATCACCGCCACGTCCGCGACGCCCTGCACGATCACGAACTCGTCCTCGGGCAGTGAAGCATCGGCCAGTTTCAATTCACGTAACTCCGCCCCGGTGAAACGTGCGGTGAAGGGCAGCTCGCGCCGCAGCGCGCCGCCTGCCGCCAGCAGGTTCCGCCCGATTTCCGAATTCCAGAACTCGACCAGCCCGCGCAAGTTCAGCCGCCGCGCCTCCGCTTCGGACAACACGCCCGCCGCCACGAGCAATTCCGACTCGGCCTGCGCGCCTGCCTCCGTGACGAGATTCGCGAGCGTCGCAAATTCCAGAAACGTGTGATGCGCGGTGCCCACTTCGGTCGCGGATAATTCCCCCGCGCGAGCGCGGGTCACGGGGCGCGCGGCCCGCCACGGACGAGCTTCGTCGGCGGACTCGGCGAGCTTGCGGCGCAGCGCGGAGACCGAGGTCTTCGCCGCTTCCTGCGTCGTGATGTCAAACGGATACTTCCACGCGAGCAAGGCGTCATGGCCGGTGAAGTCGAACGGGTGTTCCTCCGGCTTGTCGTCCGCGGCCAACGAAACCGCCGCCTCCGCCTCTGAATAGATTCGCCATGAGAACAACGCGGTGGTGCCTGTCTCCTCTTCAGTCCAACTCGCCGGCGCGCGCCGCGTGAACCACGGCCCCAGCCATTCCAGCATCGAACTCGCGCCCAACAATTCCTCCGGCGAGGGCGCGATCTCCGGCCACAGTTCCGTGGCGCGTTTTCTTGTCGTGGTCCCGACGAGCAGGAGCGTGTCGCGCGCGCGCGTCATCGCCACGTAGAGCAGCCGCATTTCCTCGCCGAGCAGTTCGCTCCGCTCGTGCCGCGTGTAGAGCCAGTGCGGCAGGCTCGGATAACGCTGCCCCGCGTGCGGCGGCTTGATGCGCGGACAGAGGCCGAGACGTTCGTGCAGGAGGATGTCCGCCTTGAAATCATCGAAGTTGAATCGCTTGCCGAGGTCCGGCACGACCACGACGGGGTACTCCAAACCTTTGCTGCGATGAATGCTGAGCAGTTGCACCGCGCCGCCGCCCGCCGCCATCGGTTCGCGGCCCGCCACCGCGCGCTGCGCCTCGACGAACTTGAGGAAGCGCGCCACGCCCTGCCGTTGAAACGGATCAAACTGCCGCGCCAGCGTGAGCAGCCGGCGCACGTTCGCCAGGCGCTGCGCGGCGCGCTGCGGATTCGCCGTGTGCGCCGCGAGCCAGTCGAGGTAATGCGTCTCCGCCAGGATGGTTTCCAGCCGCTGCCCGATGGAGGCGTCGCGGCCCATGCGCCGCCAGCGCGCGAAGCGTTCGAGGAATTGATCCACGGCCAGCCACGCGGAAGAATTTTCCGCTGCGCTCCTGTAGTGGGGCGGCCGTCCCGGCTGCCTGAGTCCTTGAGCCGTCTCGGCTAAAGCTGAAGAGCCACCAGCCGGGACGGCTGCCCCACGAGGAGAGGCGGTCTCGTGAAAGCGATTCAGCGCCGTCCAGAAGTAACCGCAGCGCGCGACCAGCCGGATTTCCGCGAGGTCGCCCGCCGTCAGTCCGACGAGCGGCGAGCGCAGCACGGCGAGCAGCGGCACATCTTGCAGCGGATTGTCCAGCAGCAGCAGGACGTTCAACAGGTCGCTGATTTCCAGCGCGTCAAAAAAATCCGACTGCGCGACTTCGAGGGGAATGTTCTGCCGCGCAAACTCGCGCGCGTAAATTTCCGCCTTGGCCGAGGGCGAGCGCAGCAGCACCGCCATGTCGCCCCACGCCACCGGACGCGGCCCGTCGTGGCCGGTGATTTCATGGCCGCTGACGACGAGTTCGCGCAGTCGGTTCGCCACGATGCGCGCCTCGTGTTCCGCGCCGGTGAGTTCGGCGGCATCAGATTCGTGCTCCGGTTCCGCGCCCGCCTTCGTCGGCTCGGTGAGGCGCAGGTGCAGATGCACGCGCGGGCCGGGGCTTTCCTGCTGGCCCAGCGCGCGGCGTTTTTCGGGAGCGCCGAATTTCAGCCGCGCGTCGTCATCGAACTGCACGCGGCCCATCTCGGGCTGCATCAGCTCGGCGAAGACGGCGTTGAAAAACTCCAGCAGCGCCTCGCGGCTGCGGAAGTTGTCGCTCAACGCGATGACTTGTCCGCCTGCTGTCGCAAGAGGCAGTGGGGCAGCCGTCCCGGTTGCCATGAGTCCGACGGGCGTCCCGCCTGTCGAACTGCCTCCGGAATCGGAACCACCAGGCGGGACGCCCAGTGGACTGAAGGCAGCCGGGACGGCTGCCCCACTAACCCGCCGCCAGCGCGCCTCGTAATTCTGAAAGATGCGCGGGTCCGCCAGCCGGAAGCGGTAGATGCTCTGCTTCACGTCGCCGACGAGGAAGCGGTTGCCGGAGCGCGGAACTCGGAGCGCGGAACTCGGAACATCACTCACGCCCGCCGGTTCCGCGTTCCCCGTTCCGCGTTCCGCGTTATCTTCCCGGCTGACCGCCCGGATGATCGCATCCTGCACCGCGTTGATGTCCTGGCATTCGTCCACGAAGACGTGATGAAAGCGCGCCTGATACTCGCGGCCCAGTTCCGTGGCCGCGCCGCGCGCCGAATCCCAGAGCAGGCGCAACGCGAACTGTTCCAGGTCGTTGAAATCCAGCGCGGCCTGTTCGCGTTTCGCATCAGCCAGGGCGAGGGCGAACTGCTGCGCGAGCGTGAGCAGCGTTTCCATTCCGCCGCGCAACCACTCCCAATCCTGCGCCAGCGGGTCCACCCCATCGCGCGGCACGGTCACGCTGCGAAGAAAACACGTCTCTGCGAAGAATGCTTCCGGCTCGCGAA
>JAYVNY010000310.1:0-9224 GCA_043758205.1 Akkermansia sp.
AAACTGGTCGGGTGCGTCATGCCTTGAGTTTAAGAAACCACGCCCAACTCGTCTCCCACATAAATTAAAACCGGAAGATTAAATCAGCGTTTCCTTAGAGCGCCGCCATCTTCGTTTTTGAATGGCGGCGCTCTGCCGAGCCGCCGCTACGGGGAATCAATAGTGCGCCACCACTTCGATCTCCACCGCCGCACCGCGCGGGAGGGCCGCGACTTGCACCGTGGAGCGCGCGGGAAAATCCGTCGTGAAGTAGCGCGCATAGACTTCGTTCATCGCCGCGAAGTCGCCGAGATTCGTCATGAACACGGTCGCTTTCACCACGTTGGCGAAAGTGAGTTTTTGATCCCCCAGAATGGCTTGCACGTTCTCCAGCACGCGCTCGGTCTGCGCGCGGATGTCACCGGCGATCAACTGGCCGGTGGCCGGGTCGAGCGGAATCTGCCCCGAACAGAACAGCAGGTCGCCCATGCGCACAGCGTGGTTGTACGGGCCGACGGCGGCGGGAGAAGCGGTGGGTTTGATGATTTGTTTGGTGCTCATGCGGGGTGAATTTCCAATGACGAAGGACGAAGGACGAAACGATTGGTCCTCCGACATTCGGAATTCGTCATTTCTTCTCCTCGTACCAAGCCATCTGGATGTTTTCCAAAATCTTTTCGTTCGAGGCGTCCGGTTTGTCGCCGAATTCTTCCAGCTCGCAGACCAGCTTGTGGAGCTTGGGAAAACTGAGCTTGAGCGGGTCTTGATCGGGGAGCTTGTCCAGCAGCGCCCAGGCGATTTCCTCGTGGTCTTTCCAGGTCAGTTTCATGTCGCGAATGGTTAGCGACCGTTTCGGCGTGGGGCAAGCTGAAGCTTGAATGCCAACAAAACTGGGGTGCATCTGGATACGGAAAGGGGCAGTCCTGAATGGCGCTTAGTTAAGGCCGTTGGTGGCGAAGTTGGTGTACGGTCTTCCGGGTACGAACGCGCGCTCAATGTAGTAGCCTGAGGCTAATTGGTCGGACGACCAGCTTAGCTGCGCCTGCGCGATCCAGGCGACGCCAGAGAGGTTCGTGGGGTCGGGGAGATTGCCGCCGCCGGGTCCTTCCGTGAACTGTTCAGGACGCGCCTAAATTCCGTCGGGCTGGAAGCCAACGGCTCACCCTTCGCCAGGATGGCTGACGCGACATTCGCCGCGCGGCGCTTAACCGTGCGTCAGGACGGGACGCGGGCTTTGCAGCAGGATCGGCAGCTCCAACCGGCTCGCCAGTTGGCGCGGCGTGGGCTGCAGTTGCCGACGGAACATGCGGAACAAGCTGGAACGATCCTGGTAGCCGAGTTCCGACGCCACTTGCTTGGTGCTGAAGCCATGCCCCAGCAGGGTGACGACATCCGTCATCCGCCGTTGCTTCAGCCACGCGCGCGGGCCGCAGCCAAAGGCACCGTTGAAATGCCGCCCGAGCGTGCGGTAGGTCAGTCCGAGTTCCTGCGCCAGCCGCATGGGCTGGTAATTAACCCGCTTCGCCATGTCAGCGACTTGATCCGCCGAGAGCCATTGCTGTGGATTGGTCCCGGTCAGCAAATAATTCTTCTTCACACCCACTGAAGGGGAATCTGCGGAGAAATCTGACACTGTTTTTGAAATTATTTTTTGGCCGGCAACTTTTCACGTCGCACCGGCCATCATTCTCCCCCCGGCATGTCAAATCCTCCCCTCGTCCCGGTTTGCTTTTGACATTCCCCCCCGCGCTTCTGACCTTACGCCCCGTGTCTCGGCTGCCTTTTGAACTCGCGCTCGCGCTCCGCTATCTGCGGCCCAAGCGCACGTTCGTCTCCGTCATCACGCTTATCGCCATCATCGGGGTGATGCTCGGCGTGGCGGTGCTGATGATCGTCATCGCCGTAATGAGCGGCTTCGACCGCGAGTGGCGCGACAAGATCCTTTCCGCCAACGCGCACCTGAAAGTGGTCGGCCTCAGCGGCATCACGGCGGATTATCAGCGGCTCATCCCCATCATCGAGAAACATCCGCAGGTGAAAGGCGTGGCGCCCTTCATCCTCACGCAAGTCATGCTCCAGACCCAGCCGGCAGACACGAACGAGAATCCGCAGATCAGCGGGCCGGTCTTGCGCGGCATTGATCCCGAGCGCGAAGGCTCCGTGAGCGTGCTGCCGAAGAGCGTGTTTCAAGGCACGTTCGATGTGAGCGGGCGCGGGTTGCTCATCGGCAGTTCCCTCGCGCATGAGCTGCGCGTGGACGTGGGCGACTTCGTGTCCATCCTCTCAGCCAAGGCGCTCGACCAATATGTGAAGGCCCAGAAAAACGGCGGCGCGATGCCGACCCCCGGCGACTTCACCGTGCGCGGCATCTTCAACGTCGGCTTCGACGACTTCGACCGCATGATGATCGTCTCCTCGCTGGAGACGGCTCAGGATTTGCAAAAACTCGACGGCCAGGCGCACGGTCTGCACGTTCAGCTCCGCGATCCGTTCCAGGTGGACGCCGTGATCCGCGACCTGCTGCGCGACCTCGGTCCCGGCTACAACTTCGTCTCGTGGACGGACGAGAACGCGACGATTTTCAACGCGCTCGCGACGGAGAAAACGATGATGTACATCATTCTCTTCGTGGTGATGATCGTGGCCGCGTTCGCCATCGTGAATTCTGAAATCACCTTCGCCGTGAACAAGATCAAGGAGATTGGTTTGCTGAAATCCCTCGGCGCGTCGAACCGGCAGGTCATGTGGATTTTTCTCGGCCACAGCATTGCCATCGGCGTCTTCGGCGTGGGGCTGGGCTTTGCGCTCGGCCTGTTCTTCCTCAAGAACTTGAACAACATCCTGAAAGCCGCGAGCACCTGGGCGAAATTTGATTTGCTGCCGCCGGAGATCTACAAAATTTCCCAGGTGCCCTACGAGCTGCTGCCTCTGGACGTGACGATCATTTGCGGTGGTGGTTTTCTCATCTGCATCCTGGCCGGCCTGCTGCCCGCGTGGCAGGCCAGCCGGCTGCAACCCGTGGAGGCGTTGCGCAATGAGTGAAATGATGGCGTCTGGGGTCTCGGGGCTGGAGTCCGGGGCGTTGCTCGAAGCGCGCGACGTAGTGAAGAGCTACCCGACGGGGAAGAGCGAACTCACCGTGCTGCGCGGTGTGAATTTCCGCGCCGGGCGCGGAGAGTTCGTCGCCATGCGCGGCGCGTCCGGCGCGGGCAAGAGCACGTTGCTTCATCTCCTCGGCGGACTGGACCGCCCGACTCGTGGGGAAATCTTTTTCGCGGGCGAGAATGTTTCGCGACTCTCGAACCCCGCGCTCGCGCACTTGCGGAACGTGAAGATGGGCTTCGTCTTTCAGGCCTATCATCTTTTCCCCGAGTTGAACGCGCTGGAGAACGTATGCCTTCCCGCGCGCATGGCCCGCGTGCCGGCGGGCGAAGCCGCCGAGCGCGGACACGCCCTGCTTGCGCGCGTGGGACTCGACAAGCGCATGGCTCACCGCCCCACGGAACTTTCCGGCGGTGAACAGCAGCGCGTGGCCATCGCCCGCGCGCTCATCAACAATCCCGAAGTCATTCTCGCCGACGAACCGACCGGCAACCTCGACTCGCACACCGGCGACGAAATCATCGAACTGCTCCTCACCCTCCGCGCCGAACGCCAGACCACCCTCATCATCGCCACCCACTCCGCCGAACTCGCCGCCCGCGCCCCGCGCGTCATTCAGATGCTCGACGGTTTGGTGGTCTGAACGTAGTGGGGCTGCCGTCCCGGCTGCCACCCGTCCGGTGGGCGTCCCGCCTGCCGAAGCCTGACTCGTGCAGGGCCTCAGCATCCGAGGCGGATGTTGGACATGCGACAGCCGGGCGGCTGCCCCATTACGGAACCGTTGCGCCGCGCCGTCGATCCTGGTCTCCCATTGTCGATTGTTAGAACTGACCCCTTTCGACCCCTTTCAGCGACCCAAGGAGCGACTGTCAATTGTGAGGCCCGCTTCCTGGCTGATTCAGATCTTGCCCAAGGCGTGCGTCGGCGTAGCGTTGGACAAATTACAAACGACGCTCTATGACGTTCACCGCTAGGATACGTAAGGATTTCCATACCTGCGCTCAGTGCAGCGGCTCCAGCAGGCACAAATGTTTCGAGTGCTTTCATGGCAAGCAGTGCGGGAAGTGCTTTGTGGGAAATGCGGAGGTTGAGAAGTGAAGGTGGTCAAGTGTCCAGCGTGTAGCGGAGTGGTTTCAACTACCGCCGAGTCCTGTCCGCATTGCGGTCATCCGTTCAAGCCTCAAGAGAAGTCCACGACGAGCGGAGTGTTCTGGGGATTGTTCCTGTTCTTCATCGCCCTGCCGATTGTGGTCATCACCTGTGCCATTATTTTCTTCGGCGGCATTGGAGCAATCGGTTCGTTTTTCCTCGTGTCGGAAAGGGCGAGCAAGGAGCAGCAAGAGCGCGCCGCATTCGACGCAAAGGTAAAACAGGAACGTGAGCGCACCGCTGAGGAGATCAAAGATCTCGATGCCAAGGCCGAGCTTCAACGCCAGCGCGAACAGGAGCGCGAGGAATTTGAGAAAAGCCCGGCGGGCATCGCGGAACGTGAGAAGCTGCCAGCCGCGCAACGTGAGAGCGAAAGGACGATGGCTGAGACGCGCGCCGCCGAGGAAGCGAAGAAGAAGGAACTCAGAGAACGCCCGGCCCGAGAACGCCTCGCCAAAGTCATCGCCTACCAACTCACCCAAGCCTCCAACGGTCTGCCGAGCTTCCAACTGGAAATCGGGAAGCGTTATCTGCGCGGGGACGGCGTGCCGATGGATGCCGCATTAGCCCGGCACTGGCTGCAAAGCGCGGCCACGAACACGGAGGCGGAAGCCATCAGGTTGTTGGGCGATCTAAAGCCCTGAGTTAACCGCGCGCGCGATGTAGCTTGCGCTGCCCATGCCCCGCCGCGTCCAATCCACTGGCGCGTCCTGGGCGGTACCTCGCGCCAACGTAACACCCATTGCGTCTTCTTCGGATCGCCCTGGCGTCGCGCTTTTCATTTCGCCCCTCCGTGGAGCTAGCGGTTCATCGCTTGCACCAGTTGTTTCAATTCGTTGACCGCCTGTTTCAACTCCGCGTTCTCGGCGCGTTGCTCTTCGACCTTCTGATTCAATCCCTGGATCGCCGCCAGCGCCACGCCGTCGGCATCCACCGTGGCGATGTGGCGCTCATCCGTGCCCAGGCCGAAGGCGGCGTGGAAATCCTGCGCCATGGGGCCGACGTGCGGGGTGGCGGCGTCGCCCTGGAAATTCCAGCGGCTGATGGGCAGAGCCGCCACTTTCTCCAGCACGTCACGCGGACTCACCGGAACGAAGTTCTCCTTGAGGTTGCGGTCACTGGGCGGATTAAAGGCCGTGGCCGTGACCGTGCCGATGACTTGCAGCGCGCTGACGGGAGTGGTGGTGCCGAGGCCGGTGTTGCCGTTGGTGTTGAAAAGCATCCGGGTCACGTTGCCGACGCGAATCTGGAGGGGGTGCGCGCTCATGGTGCCGAGCAGGGCGATGCGCTGGTTCTCGTCTGCTTCCAGCGCGACTTCGACCCGGTTGGTGCTCGAGGTCGGGCCAGGGCCGGCCACGGCGATGAGCGTGGCGCGACCGTTTTCGTTGGTATTTTCCACGACCGTCTTGATGGGGCCATTGTTGATCGTGGGCAGAGTTCCATAGTTGCCAATGTGGAGTCGGTGCAACGGGCTGGCGCTGCCCACGCCGACGTTGCCGGTGTCACGCAAGACCGAGAAGTGGGGTGCGGTTTCCACCCCGGACAACAGCCCGAGGATCTGGAAGGGATTGCTGCTGGCCGCTCCCGCATAGCGTAGAATCATGCCCGCCGTGCCGTCGGCACTCTCGCTCAATCGCATTTCACTATTCCCGTTGATGCTGCCGGCGGGAGTAACCAACACGGTGCCGGTGGCGCCCTGGCCCCGCACATGGAGGTCAGCCAGAGGCGCGGTGTTAATGCCGAGACTTCCCTGGATGATCTGGTTGCCGGTGAAGGTGTTGGTCGTGTTGCGCAACGCGACGTTCGCACCCAGCCGCGCGTCCGGCACGAAGCCGGTGGTCAGCGCGGCGGCGTTGAGATTCGTCAGCGGCCCGCCATTGCTGCCCGCCAACACCGGCTGGCCGTCCAGCGTCAGGCCCGCGCCCGCCGTGATGAACCGCACGCCGCCATCGGCGCGGACGTTGAACTGGTTCTGGGCCGTGGAAACAAAATCCGCGTTCTGCGCGTCCGCCCAGACGAAGCTGCCGTCGTGGATAGAACGGGCGCGGCGCCCGGAGGCGAAGCTGTAATCACCGCCCGCGTAGTTGCGTGCGCCGCCCGGAATCGTCGAGGCCAAACCGGCGTTGGTGTTCCAGCGGCCACCGCCAATGGACGAATAGGGCGCGCTGGGAGTGATGAGGTTTTCCGCGCCACCGCCGATGCAGGCGGCGCTCGAATCGTAACCGATGCGGTTGCGATAGCCGCCGCCGATGACACCGCTGGCCACGTTGGTTTCTCCGATGAAGATGGTGTTGGAAGCTCCGTCCGTGATGTTGCCAACCACCGCGTCCGGGTTCACGAACGGGACGCCTTCGATGAAGTTGAGATACCCGCCGCTGATGACGCTGAAGACGCCATTGCCTTTGACCACATTCCAGCCGCCACCGCCGATGGCACTGCCGCCCGCGCCGCCCTCCACGCTGTTCTGCCGCCCGCCGTCGATGACGGCGCAGGGCGCGTTGGAGCCGATCTGGTTGGTCACGCCGCCGCCGATGGTCGCCCCCACCGTGCGCACGGAACCATCCCCCATAATCAAATTGAACTTGCCGCCCGAGATGACCGTGTTGTCGCAATCCCGCCCCAACTGATTGCCGGTGCCACCACCGATGACCGCCCCACCCGGATTGAGTTCCTCGAGGAAGGGCAAAATGTTGCTCGTGCCGTCGGTGATGCCCTGAGCAATGCGCGCGGCGTTGGTCCCGGTGGTGCCGCCGATCTCATTCCCGTAACCGCCCGCGATCAGGCTGCGGACCGAGCCGTCCGCGAGCACGTTCCATTGACCGCCGCTGATGGACGAGCCGGCGCTGTTCGTGCCGATCCGGTTGTGCTGGCCGCCATTGATGGTGGAGCTGCCGGACTGGCCGCCGATGTCATTCCACGCGCCGCCGCTGATGCTGGCCGCCGTGGTTCCGCTCGCGATGACGTTGTTGGACGAGCCGGCGATGAGGTTGGGCCAGCCGTTCAAGGAGGGCAGGAGGCGCAGGCCCCGGGACTTGTTCACGCGCAGATCGAAGGATTGATAGTCCGCCGTGCCGAGATACCAACTGGCGTTCGCGCCGGAATTACCGCCCGTCTGCCAGAAGTTCGACGCGGCCACGCCGCCGAGCGTCGTGGCATTCACGCTCGTCAATCCGCCGCCGTTTCCGGCGAACTGATTGGCCGCATTGCTGAAGTTCACCACGCTGCCGTAAGTGCCCGCGGAAATTCCGCCGCTGACCACCTGACCCGCCGTGATGGCGTAGGGCGTGGCGGTGACGGGCTGGCGCGGCGCGAGGGTCGAGAAGGCGCCGCCACCATTCGTGCGCACGCCGATTTCGATCCAGCGCGGGCTGCCGTCAAAGACGGTCGCGCCGAAATCGAGCGCGGTGGTGAACAGGCCGTTGGCGACGACGAGGGGTTCGTTGGTCACCATTGGCCCCACGGGACCGCCGCCGGTCTCGGCATTGTAGAGTTGGAACCGCAGGCTGTAGGCACCACTGGCCGGACCGCCATTTTCCTGGAGCCGGCCCTGGTAGGTGAACGCCGTGCCCTGGGCGTGGACGGCAGTGAATTGCGAGTTGAACAGGGCCAGCCAGGTCAACGCGAGGAGGGGTGTAATCCGAGTTTTCATGGCCTTAATTTTCGTTTTGGGTTCAGGGTTCAGAGTTCAGTTGTCGAGTTTGCCATTCCGGTCTTCAGGCCGCCAGTGCGCCGAGTTGCGCCGGGCGCAGCCGCCGCCAGATCCACGCGCTCAGATGATAGATGGCCCCCGGATATTCGACGCGCAATGGACGTGGCAGGGTGTTTTCCTTTCGTGTTCGTGCGTATCAGGATTCAATTGACCGGCGGAATGATTGTCAATTGTGAGGACTGGCCCGAATGGCGCTTAGTTAAGGCAGGCGGGGGATAAAAAATCGGCGGGGAATTTGATTTTGAAGTGGTACGAAGCGATCGCTTCGATCAGCATGGCGCATGAGTCAACGCACCGCCTTTCTGCCCGGCCTTTCCCATCTGCTTTGTGGCCGGCCACGCCGCTCCCAACTCGATCCACTGCGCGCCGAGACCGAGCGGGTGCGCCAGTCCAGCCTGAGTCGCCTGAATGAGATTTTCGGCCCGTGGTTGCCGACGGAACTTTTCGCTTCGAGCGCGCGCGGACTCAACAGCCGCCAACGCCTTTACCCCCTGAGCCTGACCTTCTGGGCTTTCCTCAGTCAGGTCTTGAGTCCGGGCAGTTCCTGCCGCGAGATCGTCCGCAAGGTGCAGGCGTGGTATGCCCCGCAAGACCAGGCGCAGCCCGACAGCCGCACCGGCGCGTATTGCCAGGCGCGCGCCCGCTTGCCGCTCGCCCAACTCCAGGCCACGCATGAGCATCTGGCGCAAAAGCTCACCGTGCAAAACCGTGCGGCCGATCTTTGGCTGGGCCGGCGGGTGAAAGTGATCGATGGCACCGGCCTGTCCATGCCGGACACCGCCGCCCATCAGAAGGCGTGGCCCCAACCCAGCACGCAAAAGCCCGGCTGCGGCTTTCCGGTGGTCAAGCTCGTGGCCTGTTTCTGCCTGGCTAGTGGCGCGCTCCTTTCCTGGGTGCAAGGCACGCTCAAGGACCATGATTGCCGGCTCCTGCAGAAGCTCCTGGACTGTTTCGAAAAAGGCGACGTGGTGCTGGCCGACCGCGGGTTTTCTTCCTTCGCCAATCTCGCCCGGCTGCGGGCGCGCGGCGTGGATGCGGTGCTGCGGCTGCACCAGTTTCGCAAGCTGGACTGGCGCGCGGGCCGGCGGCTGGGCGCGCGGGATCGGGTCGTGCGCGGGAGCAAAGGCCCCTGGCAAGGCCAGCTCTGGACCCGCGCCCAATGGGATGAACTGCCCGAACAACTCGCGGTGCGGGTGGTGGAAATCCAGGTGGACGGGCCCGGTTTCCGCACGCAAAAGCTGGTGCTGGTCACGACGCTCTTGGACGCCGTGATTTACAGCGCCCG
>JAYVNY010000311.1:0-6315 GCA_043758205.1 Akkermansia sp.
CCGATGAGCGATGGCGGCGACGGCTTCGGCATTGTTCTGGGCGCGCTGTTAAAGGCTGAAACCCGCGTCACCAAAACCGTGGATGCCGCGCACCGGCCCATTTCCGCCGAGTGGTGGTGGGAGCCGAATAGCGCCACCGCCATCATCGAGGCCGCACGGGTGAATGGCCTGGCGCAACTGCCGCGCGGCAAATTCCATCCCTTCGAGTTGGATACCTTCGGGCTTGGCGCGGTCATTCAGGACGCCGCCTCCGCAGGAGCAAAACGCTGCTTCATGGGCATCGGCGGGAGCGCGACAAATGATGGCGGCTTCGGCGTCGCCCGCGCGTTGGGCTGGGATTTTTTCAACGACAAAAGCGCCGCGCTCGACCGCTGGACGGACTTGCACTCGCTCACGCAAATCAAAATTCCGCAGCGCGACCAGTGGTTTGAAGAATTCTCCGTGGCTGTGGACGTGAACAATCCACTGCTCGGGCCGACGGGTTGCACCCGTGTTTATGGACCGCAAAAGGGCTTGAAGGAAACGGATTTTGAGTTCTCCGAACGCTGCCTCGGCACGCTGGCCGAGCTGGCGGAACAGGAACTCCACCTCACGACCTCGACCACGCCGGGGGCGGGCGCGGCGGGTGGACTCGGCTTCGGACTGGCCACCTTTCTCGGCGCGAAATTGGAGCCAGGCTTCGCGCTCTTCGCGCAACTCACCGGACTGCATGACCGCCTCGCCGCCGCCGATCTCGTCGTCACCGGCGAAGGCGCGATTGATGAGCAAACCCTCATGGGCAAAGGCGTTGGTGAACTGGCGCTGCTTTGCCGTCAACTCGGCAAACCCTGCATCGGCCTGGCCGGCGTGGTGACGGATGAGCAAAAAGCGCGCGAACTATTTCGCGCTGTGCGCGCGATGGTCAGCATGACCAGCGCGGACGATGCGCGGGTGAATGCCGCCCGCTGGCTGGAGGAAATCGCGAGGCTTGGTGCGGGCAGCCTGGTGCTTTAACGTCACGCCGTGTCCGACACGCTCGTCGTCAATGAAGTTTATCTGAGCCTGCAAGGTGAGAGCACTTTCGCGGGCTTACCGTGCGTCTTCGTGCGGCTCACCGCCTGCAATCTCCGCTGCTCCTACTGCGACACTGCGTATGCGTTCACGGAGGGCGGCAAGCAATCACTGAACGAAATTCTTGCGGACGTACATCGGCTGGCAAAACCGTTTGCCGCCCATCCCCAATCCCCAATCCTCAATCCTCAATCCTCAATGCCGTTGGTCGAACTCACCGGCGGCGAGCCATTGCTTCAGCCGAATGCGCTGCGCCTGATGCGCGCGTTGTGCGACGACGGCTTCACGGTCCTGATCGAGACCAGCGGTGCGCACGACATCTCGAAAATTGATCCGCGCGTGCGCCGCATCATGGATTTGAAAGCGCCGAGCAGCGGCGAAGTCACGCGCAACCGTTTCGCGAATATCGCCCACTTGAGAGCGACCGATGAAGTGAAGTTTGTTCTCGGCACGCAAGAGGATTACGACTGGGCCAAAGAGCAGATCGTCCAACACCAGCTTGCCAAAATCTGTCCGTTGCTTTTTTCGTGGGTGCAACCGCTCGCGCCGGAACAGCAGCATCCATCGCTCAAGAAAGTTCCCGCCGGGCAGACGCCGATCACGCGGCGCGAGCTCGCCGAGAAGATCATCGCCGACGCGCTGCCCGTGCGCTTTCAGTTGCAGATGCACAAGTTCGTGTGGCCGCAGGAACAGAGAGGGGTGTGAATGAAAAATCCAAAGTCCAAAGTCCAAATCCCAAACAAATTCCAAACTCCAAATTCACACGGATGCGCGATGTTTCCGCTTTTGAGTTTGAAGTTTGAAGTTTGGAATTTGTTTGGGATTTGGGATTTGGGATTTGGAGCTTCCCCACGCGCTTGAGAACCAAAGCCCAATCCACCCTCTCCCTCCTGCGCGACTACGAATCGCGCAACATCACTTTCACCGAGGCGGACGGCTCGTGGCCCATCGTGTGGGAACGCGCGCGCGGCGTGAACGTGTGGGACGCGGAAGGAAAAAGGTATCTCGACCTCACGGCAGCGTTCGGAGTGGCGGCGGCCGGGCACGCGAATCCGCGCGTCGTCCGCGCTGGCCAGCGCCAGATGGCCACGCTGCTGCACGCGATGGGCGATGTGCATCCGCACGCGCTCAAGGCGCGGCTCGCCCAGGAACTGAGCGCGCTGACGTTTGAGAAGTGGTCCAAAGTCCAAAGTCCAAAGTCCAAGGTCGGCAAAACCATCTTCTGCAACTCCGGCTTCGAAGCCGTGGAGGTCGCGCTGAAGACTGCGGTCCTGGCGACAGGCAAGCGCGGCGTCATTGCCTTCACCGGCGCGTACCACGGACTGGGCTACGGCACGTTGAACGCCACGCATCGCGAGCATTTTCGCGCTCCGTTCCGCTCACAACTCGGCGAGTTCGGACACTTCGTGCAGTTCCCCGCCGTCCCGGTAGCAGCCGAACTTAAGACGCTCAACTTGGAAAATGATCGAAGTATCGTTACTTCCAGCGCCACGAAAAAGGCGGAGGGCGCGCTGCAAAAGATGCTCCGCACAGAATCCATCGGAGCCATGCTCGTCGAACCGGTGCAGGCCCGCGGCGGGATCAACATTCCTCCACAAGATTTTCTTCCGATGCTCCGGCGCGTCTGCGACCAGCACGGGGTGCTGCTCATCCTCGATGAAATTTACACCGGCTTCGGGCGGACTGGCGCGTGGTTTGCCTGCGAGCACAGCGGCGTGATTCCTGATTTGATCTGTCTTGGCAAGGCGCTCACCGGCGGCTTCCCGCTCTCGGCCTGCGTTGGTCGCGCGGACGTCATGGACGCCGCGTGGCCTGCGAGCAACGGTGAAGCGATTCACACCAGCACCTTCCTCGGCCACCCCGTTGGCTGCGCGATGGCGCTGGCGAACATCGCGGAGATTCGTTCGCAGAAACTCGTTTTACGCAGTGCCAGACTGGGCGAAATGCTGCTCGAAAAATTATCCAAGGTCCAAGGTCCAAAGTCCAAAGTCATCTGCTGCGCGCGCGGGATTGGGCTGATGGCGGGGGTGGAATTGACGAACTCCGACGGCTCGCCCGCCACCGAGTTGTCGCTGCGCGTCATCAAGAAATTGCTGCATCGCGGTTTCATTTTTCTGCCCGAGGGCGAGCACGCGAACGTCATCAGCTTCACGCCGCCGTTGACGATTTCCGAAGCGCAACTGCGCCGCGCGGTACGGTCTTTGCAGACGGCATTGAACGAAGAATGAAGGCGAAGCACCACGAACTCTCCCCGTGCCCCCGGCGTCCCGCCGGGCCGCAGCGTTCCTCAATCCACAAGTCCACTTCCCACGCCACGCCCCGGCCCGGCGGGACGCCGGGGGCCCTTTGCTAATGAAACTTTCCGACATGCGGGAACTGCTCACCGTGCGCGACATCCAGCTCACGAAGTCGCTGGGGCAGAATTTTCTCCACGACCAGAACCAGTTGCGCCGGATCGCGGATGCGGGTGCTTTGACGAAAACGGACAACGTGCTGGAAATCGGTCCAGGCTTGGGACCGCTCACGGAATTACTGCTCGAACGGGCCGGCCAAGTGCTCGCCATTGAGAAAGATTTGCGGCTGGTGACGGTGTTGCGCGAGCGATTCGCGACCGTGGCCACTCTTGAATTGCAACACGCCGACGCGCTCGAGGTGGTGAAAGATCACACGCGCGACTGGCACGATTGGAAACTGGTCGCCAACCTTCCCTACTCCGTCGCGTCGCCGATTCTCGTGGAACTGGCGCAGAACGCCCGTCGCCCCGAACGCCTCGTCGCGACGCTGCAACTGGAAGTCGCCCGCCGCCTGATGGCGAAAGCGGATGACGACGACTACGGCCTGCTGACGCTGCTCGTCCAGTTGCGTTACGAGGCGCGCGAGTCGTTCAAGATTCCGCGCCGCTGCTTTTTTCCCGAGCCAGACGTCGATTCCGCCTGCGTGGTGCTGCGGCGGCGAGAGACGCCGCTGTTGCCCGAAGGGCAGCACCCGATCTTCGAGTGCGTCGTGCGACTCGCGTTCTCACAGCGGCGCAAAATGCTGGTCAAACTGCTCAAACAAACCTGGCCCGTGGAGAAAATCACCGCCGCATTGGCGGAGCTGCAACTGCGGCCCGACGTGCGCGGGGAGAAACTCTCGCTGGAACAATTCGTGGCCCTGACCCAACTCCTCGCGGTGTGAACGGCGCGCGCACCAAGATTCTTTTCGTTTGCAGCCGTAACCGCCGACGCAGCTTGACGGCGGAGAGTATTTTTAAAGACATGTCTGCCTGGGACGTGCGCTCCGCTGGAACAGAGGACGGTGCGCGCATCAAGATTATCGCAGGTCATCTCGGCTGGGCGGACGTGATCGTCGTGATGGAGAAACGGCACAAGGAACGGCTGCGGCAAAAGCATCCCGAACAACTCGCGAAGAAGCGGTGCGTCTGTCTGTTCATCGCAGATGACTACGAATTCATGGACGCGGAATTGGTCGCGGTGTTGCGTGCGAAAATGCAGGAAGAGTTCCCCGAAACCGGGTAGTCTGGTTCTAAGTTATGAACGAAGAAATTTTTGACGTGGTGAACGAGCGGGATGAAGTCGTGGGCAGCGCCCCGCGCCGTGAAGTCCACCGCACCGGGCTGCGGCATCGCGCCATTCACGTCTTCATCTTCAACGCGCGCGGCGAGGTGTTTTTGCAGAAGCGCTCGATGAGCAAGGACAGTTCGCCCGGCCTCTGGGACTCCTCCGCCTCCGGACATCTCGACAGCGGCGAGGATTACGACGCGTGCTCGGTGCGGGAGTTGCGCGAGGAAATCGGACTCGTAGTGAACGCGCCGCCCAGCCGCGTCTTCCAGGTAAGTCCGTGCGCTGAGACAGGGCAGGAGTTCGTGTGGCTCTACGAAGGCGCGAGCGAAGGTCCGTTCCAGCTTCACCCGGAGGAAATCGAGTGCGGCGACTGGTTCACCCGCGCACGGGTGACGCAGTGGATCACCGAACGCCCACAGGATTTCGCGCCTGCGTTCGTGCTGCTGTGGAAAAGATATTCTTGAGCCTGACGCAGCCATGCCATCCCATCCAGAGACTTAAGTTTCCCCCACTGAATCCGTCTCACACAGGTTAAAACCGACTTTGTGAAAAAAATCACAAAACGGCTTGCCGCGTTTTTTCTCGGTGGATAGGTTTCGCCGTCACGGATTTCGCTCCGTGCTTGCTTCAACGTGCGTATGCAAGACACCACAACAAAAACGGCGACAACTGAGTTCGGCTACAACTCGAAAATCGAGGGCGAGGTCATCGTGACCCGCGTCGATGCCGCGCTGAATTGGTTCCGCAGCAACTCCCTCTGGCCGATGCCCATGGGCCTCGCGTGCTGCGCGATTGAATTGATGGCGGCGGGCGCGAGTCGGTTCGACATCGCGCGCTTCGGCTCCGAGGTCATGCGCTTTTCTCCCCGGCAATCCGACGTGATGATCGTGGCGGGCACGGTCACTTACAAAATGGCGATGGCGGTGAAGCGCATTTACGACCAGATGGCGGAGCCGAAGTGGGTCATCGCGATGGGCGCGTGCGCTTCGACCGGCGGCATGTATCGCAGCTACGCGGTGCTGCAAGGCGTGGACAATATCATCCCCGTGGACGTTTACATCGCGGGCTGCCCGCCGCGGCCCGAGGCGCTGCTCGACGCGCTGATCAAAATGCAGAAGAAGGTTGCCGGCGAATCGGTGCTGGGCCTGCGACGCAAAGTTGCCGCCTGACACACGAACTAAATTTTCATGGCCGCTCTCGATTTCGCCAATCAACTCAAAGCCAAGTTCGGAGACTTGCTCTCCGAACCGGCGGAGTTTCGCGGTGAAACCACGCTCGTCGTCGCGGATGCCGAGCGCATTACGGAAGTCTGCGAGTTCGCGAAGATGTCGCTCGGGTTCAACATGCTGCTCGACATCACCGGCATCGACAACTACGGCGAAGACCCGCGCTGGACGGTCGTTTACGAGCTTTACCAGATGGAGCAGAAGGCGCATCTGCGGCTCAAGACCAACGTTGGCGAAGAGAAATCCGAGTTGCCGACCATTAGTGCCGTCTGGCGCGGGGCTGATTGGCACGAGCGCGAAATCTACGACATGATGGGCGTGCGCTTTCGCGGGCATCCTGACCTGCGCCGCATCCTGATGTGGGACGGGTATCCTTACTTCCCGCTGCGCAAAGATTTTCCGCTCGCGGGCAAACCGTCGGAGCTTCCCGATGTGGCTTTCACCAAATCCGCGCCGCTGGAAGGCGGGCCGTTCGT
>JAYVNY010000312.1:0-23564 GCA_043758205.1 Akkermansia sp.
GAACACTACGAGCCAGCACGCCGCGCCACCAATGAGCGCCACCCAAAACGTCTGCGCATTCCCCGCCACGCTGACGACGCGCGACAACGCCGAAGCTGCGCCGATGCACACGGGCAGGAGCAGAATCCCGATGATGAGTTTCAACCACTTGGGCATGGTGGGAAATCAGGCGCGCAAAGCGTGGGCCGTAATCAATTCCAAGGTGGCGAAGATCACCATTGGCCCTCCCGCATCAAAAGTTCGCGCAGTTGCACCAAGACCGTGGAATTCATTCTAAGCAGCCAAACGGTGGTCCGTCCTTGGGCAGTCAAGCCGGTGATTTGCCTGCTCTCGAATTGAAAATGCTCCGCCCAACGCTCGCGACGCGGGTGAAACAGCGGCGTCAAACGGCCCGAGTCGGGATCCATGCTCGTGAGGTTTGGCTCTTTGTAGAGATTACAAAACATGCAGGACCGGGCGAGGTTGTCCGACTCGTCGTTGCCACCGTGCTGACGGGCCACGATGTGTTCGAGATGAAAATCTCCCGGCGCGAGCGCGGACTCAGGGAGGCGGCAGTATTCGCAACGCGCGCCAGCCTGCTGACGGATCGTCTCGCGCTGCCCGGCGGTCATGCCACGCCAGCCTGCCGCAAGTAAAGCCGGGCCTTGGACTGGAGAATACTCAGCAGCCCGCGAAGCTGGGCGTAAGTCTCATACTCGGCAAACTCCTCGGCGGAGAGGAGACCTTCGTTGGCGCGGGCCGCAAGTTCTTGACGACGTTCCACCGACGGCGCGTCAACCTGCATCGCCAGAATGGCTTTCGCGCCAGCTTCGTTCAGGGTGGTGCCGAGCTGCTCGGCGAGGTCGGAGACCAGCTTCTGCGACTGAACGCGCTCAGGAAATGTGGCCGTGCTCATACGCGAAAGAAGATGCCGTCCGCTTGAAAAATTACAACCCCGCATCCGTCACCGCACCGAGATGCGCGGACGTGACGAGCTTCGCATACTTCGCCAGCACGCCGCGCGTGTAACGCGGCGCAGGTGCCTTCCACTTCTTGAGGCGCGCTTTGATCTCGCTCGCGGGGACGTTCAGGTTCAACTGCCGCTTGTCCGCATCAATCGTGATCGAATCGCCGTTCTTGATGATGGCAATCGCGCCACCGATTTGCGCTTCCGGTGTGATGTGGCCGACCACGAAGCCGTGGCTGCCACCCGAGAAACGTCCGTCCGTGATCAGCGCCACGTCCTTGCCGAGGCCGCGGCCCATGACGGCGGAAGTCGGCGAAAGCATCTCGCGCATGCCGGGGCCGCCTTTCGGCCCTTCGTAGCGAATGACGATGACGTGGCCCTTCTTCACGCGCCCGTCGAGAATGGCCGCCAGCGCGTCCTCTTCTTTTTCAAACACGATGGCCTTGCCAGTGAAGGTCATGCCTTCCTTGCCGGAAATTTTCGCGACCGCGCCCGTTGAAGCGAGGTTGCCGTACATCACCACGAGATGACTGTTCTTCTTGATAGGATTGCTGAATGGACGCACCACGTCCTGACCGGCCGGATATTCCGGAGCGTTCCGCAAATTCTCCGCCAACGTCTTGCCGGTCACAGTCATGCAGTCGCCGTGCATCAAGCCTTCGTCGAGCAGCATCTTCATCAACGGCACGGTGCCGCCGATTTTCACCAGCTCGTTCATCACGTATTTGCCGCTCGGCTTGAGGTTCGCCAGCACGGGCACGCGTTTGCCCACGCGCGTGAAATCATCAATGGTCAGCTTCACGCCGATGGTGTGCGCCATCGCGAGCAGGTGCAGCACGGCGTTGGTCGAGCCGCCGAGCGCGATGATGAGCGTGATGGCGTTCTCGAACGCCTTCTTCGTCATGATGTCGCTGGGACGGATGCCGCGCTTGATGAGATTCAACACCGCCGCGCCCGCGCGCTCGCAGTCACTCGTCTTCTCGCCGGAAATGGCCGCCTGCGCGGAACTGTTCGGCAGGCTCATGCCCAGCGCTTCAATCGCCGACGCCATGGTGTTCGCCGTGTACATGCCGCCGCAGGAACCCGCGCCCGGAATCGCGACCGCTTCGAGGTCGTGAACTTCCTTGTCGCTCATCGTGCCCGCGGCGTTCTTGCCCACGGCTTCGAACACGGAAACGACGTCCACCGGCTGGCCGTGGTAATCGCCCGGCAGAATCGTGCCGCCATAAACGAAAATCGCGGGGCGGTTCAGCTTCGCCAGACCCATGAGGCAGCCGGGCATGTTCTTGTCGCAGCCGCCGATGGCCACCACGCCGTCAAAACCTTCGCAGCCCACCACCGTCTCGATGGAGTCGGCGATCACTTCGCGCGAGACGAGCGAATACTTCATGCCCTCCGTGCCCATCGAGATGCCGTCGGAAATGGTGATGGTGTTGAAGACTACGGCCTTGCCGCCGGCCTCGTTGATGCCCTGCGCCACGCTCACCGCGAGCTGATCAATGTGAATGTTGCACGGCGTGACCATGCTCCACGTCGAGGCGACGCCGACCTGCGGCTTGCGGAAATCCGCTTCCTTGAATCCAGTCGCGTAAAGCATCGCACGGCTCGCCGCGCGCTCGATGCCATCCACGACCTGCGCGGAGTAGAAGCGTTCGTTGTTCTGTTTGGCGGAACTTTTCTTCGTAGCTTTCTTTTTCATTTTAGGGAGGCGGAGTGTTGGACAAAAAAAATGGCGAGGGAAGAAAAATGGCCGTCCCCGAACGTCGTCAAGTCATTCGAGAGGTTCTCATTCACCGCGCTTGGACAGCCGCCAGCGACACGCAGACGATTTCCTGATCATTGCGGGCGTAGATGGACTTGTTCGCGAAAGCGGGGTGCGACCAGACGACGGGGCGGCCGGGATCGCGGTTGACCGGATCGATGAGATGCGCGCGACTGAGTTCCTCGTATTTCTCCGGCGTGAGTCGGGCCATGATGAGGTCGCCGCCTTCGCTGAAAATGAAGCTGCGCTCTCCCTGCTTCACGATGAAGGCGTGACCCCAGCGTGCGGATTTGCCGCTGGTGGGCGCGAAGGTTTCCCAAAGGCGCTCGCCCGTCTCCAGCTTCAAACAGCGGAATTGTCCATAGCTGCATGGGCTGTAGATGTGACCGTTCTCGATGAGCGGCGTGGCCATGACGCTGTGCAATCCGTCGGTGTCCTTCTCGCTGATCTTCTGGCTCTGCCAGACGACGGTGGGCTGGGGGCCGGCCACGCGGAGCAACAGAGAGCCGTTGTAGAATGACGTGAGGAACAGGAAGTCGCCGATTTTGCGCGGACTGGGAATGGTCATACCGGAGCGCACCGAGGGCGTGAGCGGATGCGTCCAGATGACTTGGCCCGTCTCGGGGTCGAGCGCGTTCACCGCTTCGGGATGCCAGATGATGAGCTGACGTTGGCCGCCGAACTCATAAATCATCGGCGGCGCGTAACCCGGTTCCTTCGCACTGAGAGCGCGCCACAATTCCTTGCCGCTGTCCTTGTCATAAGCCACGGCCACGCTGCCCGGCCCACCGGCGAGACAGATCAGTTTCTTGCCATCAACCAGCGGATGCCCGGCAAAACCCCACACCGGCGTCTTGAGGTCAAACTCCTTTTTGAACTCGCGCGACCAGAGCACCGTGCCCTTCCCGGCGTCGAGGCAGAGAAGGTTCCCCTCGCTGCCAAGCGTATAGACTTTGCCGTCCGCCACCGCAGGCGTGACGCGCGGCCCGGCGGCGTAGCTCACCGAGTAGGCGGAATCATATTCGTGCTGCCAGAGGATTTTGCCGTCGGCTTCATTGAGGCAGAGCACGCGCTCGCTGCCGGGAATCTCGCCGCGCGCGAAGGCGTTCGGCGGATTCTTCGCGCCGGTCGCAAGCTGCCGGTCCATGAGATACACGCGTCCTTGCGCCACGGCCGGCCCCGAGTAGCCGCCGCCAACAGGCGTGCGCCAGCGAAACTTCAGACCATTCGTCGGCAGCTTTTCCACGATGCCCGTCTCGCGCCACACGCCGTCGCGTTGCGGCCCCAGCCATTGCGGCCAGTCGTCGGCGCGAAGCGACAGCGCAGAGACCAGCATCGCGAGGCCAAGGCACCCATGGTGAAGAGAGCGGAGAGCTTTCATGTGTGGTCGAGCTAAACAGCCCGGCGAAAAACCGTCAAACCAAGCGGCCACGAGGGGTGTGATTCGAAGTGGCGGGCCATCAGCGTGGCGTCAGGCTTCCAGCCTGACGTAGAGGGCTGGCGTCCCGCCGCCCGGATCGAGCGCCCAAATTCGCCCAGACCTTGAAGAGTGACCGCACTCCTTCCGCCGGGCGGGACGCCACGGCTCTACGGCAGGCGAGACGCCCGCCTCCACATGACCGCCACTTCCAATCGCACCCGGCCACGATCCCGTCATGGCGCGGTTTCCGAGGTGGCCCCGCTGGCGCTGCGAGCGGGGCGGGAATGGGGCCTCGCCTCACAAGGCGAGACTTTCCGTTTTGGGTTCACGGCGTTGCGACCGCCGTGTCCGGATGCATTCGGCCCCGCAGGAACCGCAGGACGTCATTGTTCTTTTCTTGTTGAGGCGGTTTGCTCGGCCCATGCCACGCATCAGCGCAGGTCTGGTCATGTATCGCCGGCGGAAAGGCGAGCTCGAATTCTTTCTCGCCCACCCCGGCGGGCCGTTTTCCGAGAAGAAGGACGAGGGCTTCTGGACGATTCCAAAAGGCGAGCCAAACCGCGACGAACCGCTGCTGGAAGTGGCGCAACGTGAGTTCCGCGAAGAGACGGGCCTGGAGCCGCGCGGGCCTTTCCTCGAAGTGGGCTGCATCCAGCAGAAAGGCGGCAAGTGGGTTCATGCGTGGGCCTTCGAGGGTGATTGCTCGGGGCCAATCCGCAGCAACACCTACCCGATGGAATGGCCGCCGGACTCCGGCCTCATCCAGGAATTTCCCGAGGTGGATCGCGCCGAATTTTTCCCGCTCGCCGAGGCAAGGAAGAAAATCAAGGAGCGGCAATTCCCACTGCTCGAACGGCTCGTCACCGCGCTGGCAAAATCTCCAGCGTAACAAGTCAGCCCGCTCTTCCCGTCCACCACGCCATGAAGATTCAGCGGGCGCAGCACGGCGTTTTCGCCGGAGAAAACGTCGGCCATGCTGGACGTGATTCGTGAGAGCACGACCCAATTTTGGGAGGCGTGGTTGCGCGACGAGGCGGCGGCGCAAGGCTGGCTGGCGAATGGTGGGGCCCGCCCCCGCGCGGTGAAACATGAACTTGGGAGCGAGCATCGTCACCGCCGGAAGTTCGCCCCGCCTGGCGAAACTTTTTGAATCATCGGGCCACGCCGCCTAGCTTCACGCGCAGTGGAAAGAAACATGGGACACAATTCATTTTGGCGGCGTGTGCCGCCGGTCACGTTCGCGATCATCGGCATCAATGTGGTGATCTTTCTTTATGAGCTGTGGCTTGGCTCACAAAGCCCGTGGCGGCAGCGCGCGTTCGTCTCGAAGTTTGCGCTCAGTCTGGAAGGCTTGCAGCACGGCGCGTTCTGGAAGCTGCTCACGTTTCAATTTCTGCACGGTGGCTGGTTGCATCTGCTCCTGAACTGCTGGAGCATTTTTGTCTTCGGTCCCGCGCTGGAATCGGTGCTCGGGAAAGCGCGCTACGCCCGGCTCTATTTGCTCGGCGGCGTGGCGGGTGGCGCCTTGCAAATGCTCGCCGCGCTGCTCTCCGACGCGCGCTTCGGCGGCTCGGTGGTCGGCGCGTCCGCCGGCGTCTTCGCGCTCATCGCGGCTTTCACCTACATCTTCCCCGAGGCGCGCATGACGCTGTTGCTGTTCTTCATCATCCCCGTGCGCATGACGGCAAACCGCATGCTGACCCTGGCGGCGGGCATCACCGCGCTCGGCATCCTCTGGCCCAACTGGCTGCTCGGGCGGCACGTCGCGCACGTCGCGCACCTCGGCGGATTGATCGCGGGACTCGTCATCGTGCGGGTGTTCATGCGGGAATTCCGGCGCGAAAGAGCACCGGTGCCGCCGGTGCTGGGTTGAAGAAACTTGGAGCCGTGAATTCTTCCGACTAGCCTGCCGCGCATGAATTTCCTGGTCACAGGCGGCGCGGGGTTTATCGGCTCGCATGTGTGCGAACGGTTGTTGCGCGAAGGCCACACGGTGCGCTCGCTCGACGATCTGAATCCCTTCTACGATCCCGCGCTCAAACACGAAAATCTCGCCGCGCTCGCGGAGACGGGCGGCGCGCGCTTCCAGTCCTCCATCGGCGACATCACCGACCGCGCCACGCTGGACGCGGTGTTCGCCGCGACCCGTTTCGATCAGGTCATTCATCTCGCGGCACGCGCGGGGGTGCGCCCCAGCCTGGAGGAACCGGCGCTTTACCAGCGCGTGAACGTGGAAGGCACGGTGAACCTGCTCGAAGCCGCGCGGCTCGCGGGCGTGAAAAAATTCACCCTTGCCTCGTCCTCCTCCGTGTATGGGATGAACGCCAAGGTTCCTTTCTCCGAGTCTGATCCGATCTTTCATCCCATCTCGCCCTACGCCGCGAGCAAGCTGGCCTGCGAGGCGCTCGGCCATGTCTATCATCATCTCTACGGGCTTGATGTGGTGATGCTCCGGTTCTTCACCGTGTATGGCGCGCGGCAGCGGCCCGACCTGGCGATTCACAAATTCGCGCGCCTCATGCACGCCCGAAAACCCATCCCGCTCTTCGGCGATGGCGGCACTGCGCGCGACTACACCTACGTGGACGACATCGTGGACGGCGTGACGGCCTGCACGCGGCGCGAATTCGGCTACGAGGTTTTCAATCTCGGCGAGTCCCACACCGTCACTCTCGCGCGGCTCGTCGAACTGCTGGAAAAATCCCTCGGTCTGAAAGCCGTCATTGATCGCCAGCCCGCGCAGCCCGGCGACGTGCCGCTCACCTACGCGAACGTGGACAAAGCGCGCCGGATGCTTGGCTACCAGCCCTCGACGCAAATCGAAGCGGGGCTGGAGAAATTCGCCGCGTGGTTTTTGCAGCGGAGAGGGGCGGGGAAGTAATCGGTAATCGGTAATCGGTGAGCCTGTGCGGGCTTACGTGAAGGATAGCCCGCGGTGTGCAACTGATTACTGATTACTGACTCACTGATTACTTCTTCACCGGCTCACATCCACACCCTCCGCCGCCAGCAATCGCAGCTTCCAATCCAGTCCGCCCGAGAAACCGCCGAGGTGAACATTCGCCGCGAGCACGCGATGACACGGCACGAGCAGCGGCACTGGATTCGCACCACACGCACCGCCGACCGCGCGCACGGCTTTCGGCGAGCCGATCTCCTTCGCGATTGCACCGTAGCTCTTCGTCGCGCCCATCGGGATGTTGCGCAACGCCGCCCAGACGCGCTGACGAAACTCCGTCCCGCTGCTCAGATCAATCGGTGGAAATTCTGCCGGCGGCTGGCCGCTCAACGTGTCCAGAATCGCGCGCTTCGTCAGCGCGAGCCACTGGAGTTGCTCGGCGCTCCACTCTTGCAAGTTAGGCTGCGGCAGCGTGGCGTAGCGGCGGGGAAATTCCAGCCGCGCCAGTCCCCGCGCGGAAAAGTGCGCGATGAAATTTCCGGCGGGCGTTTCGATGGCGGCGGCGGTCAACGGACCGACGGCGGTTGGGCTTGTAGATCGAGGCATTGCAATTCGCGTCCGTCGCGCACGTAGAGTTTGCCGTCGGCCAGCGCGGGATAGCTCCACGTCTTGCCGCAAACCTGCACGCGTCCGAGTTCTGTGTATTTCTCCGGCGTGCCGGCGATGAGCCGCAACTGCCCATCGTAGGTCAGCACCAGAAGATTTTTTCCCACCGCAATGACCGAGGCGTAGTCGGTCTGATCCTTGCCGATGCCGAAGCCGTCCTGCCGCCATTTCGTCTCGCCGGTCGCGGCGTCCACGCAGACAAAATCCTTCGTGCGAATCGGGCCGTAGGAATAGAGATGCCCGTCCAGCAACACAGGCGTGGAGAGATTCACGGTCAGCGGCTTGTTGGCCCAAACTTGCGTGGCGGTGAACTGCCCGCCCTCTTTCGCGATCTTCACGCGCACCAGGCCGATGGTCTGCGAGCAGACGGTCACGGCGTCGCCGTCAATCACCGGCGTGGCGGCGTGGCGTTTCGCGGCGGTCTTGAACGGCACGCGCCAGAGCGTCGCGCCGGTTTGCAGATCGAGTCCCATCAGCGCGTCGGCGGTGAAGTCCACCAACTGGTTCTGGCCCGCGAGCGTCGCCACGAGGAACGATGAATACGCCGCCTCGTCCGAGCCGCTCTTCCAGATTTCTTTCCCGGTCAATTTGTCGAAGCAGACCACGCTCGCGTCCTTCGCGCCGACCGGCACATACACGAATTTACCTTCCACGATGCCGCTGCCGTTGTTGCCGCGGCGGGCGGCGGTGCCATCGGCGGACTTGGTGCTGAAGTGAATGCCGTAGTTTGTGAAGTTGAAACCCCAGCGCGTTTTGCCGTCCGCCAGATTCAAGCAGCGAAACTCGCCATTCATGGACTGAAAATAAACGCGGTCGCCATCCACGAACGGCGTCGAGCGCGGCCCGGCGCCCCACTCGTCGCCTTCGCCGGGCGCGTAGGGCGTGGCCCAGATTTTTTTGCCCGTCGCGGCCTCGAGGCAGTGGGCGATCTCCTGGCCTTCTTGCGAATCGAGAAAGATCAATTTGCCCCCCGCGACAATCGGCGCGGAGAAGCCGGGGCCGACGGCGGTTTTCCAGACCGGTTTCAATTCCTTCGGCAAGGACGTGATGGAAACGTCAGCGTGACTGTCGCGATTCACCCCGCGCCACTGCGGCCAGTCGGCGGCGGAAGCAGTGAGCGCGTGAAGCATAACCAAAGCGGCGGTCACGCCGCCGTAGTGGGACAGGCGCCCTCGCCTGTGGCCCGTCCACCAAGCGCCCCCGCTTGGTGAACTGCCATCGGGGGCGCTTGCAGGACCAGGCCAGCCGAGGGCGGCCGGCCCACGACCCGCTGTCCGGTTTGCCTTCTGCCTTCCGCCTTCTGCTCTCATAAAATCACCATTCTCCATCCACCAGCGCGGACGTAATGTTCCGCGCCAAATCCTCCGTCAGCAGGGGCAGCGCCTGTAACTCGGCGCTCGATTGATCCGCGCCGGGGCGCACGCTGGTGCGACCGCGAAATTCCCGGTCCACCAGGTTCTTCCCGCTCACACGGTCGTAGGCGGTGACATGCGCGACGATTACCACCCGGTAATCGCGCGCCGTAAGCGTGTCGCGCGGTTGGAAGCTCTCGCCGGTTTTGTCGTACTTCAGAATGGTGGTGGTGACGACCACGTCGCCATCGCCGTGGGTTTCGAGTTTGTAAGTGCCGTCGCGCTGGAGCTGCTTGCGGAGCTGCTGGTTCAACTCCACGGCGAGGCGCGGCTCGAAGGTCTTGTTGACCGGCGGCTGGATCTGGATGGTGCGCGCGCCCGCTTCGAGTCCGTTCGTCGGGCCGAGCTTGTAGCCGGCACAGCCGCTGAAGAAAAATCCAAATCCCAAAATCCAAATCCCAAACAAATTCCAAGTTCCAAATCTCAATCGGGCGCACAAACTCCTTGCCGCGATGGAATTGGATGATGCGGATTGGAGCTTGGAGCTTGGAGCTTGAAATTTGTTTGGGATTTGAATTTTGGGATTTGAAGTTTCTTCGCCCTCCTCCAACGGCTCAAAAAAACGCAGCGTCATAACTACTGGTTCGTCCCCGTCCGCCGGTTCAGCTCCTGAATCCGCAGGCGCGCGATTTCCGCGTAGGCCGAGGACGGGTCTTTGCTCAACGCCTCGTTGTAATAAATTTTCGCCGCGTCCCACTTCTTGCGCTTCTCGTAAAACTTCGCCGTCTCGTACGCACCGCGCGCCTGCTCGGTCTTGAGCATCTCGATGCGCGCCTTGGCGTCGGGCACGCGCTTGTCGTCCGGGTGCAGCGTGGCGAAGTCGTTGAACGTGCCAATGGCCTTCGAGGCCACGGTCTGGTCATAGTCGGCGGTCTTGGACTCCTTGAGATACGCCAGACCGGCCTTGAACATCGCATCGCTGGCCACTTCCTCGCGGTCAGCATAACGGTCGGCAGCCCGCTCGTAGGCGCGCACCGCTTCGGGATAATCGTTCTGCTTCTCGCGCGTCGCACCGATGTTCATCTGCGCCTGTGGGCCGACCTCGCTGTAGGGACCGTTCTTCACAATCTTCTCGTACATCTCCGCCGTCTTGTCCTTCGAGAACGGCACGGGCACGTAGCCCCAGAGGCGGCCCCACTGGCCGTTGAGGAAGCGGTTGGCGATGGCGAACTGACGGCCGAGAATCTCGTTGTAGTTTTCGATCTTCGGATATTTCTCCAGCAAGTTCTGGTAGCTCTTGAAGGCAAGTTGATCTTTGCCCCGCTCTTCAAGGCAGCGGGCGGCGAGATATTGCGCGCGCGGGGCGTAGTCGGAGTAAGGCCAGTTGCTGACGGTGCGTTGCGCGGCCTTTTGCGCGAGCTTGAAGTCGCCGACCTCGAAGGCTTTCTCGGCCACTTCGAGCTGATCCTTCGCGCGCAGCTTCTGCCACGCGCCGGTCTCACCGGGCTTCTCGTAGGTCCAGCCTTCGCCGGGACGATAGATGAGCGGAGCGGGCGAGCGATACGGGAACGCCAGCACACACACGACGATGCAGCACAACTGCACAAACCAACGAGTCATGTTGGAATTAGAGCGGCAAAGCGGTAGCGGGCAAAGGGAAAATTCCGGCGCGCGCATCCGTCCCAATTCGCGCTGACTCTGCGCTTGCCGCGCCTGCGCGGATGCGGCCAAACTTCCGCACTCAAAATTTATGGCTCAAGCATTTCCGAAAATTAAAGCAATCCGTTACGAAGGCGCGAAGTCCAGGAACCCGCTCTCCTTCAAGCACTACAACCCCTCCGAAAAAATCGAGGGCAAGACCATGGAGGATCATTTCCGCTTCTCCGTCGTGTACTGGCACACGATGTGTGGCGCGGGCGCGGACATGTTCGGCATGCCGACGGCGGTTCGCCCGTGGGAAAAAGGTCTGAAGGGTCTCGATCTGGCCAAGGCGCGCGTGCCGGTCTTCTTTGAAATCACCCAGAAACTCGGCGCACCGTTCTACGCCTTCCACGACCGCGACGTCGCCCCGCATGGCAAGTCGCTGCGCGAGTCGAACAAGCATCTCGACACCATCGTGGCGCTGTTGAAAGAGCAGCAAAAGGAAACCGGCATCAAGCTCCTGTGGGGCACCGCGCAGCTCTTCGTCCATCCCCGCTACGCGCACGGCGCGAGCACCAGTTGCAATGCCGACGTGTTCGCCTTCGCCGGCGCGCAGGTGAAGAAGGCGCTCGAAGTAACGCACGAACTCGGCGGCGCGGGCTACACCTTCTGGGGCGGTCGCGAAGGCTACTCCACGCTCTGGAACACGGACATGAAACGCGAGCTGGATCATCTCGCGAAGTTCCTGCACATGGCCGTGGACTATAAAAAGAAGATCGGTTTCAAGGGCCAGTTCTACATCGAGCCGAAGCCGAAGGAGCCGACCAAACACCAGTACGATGCCGATGCCGCCGCGTGCCTGAACTTCCTGCGCGAATACGATCTCATCGATCACTTGAAGCTGAACTTGGAGACGAATCACGCCACGCTGGCCGGCCACTCCATGCAGCACGAGATGGAAGTCGCGGGCGCGGCGGGCGCCCTTGGCAGCATTGATGCGAACACCGGCGACCTGCTCCTCGGCTGGGACACGGATCAGTTCCCGACGGACATCTACCTCACCACGCAGTGCATGTTGAGCATCCTGAAGTATGGCGGCCTGACCACGGGCGGAGTGAACTTCGACTCCAAGGTGCGCCGCGAGAGTTTCGAGCCGGACGATTTGTTTCACGCGCACATCGGCGGCATGGACGCCTTCGCGCGCGGTCTGAAAATCGCCGCCGCCATCCGCAAGGACGGACGCCTCGCCGACTTCGTGAAGCAACGTTACGCGTCGTGGGACAAGGGCCTGGGCAAGAGAATCGAGCAGGGCCAGGAGAGCTTCGAGACGCTCGAAGCCTACATGCTCAAGAAGGGCGAAGCCGACGCGAACACCAGCGGACGGCAGGAATTCCTGGAGAACTTGATCAACGAATTCATCTGAGTTCGCGGTTCAGTTTGAGTCTCGCAACGGCGCTCCCCAGAGCGCCGTTGTTTTTTGGCCAGACGATTGGAGTTATGGCTAAGCCCGAACGCCGAAGTAGCGGCGGCACAGCCGCCGGGGTAGCACAGGCCACTGGCCTGTGCCGCGCGGCTACCAGCCGCGCGGAACGGAGAAGGATGTGGAAAAGTTTCGGGCACTCAGTTCCAAACCAAGCTCCCTCCCATTCCGCCCGGCTGGTAGCCGGGCGGGACGGGCTGGTAGCCCGTTCCACCCGCATCGATTTCGGAGTTCGGGCTAAGAATAGTTCCGTCTGGCCGGTCGAACGCGGCCTCTGGCTCACGGCCCCTTCGGCAGCGGCTCGTCTTTGTCCTCGCCCAGCAGTTCGCGCAGGGTGCGGAACGGGTGGAAGGGCATCATCAAAATCTTCGGGATGTAGAGCGGATCAGACTTCGGCCGGGCGAGGGTGCCGCCGACTTTGTACTCAAACAGTTTCGTCAGCGGCGTGAACACCGTGGTTACCACGAGGCCGATGCCCGGCAGGTCGCGCAGGAGTTGCGCCTCCATCCGCCCATTGATGCGCGTGTCAAAATCCACCGTGCCTTCGTAGTTCAACCGCATGCCCGAGGCCTGAATCATCAAGTCATCCGTCAGCACCACGCTGTTCGTGATGATGAATGATCCCGCCACCTCGCGCGCCTTGCTGTTACCCGCGCCCGGTTTGAACGCGTTGAGAATCGGCGAGAACAGGCCGAGCGCCGGCACGTCCCAGATCAGTCCGTCTTCCAGCTTCAGCGCGCCGTAGCCGAACCAGCCGCGCGGCTGCCCCGTGTTCGCACGCGTGATGGCGAGCGTGCCGTTCAACACGCCTTCGAGCTGGTTCGTGGGCGTGTAAAGGTCGTTCATCATCGAGTGGAAATTCAGGTCGCGCACCCGCGACTCGAACGAAAAGTCCGCGCCCACGGGATTCGTGAACGCGAAGGCGGCGGAGAATTCCGCGCTCCCGCCGTGCATCGTTCCGCCCGCGTTCGAGATGGTGAGCGAAGGTCCGAGCCAATGCACATCGCCGGTCACGGATTGGAATTTGAACGAGCGCCACTCGAACGGCGCGTCCTCGAAATGAATTCGCAACTCGCTGTGCAGGCCGTCGGCCATATTGATCATGCCCTCGCAGCGTGACAGCGGCGGCGCGAGAAATTTGTAGGGCGCCATCAGTTCCTCCACGCCGCGACTGACGACGTGCGTGATGTCCGCCGGGTGCAGCCGCCCGCGCCCATTACGGATGTAGAGCTTCATCTGCGGCACATCAATCAGCACCGAGTCCGCGCGCCCCACGCCCTCGGTGCGGATGACTTCCGGCTCGATGATGTTCAGCACGAGATTGGTGAAGGTGAGCAGCCCGCGCCCGGACTTCGCAAGTCGCCCGCGATAGCCGCCGTTCGTCACCGCCACCGTGGCGCGTGCGGAAAGATTGCTCAACTGGTTCCAACGTCCGGCGAATTCCGCGTGCAGCTCCGGCGGCGTGGTGAGGGTGAAGTCATCAATGATCTCCTGCACGGCGGGTGGAAAAAACGGGCGCAAGATTCTCGGGTCGGTGGCGCTGTCGAGGATGAACTCGAACTCCTGCGTGTCCTCGCGCGTGAAGTGGGACAGGCGCACGAACTCGCCGGGCCGCGTGAGCACGAGGTTCGGCAGCCGCCACACACGGTTGGTGAATTGGAAATCCGTCCGCAGCGACGAGACGGACAAATCATTAAACGCCGCGCGGCCCGCCGAGAAATTTCCCGCCAGCGAGAGCGACGGCCACAGGTCGCGCCGCCAGTCCACTTCGCTCCACACCGGCGAGTTCGTCCACGGTGGCAGCGTGGCGCGCGCGGACACGGTGAACTTCGGCGCGTCATCCCAGGTGAACGGCGTGAGGGCGCGCAACCAGTTGGTGTCCATCAGCGGCGCGACGAGTTTAGGGTCGAGGCTCGACTGGACTTCCGCCGTGAGCGCGCGGCTGGCCGTGTCGAGTTCCGCTTTCGCGCGCAACGTGCCGCCGAGCAGTTCGGCGTTCAATTCACGGATGGCCAGGCGCGGCGACTGCCAGGCGGTGGCAAGCGAGAGATTGGTTATCTCCAACTGCGGCGTGTGCAGCGCGGTGAACTGCGCGGTAACGTCGCCGGAAATTTTTTCCGCACGCGTGCGCCACGCGAGGTTCGTGTCCGCGAGCTCCATTTCATTCCACGCGGGCAGCGCGAGCGACGCTTCCACGACGCCGGAGGCTGCGCGCCATTCCTCCACGCTGCCGCCGGCAAATTGCAGTTTCGACTTCGCGGTCACGGGCCACGCGTTCGACGCGGAGACGATGCCATCCGCACTCAACTCGGCCTGCGCGAAGCGCGCCCAGCGCGTCTGCACCTGCTGGCCGCGCGCGTGATACGAGGCGAGCGCGGTCAGGCTGTCGGCGGGATTGGGACGGAAGTCCGCCTGAATCGCCAGCGCGGACGCGCCGCCCCACGGCGTGGTCGCGCGCTTCAAGCGCAAATCGAGATGCGCGTTCGTCGGCGTCCATTGCGTGAGCGAAGGCGTGAGCTGGGCGTCGAGTTCGAGGCTCTGGGCGCGGCCCCAGCGGGTGTGGGCTTCCTCGGCGGAGAGTTTCACAGTCGCGTAGAGGAGCGCGCCGGGTTGCGGCGTGAGATGGGCCGACATTACGAAATTGCTGCCCGTGCCCCACGGTGATTCGATGGCGGGCGAGCGGACCTGGACATTGACCCGAAAACTTTCCAGCCGCCGCGCATCGCCGTAAATCGTGCCGGTGATGTCCGAGGGCGCGGCGAATTTCGTGCGCGCGAAGTCCGCTAGAACATCATGCCAGAAGGCCTCGGCAGATCTGTCGTCCGGTTTGTCGCGGCCAAATTTCCAGCGCCGGAACGCGCTCGCGTTCGTGACGGTGCCGGAGAGGCGCAGGTTCACGCCGAACGTCTCGGCCTGAAAGCGGCTGAGTTCCCACTGGTCGCCGGGCAGAAATTTCAACTCGCCGTTGACGTTCTCGAATTCGAGTTCCTGCGGCCGCGCATTGGTGCCCCACACGGGAAAAACGACCACGGCGTCGCGCAACGCCACGCCTTCAATGTCCACTTGCAGGTGACGCAGCGCCGGCCAGCGCAAATGCACCTCAGCCTGCGCGGCGGAAGCACGAGGGCCGTTGGTCTCGCCGGCACGACCGAACTGGATGCGGTCGGCCACCACGCCGCGCGTCAAGTCGAGACGCATCCGGTGGAAGCGCAGTTCCACGCCGCGCTGGCGCAGTTCGAGCACGAGCCGGTCTTTCACGAAACCCGGCAGTCCGAAGTGATGGAGCCACAGGACGAGCACGAGCAGCGCGAGCACGCCCAGCCAGACCACGATGCGGCACCAGCGAAAGGTGACGCGCGCGATGCGCCAGAACCGGCGGCGAGATTTGGCGAGGGGGCGTTTCATCTGCTTGGTGGAACGGCTCGCGCTGCGTGCCGTCGTGCAGTGGGGCGGGCGTCGCGCCTGCCTTCAGTCCTTTGGCCGTCCCGGCTGAAGGACACCAGCCAAGACGGCTGAGAGACACCAGCCGGGACGGCCAGTGGACTTGCGGCCGCCGGGACGGCTGCCCCACTACGGCGTCGTCCGTGGGGCCAGCAGTTCAAAGTATCGTTGCAAGTCCGCATACAAGACCCACGGAAACTCGAACACCATCGGCTGTCCGTCCAGCGTGGTCAGCGCGTAGGGCAGGCGCAGCGGCGACAGGCCGCCAAATTCGATGAGCAGCTTGCGCGCGGCCTGCGGCGGTTCGGCGCGCAGCTCGACCTCGAACTGCACGGTGTTCGCGCCGATGCCAAAGCGCTCGCGCACGCCCTCGCCTTTGCCCACCCACATCGTGGCTGTCAGTTCGCCGAGCGCGCGGGTGATTTCCTCCATCGCGAACGGGTTGATGTCGCGACTCCAGCCGCGTACCGCGATCCATTCACCCGCAGGCTGGCGGACCACTTCGCGCGTGCTTCCGTTCTGCCGCACGCTGATGCGCACGACCTGGTTGGTCGTGAAATTCCAAATCCGATGCTCGCGGAACTGCCACGCGGCCACGGGCAGGTGCGAGAAATCAAACGGGCGCACGCCATAGACGGAATCCTCATCAAAGCGCCGCGCGAAGGCTTTGCCCTCGGTGGCGTTGGTGCCGAAGGCGAGACGCGCGACGAGCACGTTCGTGACGCTGACGCCGTTGGTCACGGTGGTGCGGAGGGTGTATTGGCGCTGGCCGGGTTCGAGTCCGTACTTCGTGAAATCCGTGACCACGTCCTGCACGAACTCGTTGGCCTCCATCTGCGCGAGCAGCCGCAGCCACTCGCCGATGAAGACCGGGTCCGCGCTCAACTCTCCGGCCCTCCAGCCGCCGTCCGTCCGGCGGAGGACAAAGCTTTCATCCCCGCGCACTTCCACCAAATCCACAAACTCGGGCGCGAAGGGAAAAATCTGACGCTCGCGCAGCTCGGTGTAAGGCAAGGCCAGCGGTTCGACCGCGCTCTTCGCCACGAGCACGACGTTGCTGTGCGTGAGCAGCCGCGCGTACACGAGGCCGGGATTGTTGGTCGGCGACTTGCCGAATTGAATCCGCTGCACATTGGCGCCGACGGCGAGCGCGACTTCGTATTCGGGCTTGGCCAGGCCGAACGTCTCGTCGTCCGCGCGCACTTCCTCAGTCACGAACTCGACCACGCGGCCCAGTTGCAGACGGCGGAGAAATTCATGGACCTGGTTTTGATCCGCGCGATGCGCCGGGCGCGTGAGCTTCCATAGCTTGTTGGTGGCATCGAGGCGCAGTTCATAGCGCGTGCCGTTCTGGCCGACTTCGACACGATCCGGCGCGGCTGCGCCGAAGTCGAAGAGCGCAGGATGACGCCAGTCGTTCGGCGTGCGCGGCACCTTGTCCAGCAGTTCGGAGCTGACGACGAAGATGCTCGGGTCACTGCCGACCTGCACATAGACCTGGTCGCCCGCCGGCGTGCGCGAACCAAACTTGAGGTCCACCCGCTCGCCCGCGCGCTCCATCGAGAGGGCGATGGGCGGGGCGTCGAAACCAAAGTTCGCCGCCGACTGTTTGCGCACGAGCATTTCGCGCGGCGTGATGCGGGTCGCGGGGACGAGCTGTTCCAGCGTTTCGAGAAAGCTCTGCACGGAGAAGTCCGCCGCCGGATAGGTGAACGGCTTGCGGTAAAGCCAGGCGTCGTTCGTGCGCTGCAAGGCAAACACCTCGCGGCCGTGCCGCAGCGACAGGTCCGTGGCGGCGGTGGGTTTGAAATTCGTGAACAGCGGCGCGACCGGCTCGACGTAGCCGCTCGGTCGGAGGCGCCGTTCAAAGAGGAAGATAAACGCGAACAGCAACGCCGCCGCGCCGACCAGGAGCCATGTGTTCTTCCACTTCATGCGTGCGAATGTGAGGTGGGGTGAGACTCCGTCGAACCCCATCTGCCGACGAAGGAGTCGCGAGCGGAGCGAGCACCTTCAGGTGAGGGTGTCGTTGCGGAGGAGATGTTCGCTGCGCTCGCCTCGCTGCGCTCGAAATGGTTGGCTCGACGGAGTCTCGCCCCACCTGCGTGCGCCGGAGTTTCTGCTTTCTGCTTTCTGCTTTCCGCTTTCAAAATCAGCTTCTCCTCCGCCACCAGACCAGCAGGCCGATGAAGAGCACGCCGCCGGGCACGCCCGCTAACAGCGCCCATTGCACGGAGCGCAACTGGTTCCGGGTCATGGTGATTTTGTAGGTCTTGAGCGCGCGCGGCGGGATGCCGCTGAGCAGCACCGACTGGTTCACGAGCCAGTTCGCGGTCGCGGCGGCGAACTCGCGGTTCGCGTCGTTCTTGATGAAGTTGTTGCCCCACAACACCGAGTCGCCCAGCACCACGATGCGCGTCGAGCCGCGTTGCAAACCGGTCACGCTCTTCTCCACCACGGCCATGAGCGGCTGCGGGCGCGACTGCGTGGGATCAATCTCGTTCCGTCCGACAAAGACGCGCGTGTTGGGGCCGGAGAAGAGCAGTTCATCCACCTTGGAATCGTCACCGCGTGCGCCGGGCGCGCGCACCGCGCGAATCGAACGCGGCGTGAAGAGCAGCACGCGCCCGCCGCGGATCGGGTTCATGATGGGATGCGCACCGAGTTCGGTCGCGACGAGATCGTAGCCGCTGTTGCTCGCAGAATTTTCCTTGTCCACGACCCAGTTCTGGCCCACCTCGACGCCCCACTTGGCCGCAAGCATTTTTTCCAAACCCGTGCGCGCGCTCTGCTGGTTGAAGGCGATGAGCGCCCGTCCGCCCTGGTTCAAGTAACGCTCGATGCGCTCCAACTCCACGCCGGCGAGCGGCGTGGTCGGCCCGGCGATGATGAGCAGGCTGCAATCGGGCGGCACTTCATTCGTGCTGATGAGGCGCAGCGGGCGGACCTCGAAATTATTTTCGTCGCGCAACAGCGCCACGTATTTGCCGTAGCCATCGGCGAGATCGCCATCCACGCCGTGCTCGCCGTTGTCCACCATGTAGTAAGCCACGGTTTTTTTGGCGGCGGCCACGGCGTAAATTTTTGAGGTGAACACCAGCTCGCCCTTGAAGTGCGTGCGCGTGACCTCCTTGCTCTTGCCCGCGACGAGTTCGCTGTAGTCGTAATCGGAAAGCTCCGTGCCGCTGGCCATGACCCGGTTGCCGCCGGACTCGAAGATGACCACGTCGCGGCTGTCCGAGGTGAGCTTGTATTCCTCCTTCACCTTGAGCGCCGCCGCCACGTCGCGCATGTAGTCCACGTATTCCACCTGCAGGCGCGGGCTGGCGAACTGATACTCCTTGAGCAGCCCCTTCACCCGCGGGAACAACGGGTCGTTCTCGTCGAAAAACACGATCATCTTCACCGTGTTGGTGAGCGCGGCGAGAACCTCGCGCGTGCGTGAGGAGAGCGCGGCCTCGGCGCTGCGGTTCAGGTGGAAACGCGTGTAATGGCGGAGGGCGAGGTAATTGCACATCGCGACCAGCGCGAGCACGGCGGCAACGGTGATAAGGAGGTTCAACGCCGCGCTCCAGCGCCGCGCCCACGAAAAACTAAGCGATGCTTTCGGCTTGTCGCTCATTTCCACCTCCGGCTTTCGACGGATTTCAAAGTGAGGAACAGGAACAGCACGGTCAGCGACAGGTAGAAAATCACCGGTCGGATGTCCACCACCCCGCGCGCAAAGTCGCGCATGTGTTCAGTGAGCGAAACGTAGTTGAAAAGCTTTACCATCCAGCCCATCTGCCCCGCCACCGCGTAAGACAGGAAGCTCAACAGATAGAGCGACACGCCCAGCACGAGCGCGATCATCGCCGCCACGATCTGGCTGCGCGTGAGCGACGAGGCGAAGCAGCCCATCGCCATGTACACCGCGCCGAGCAAGCCGATGCCGAGCAGCGTGCTGCCCAGCGTGCCGGGATCAATGGCCGTGGGGTCATTGCTGAAATGCCGCACGATGAACAACCCGCCGACGAGCGGACTCCACAGCACGAGGTAAAAAGACAGCGCGCCAAAAAATTTCGCAAGCACCACTTGCAGGTCACTGACCGGCGTGGTCATCAGCGTCTCGAAAGTGCCGCTGAATTTCTCATGCGCGAACGTGCGCATGGTGATGAGCGGCGAGGCCAGCAGCAGAATCATCCACATGAACAGGGACAGCGAATCGTAGAAGACTTCCGTGAGTGGCTTGTCCGCCTCGCTCAGGTTCAACTGCTTGAGCAGGATGCAGAAGGACAGGCCGAACAGGAATGCCACCACGGCGATGACCGTGTAGCCCGTCCACGAGACGAAGGAGCCGGCCAGTTCGCGGCGCACGAGAGTCAGCCAGACACGCATCAGACTTCATCCTCCTGGTTGGGCCGCGTGATGCGGACGAAAATGTCCTCGAGCGAATGGGCGCTGCGCGTGAGTTCGCGCAGCTTCCAATCGCGGTCGCGCGTCAGGCGGTAAATCTGTTCGCGCACGTCCAGCCCCGGACGCGCCGTGAGCGAGCAACGCACGTAATCACCTTCCGCCGGCGAGAGATCGAAATCTTCCACCTCGACCGCGTTTTCAAAAACCTCGTGCAACTCGTGGAGCGGTGCGGCGATTTCCGCGACCACGCGGCCGGCCTTGCTCATCAATTTTTCCAGATTGCGCGGCGTGTCGTCCGCGAGCACGCGGCCCTCGTGCAGAATGAGCACGCGGCTGCACGTCACCTCGACCTCGGGCAGAATGTGCGTGGAGAGCAGCACGGTGTGCTTGCCCGCAAGGTCTTTGATCAACTGCCGCACGGCGCGAATCTGGTTCGGATCGAGTCCCGCCGTCGGCTCGTCGAGGATGATCAGATCCGGCTCGTGCGAGAGCGCATCCGCGAGGCCGACGCGCTGCTGGTAGCCTTTCGAGAGATGCGCGATGACGCGCTTGCTCACGTCGCCGAGGCCGCATTGTTCCAGCACGGTGTCCACGCGCTCACGCGAGCGGGCGCTGCTCATCCCTTTCAGACGGGCGCGGAATTTCAAATAGTCGCGCACGCGCATCTCGCGGTGCAGCGGATTGTTCTCCGGCATGTAGCCGATGTGCCGGCGCACCTCGTCCGCCTCGGTGAAAACATCGAAGCCCGCCACGCGCGCCGTGCCGGAGGTGGCCGGCATGTAGCAGGAAAGGATGCGCATGATCGTGGTCTTGCCCGCGCCGTTCGGCCCGAGCAGGCCAACGATCTCACCGGGCGCGACGCGGAACGTCAGTCCGTTCACGGCGCGATGCCCGGCGTAGCGCTTGGTTAAATTCTCGACTTGGATCATGAATGCGTTCGAGTGCGCCAGAGATTAGGGCAGCGCGTTTGCAGGCGGCGAACAAAAATTCCGGGATGCAAACGTAAAAATCTGAACGACCCAAACGCGGCGCGCAGTGGAGGCAGTGTCGAATGTGACCGCGCCAACGTTTCCCTATGTCCGGGTGAACTCCGCCAACTGTTCCGGCGAATGTCTCACCACTGTCTTCGACTGCTTGCTCATGGAGAGAAATTACTTCACCGCCGTCACTGCGAGATCATGGAAGTCAATCGGCGTGCCGGCGGTCACACCGTCTGAAATTGCAGCTCGCGCACATTCAAGAGCGGCGTGCGTTTCGACAGACCGAGTATCTCCACGCCCACGACCTGATTGCGCTCGTTGAAATCGAGCACGATGCCGGGCGAAACCTCCGACGACTCGATGATCTTCGAGTCGTCGAGCCGCAGGTACAGAGCGTCAGCCTTCACGTCCACTTTCAGCTTCATAATTTGCCTTTCATCCCGCGGTCGAAATATACCGTCACCACCCGCTCGGGAACAGCCTGTTTGTTGACCACCACATGCAAGACGCGATCCTCGCGCTCTGGAATCAGGGCGAACCGATGTTCGACTCTGTGTCCGTCCCGTGCGGCTGGATCAATCTGGCGGAGAAAAGCGCACGCTCCAGCCACTCGATGGGAATCTCCCGCTCGGTCAGTACATCACGGGCGTGCTCGCTCAGTTCGTAGTTCATGCCGGCGGCAAGCTGGTCACTTCACCGCGCTGACCACCAGATCATCGAAGTCAATCGGCGTGCCCGCGAAGGGGTTGCCCCAGATGGAGGCACGGCCGGCGCTCGGCTCGGTCGTCTCGGTGTGCGCGACACTCCACTTGGCCGGCTCGGGCGTGCCTTGCTTCCATGCCTTGCCCTCGATGGCGAACTCACCGTCCTTCACCTTGCGCACTTGCAGCTTGAGCATCGTCCACGAGTCGGATTCCCAGGTAAACGGAGTCGAAGCGATCACGTCGTCGCCCTTGTAAAGCTCGACGAATTTTTTCGCGGCGGAGAGTTGCAGCTTGTAGCCCGCGTTGCCGTTCAGCCCGAGCGCAAAGGCTGGCTCGCGCCTACCCTTCCTCGTGCTGTGAACGCGCACGCTCACCGCCAGACCCGACGCCTCGGTGGGACCGAAGAGCACGCCGAACGTCTCCAGCGGCGCGCCGGGAAGCTGGAGCACTTTGTTGCCCGCGACTTCCTGCACGGCGAACCCGCCGTCAAGCAGCAGCATTTCTTCAGGGAGCTTGCCGACTTCGTTGGTCGAGAAATCGTTTTGATAAAGAGGCTTGGTGGACTCGGCGGCGGATGCGGCGAGACCCAAGCACGCGCAGGAAAGGAGCACCAATTTTGCCGCAGAGGCGCAGAGGCGCAGAGGGGGGAAGAGAGAAAATATTTCCGCTTTCCACTCTTTGTCTTTTCTCTCTGCATCTCTGCGTCTCTGCGTCTCTGCGGTAAAAAAATGCTTATTCATTTCGTAATCCTTCCAACAAATTCCCCCGCACCGCCACGCGCGTGGCGAGCCAGGTCGAAATCAATCCAAACAACAGCACGCCACCCAGCGTGAGCGACAGCGACATCACCGGCAGCTCGCCGCGCGGCGAGAGCAGGCTCGGCAGAATCGCCACCAGCGCCGACAACACGCCGATGATCAGTCCCAAGCCCAATAGCGCCGCGTGCTCGGCCAGCACCAGCCTCTGCACGCGCCCGCGCCGGAAACCCACCGCGATGAGCAGCGCCAGTTCGCCACGCCGCTCCAAAACATTTCGCAGCACCACGATGCCCAAACCCGCGCTGCCGAGCAGCAGGCCCAACCCGCCCAGCACCTGAAACGTGCTCAGATACGTGTTCTGCACCGCGTTGAACGCCGCGAGCCGTTGCGCCGCCGGCGTCACCTCGAATCCGTAGTCCTGCAACGCGCGCGACAACTCCGCGCTGACCTGCGGCAAGGCGTTCGACGGGCAATCAATCAGGAACATTCGATAACCGCTCACGCCTGGAAACCGCCGCGTGAACTCTGACTCATCAATGATGAGCGCACCTTGCAGGATGGAGTTCGCCAGCCCGCCGACGAGCCGCACATCAAAGTCATTCCCGCGCTCGTCACGATAGGGCAGCGTGTCGCCGATCATTTTGTGCAGCGCCCATTGGATGGAAGCGGCGTCGCCGATGGCAGGGACGGAGCGCCGAGCATCGCTCGGCAGGGCGTTGGGCGCTTCGTGCCGAGCAATGCTCGGCGCTCCGTTGGGTGTCGCGGCGGTCGCCAATTCTGACCAGTTTCTGCCGCTGGCAAAAGAGAAAGCCTTTCGTTCAGTCAGCAATTCCGGCTTCACCCCCAACAACCTCGGTTGCTGCGCGCGGTTCAAGTTCAAGCAGCTCGCGTCGTCGCCATCGCGCACGCGGAACGGGACGAACTTCACGTCCTTCAAAATCTTCTCATTCAGCCCGAGCGCATCGCGACCTTCCGCCGTGTTCAAATCCTTCACAATAGGAAGCGTGCTCTCGCCGATGAGCGCGAAGCCGCCCGTGCCCGAACTGCGCTTCCACGCGTCCGCTTCTGCATCCAGCCGGAACGCACCAATGGATGCGATGAGGAACACACCGCTCGCCAG